>CAYSGN010000151.1:0-3211 GCA_964430615.1 uncultured Janibacter sp. | reverse complement strand
AGGGCGGCGCCACGTGCGAGACGATCTCGCACGACCACGACCAGCACTGGGGCGGCAAGCTCAGCTGGTACCGCTGCAACGACGGCTCCGAGCTGCTGACCGATGAGCAGATCGGCGAGACCTTCGACACCAGCGCCAAGGCGTGGACGGCGCAGCGCTCGGTCGACAAGGCCGAGCCGGAGACCGTGCGGGTCGAGACGGCGGCCTACGCTGGGACGTGATGGGACTTCACCGACGGGTGGAGCGGCTGCGGGCCGCGGCGGACATGCAGAAGCAGGTCCGTGACACGCACGGGGAGGACGCGGATGCGGTCCTGGCGCAAGGTTTCGCCGACGCGCAGGGGACCCGGGCGGCGAGGACCTACTTCGCTGCCATGGCTCGAAACAGCCACCTACGTTTCCACGTCGTGGACATGGGTCTCCCGGGGAAGGTGCTCGAACCGGAGGAGACCGTCTACGACGTCGCGGTGGGGTCGCAACGCTCGAGCACCTTCCCGCTGCTGATCGTGACGGACCGGCGGGTCCTGCAGGTGATCAGGGTGTGGCGGTGGCGAGTCCTGGACGAGGCTCCCGCCGCACGGATCACCGGCGCGGAGCTGGAGAAGGGGTGGATCACCTGGACGCTCCGGGTGCACGTGCGCGAGGGCAAGGGCGTCACGATGAAGGTCGATGCCGGTGGCCGGGAGCGGGCCGAGGAGCTCGTGGGGCTGCTGCGTCACCTGGTGGGTGGTGGCGCGCCACCGCGGTGAGCTCGTCTCGACGTGACCGCTCAGCAGACCCCGTCGCCCGGGGCAGGGGTGGCCAGACCCATCCGGCGGCGGACCTTGAGGCCGAGCCACGTGCCGGCGAGGGCGACGACGGCCCACACCCAGCCGGAGAGGCTGAAGCTGGCGATGCCGGCGAGGTAGGCGCCGATGTTGCAGCCGAAGGACAGGCGGGCGCCGTAGCCCATGAGGAACCCGCCGATGATCCCGGCGGCGACGACGCGGCCGGGGATGCGGCGCTGGATGACGAACTGGCCACCGATGGCCGCGGCGAGGGCGGCGCCGACGATGATGCCCAGGTCGTTCAGGGTCGTCGAGTGGTCGAGCAGGGCGCCGTTGAGGTCGGCCGCGTTGCCCGGGTCCTGCCAGTAGGCCCAGGTCTCGGGGTGCATGCCGAGGGCCTGCGCGACCTTCGCTCCCCAGAGGGCGAAGGCGCTGGTGACGCCCCAGGCGCTGCCCTTCGTCATGAGGACGAGTGCGCCGAGGACGGCGAGCACGACGCCGCCGGCCCACATCGGCCAGGAGCCACGCAGGACCCGGGCGAGTCCCTGAGCAGTGGGGACCGGCGCGACGGGCGGGGGAGTGCGGCGCCGCTCGACGAGCAGGCTCACCCCGGCGATGGCGGCGAGGACGAGGAGGGTGACGACGAGCGCGCCCCCGTAACCGATGTCCTCGGCGAGGGAGTAGGAGCCGAAGGTCGGCAGCGTCTCCTGCCAGAAGTCGTAGCGCCACGTGCCCGCGAAGGAGCCGACGACGAAGCTGACGAGCGTGATCACGGTGGCGCTCTGCCCGCTGCCGACGTGGTAGAGCACGCCGGAGGCGCAGCCGCCGCCGAGCTGCATGCCGATGCCGAAGAGCAGCGCGCCGACCATCGAGCCGACACCGATCGGGTCGACGCTCGCCTCCGGGACGACCCCGCCGAAGCCGATGCCCGTCGAGATGATGATCGCGAAGAGGGTCGCCGTCGTGCCGAGCAGCACCGTGTGGGCCCGCAGGCCACGGCCCTGGCCGACGGCGACGAGCTGGCGCCAGGCGGAGGTGAAGCCGAAGCGGGCGTGGAAGAGCGCCACCCCCAGGCCGATGCCGAGCGCGAAGAGGCCGGCCTGCTTCACCCCGTGGGTGGCGGCGAGGTAGACCAGGCCCACCGCGCCGAGGGCGAGGGCCGTGGTCGTCGCCAGGGACTTGGGTCGGTCCATCGCGGGCGGTGCCGTGGCGTCGACGTGCTGTACCGCAGCATCGGGCGAAGGGGGGAGAGGCGAGTTGATCGTCGCAGTCACGGCGACGACGTTACGCCCTCACTTATCTATTGCATAACCAAAGGTTATGTATCTCAGGGAGTGGAAGCATCGCCGGAGCCGGGAGAGAAGAGGGACTCGTCCGAGACCGAGGTGCCCGGGTAGGTGACCTGCTCGCCGGACGGCACCAGGTCCTGGTAGTAGCCCAGGCGGTTCTCCCAAGGATCGGTGAAGTCGACGAAGGCGACCACGCCCGGCAGGTGCGAGACCTCCGAACGGCTGACGTCGGTGCGGTCGAGCCACGTGACCGCCGCGTCGATGTCCGCCACCCGCAGACGCAGCCGGTTGGTCAACTGGCCGGCCGCTGCCCGCGCCGTGAGCTGGATCCAGCACTCCTGTCCCGGCAGGGGCGCCCACTCGAGGAAGTCGTCGTGCGGCTGGAAGTCAGGCTCCCGCCCGAAGAGTGCCGTGTAGAAGTCACGTGCCGCACCGATGGCGTGGGGCGGGACGTACACCTGGAGCGTCGCGCCGATGATGGGTGGTGCCTGAGTCATGGCCTCATCCTCCCGATCCACGCCTCGGCCCGCCAGCACCCATGGGTGGACGTCACGCCCACACGCCGTGGTGGTTCGATGGGCTCGGGCGCGTCGCGTCATCGGGACAGATCTCGCAGAGGAGCACGACATGGACCGGACCCGTCTCTGGGAGCCGTCGCAGGAGCGGATCGAGGGCTCGCGGCTGCGCCGCTACCAGGAGTGGCTCGCGCGCACGCTCGGCGTCGAGACCAGCGGCTACGCCGACCTGCACGCGTGGAGCGTGGGGGAGGTCGACGACTTCTGGCAGTCGCTGTGGGACTTCTTCGAGGTCATCGGCGAGCGCGGCGACGGGCCGGTGCGCGAAGGGGAGGACATCCCGAGCACGCGCTGGTTCCCCGGCGCGCGGGTGAACTTCGCGCAGAACCTCCTCCGCTGGGCGCAGGAGCGCCCCGACGAGGAAGCGCTCGTCGGTCTGCACGAGACCGGTCCTCGTGAGTCGGTGACGTGGGCCGACCTCGCTGGTCGCGTCGGCGCGCTGGCCGACCACCTGCGCGGCATCGGTGTGCGTCCGGGCGACCGCGTGTGCGCCGTGCTGCCCAGCACGCCGGACACGGTCGTCGCGATGCTCGCGACCGCGACGGTCGGCGGCGTGTGGTCGGTGGTCAACACGGACTTCG
>CAYSGN010000150.1:0-4904 GCA_964430615.1 uncultured Janibacter sp. | reverse complement strand
ACGTCGACGGGATGGACTACCGCCTCAAGGCGATGAACTGCCCGATGCACAACCTCATCTACCGCAGCAAGCAGCGCTCCTACCGCGAGCTGCCGCTGCGCCTCTTCGAGTTCGGGCACGTCTACCGGCACGAGAAGTCCGGCGTCATCCACGGCCTGACCCGCGTGCGCGGCTTCGCCCAGGACGACAGCCACTCCTACGTCACCAAGGAGCAGGCCCCGGACGAGATCCGTCACCTGCTCGACTTCATCCTCGGGCTGCTGCGGGACTTCGGTCTCGACGACTTCTACCTCGAGCTGTCCACCCGGGACGACGAAGGGGAGAGCAGCACCAAGTTCATCGGCTCCGACGAGGACTGGGCCGAGGCGACCGCGGTCCTGGAGCAGGTGTGCTCCGAGACCGGGCTGGAGCTCGTGCCCGACCCGGGTGGCGCCGCCTACTACGGCCCGAAGGTGTCGGTGCAGGCCCGTGACGCGATCGGCCGGACCTGGCAGATGAGCACGATCCAGTACGACTTCAACCAGCCCTCGCCGGACCGCTTCGCGCTGGAGTACCAGGCGGCCGACGGCTCCCGGCAGCAGCCGGTGATGATCCACTCGGCGAAGTTCGGCTCCATCGAGCGATTCATCGGCGTGCTCGTCGAGCACTACGCCGGCGCCTTCCCGGTGTGGCTGAGCCCGGTCCAGGTGCTCGGGGTGCCCGTCGCGGACGAGTACAACGACTACCTCTGGGACGTGCTGACCCGGATGCGGGCGCAGGGGATCCGCGTCGAGCTGGACGAGAGCGACGACCGCTTCCCGAAGAAGATCCGCAACGCGAGCAGGTCGAAGGTGCCCTTCACGCTCATCGCCGGGGAGGAGGACCGCAGCCACGGCGCGGTCTCCTTCCGCTACCGCGACGGGTCGCAGGAGAACGGCGTCCCGGTCGAGGCGGCCATCGCGAAGGTGCGCGCGGCGATCGAGGCCAAGGAGCAGGTCGTGAGCGCACCGACCACCGCCGGCGCCGAGGCGCTCCCGGCCGGGACGGCATGAGGGGCGAGGAGCAGGAGGGCGTGGCGCACCCACCTCCCGGCGGGCACGAGCCCGCCGAGGGGCTGGCAGCCGTCCCGGACGGCTTCGAGCGGCTGTGGACCCCGCACCGGCTCGCCTACGTGCAGGGAGAGCGCCCGAGCACGCAGGCCGGGGAGGGCTGCCCCTTCTGCGCCGCGCCGGCGAAGGCGGACGCCGAGGGCCTGGTCGTCCACCGCGGCCGGCACTGCTACGTCGTGATGAACCTCTTCCCGTACAACCCGGGCCACGTCCTCGTCTGCCCCTACCGGCACGTCTCCCTCTACGTCGACCTGACCGAGGAGGAGACGCTGGAGTTCACCCGGCTGACGAAGCAGGCGATCACCGCGCTCAAGGGCAGCTCGGGCCCGCACGGCTTCAACATCGGGATGAACCAGGGCGAGGTCGCCGGAGCCGGTGTCGCCGCCCACCTCCACCAGCACGTGGTCCCGCGCTGGGGCGGTGACGCGAACTTCCTGCCGATCATCGGGCAGACCAAGGCCCTGCCGGCGCTGCTCGAGGACGTGCGCGCCCAGCTCGTGGCCGCCTGGCCGGCCGACTGACCCGGCGCGGATACGCTTGAGGACGTCATGCTGAACAAGTACGCCCGGGCCGTCGTGTCCCGGATCCTCACTCCCATCGCCACATTGCTGACGAGGATGGGGGTCAGCCCGGACGTCGTGACGATCATCGGCACGCTCGGCGTGTGCACGGGCGCACTCGTCTTCTTCCCTCGGGGGCAGCTGCTCGTCGGCGTGCTCTTCATCACCGCCTTCGTCTTCTCCGACACCGTCGACGGCCTGATGGCCCGGATGAACGGCCACTCCAGCTCCTGGGGCGCCTTCCTCGACTCGACGCTGGACCGGCTCGGCGACGCGGCGATCTTCTCCGGGCTGGCCATCTGGTACTTCCAGGGCGGCGAGGACCGGGTCATGGCGTGGCTTGCTCTGGCCTGCCTCGTCCTCGGGAGCATCGTCTCCTACGCCCGCGCCCGCGCCGAGGGGCTGGGCATGCGCGCCGACGTCGGCATCGCCGAGCGCGCCGATCGTCTCGTGGCCACGCTCGTCACCGCCGGCTTCGTCGGGATGGGCCTGCCGGCGGTCGTCCTCAAGGTGGTCCTCGCGCTGCTCGCCGTGGCGAGCGTCGTGACGATCTTCCAGCGGGTGCTCCTCGTGCGCCGCCAGGCGCTCGGCGGCCCGCGGTCCGCGACGGCACCGTGACCCGGCTGCGGGAGCGGGCGGTCGTGCTCGCCTTCCTGCTGGCGTGGCGCGTGCTGCGCCTGCTGCCGAAGGGGGTCGCCTACCGGATCTTCGACCTCGCCGCCGACCGGGTCTACGCCCGGGGCGGGCACGGGGTCCAGCAGCTGCGGGCCAACTACGCACGGGTGCGCCCGGACCTGGACGCGGCCGGACTCGAGGAGGTCGTGGCGAAGGGGGTGCGCGCCGCCCTTCGCTACTACGTGGAGGCCTTCCGCCTCCCGGCGGTCAGCGGGGAGGACGTGGACCGCCTCGTCCGGTGGGAGGGCGCGATGCCGCAGCTGGAGGCCGAGCTGCGCGCCGGCCGACCCGTGCTGGCCTTCCTCGGGCACACCGGCAACTGGGACCTGGCGGGCGTGTGGTGCGCACGGCACCTGACCCGGCTGGTGACCGTCGCCGAGCGCCTCGAGCCAGAGCGGATGTACCGGGCCTTCCTCGACTACCGCGAAGGTCTGGGCATGACGATCCTGCCCGCGCAGTCGGGCACCTACGAGCTGCTGCGTGCGCAGCTGGCCACCGGCGAACCCGTGCTCATGCCGTTGCTCGCCGACCGCGACCTGTCCGCCTCGGGGGTCGAGGTCGACCTGTGCGGTCATCCCGCGCGGATGGCGGCCGGGCCGGCCGCCCTGGCCGTCGAGACCGGCCTGCCGCTGTACCCGGTGACCTTCCGCCACGAGCGCGTGGGCCGGGAGTGGGGCATGGTCATCACGGTCCACGACGCGATCGCGCTGCCGCCGCCGGGGCGGCCGGGTGCGGTCGAGCAGGTGACCCAGGCGTGCGCGGACGCCTTCGGGAGCGCTCTGCGGGCGCACACCGAGGACTGGCACATGATGCAGCGGGTCTTCTCCGAGGACCTGACGAGCTCGCGCAGGGCGGCATGAGGGTCGGCCTGGTCAGCCCGTACTCCTTCGACGTGCCCGGGGGAGTGCAGTTCCACATCCGCGACCTCGCCGAGTACCTGCGGGCGCGCGGTCACCACGCCTCCGTGCTGGCCCCCGCGGAGGAGGGGATGGCCCTGCCGGACTACGTCGTGCCCGCCGGCCGGGCGGTGCCCATCCGCTACAACGGGTCGACGGCGCGGCTGCTCTTCGGCCCGGTGGCTGCCGCCAAGGTCTCCCGCTGGCTCGAGGAGGGCGACTTCGACGTGGTCCACCTCCACGAGCCGCTGGCCCCGAGCCTGTCCATGCTCACCCTGTGGGCCTCCACCGGGCCGGTCGTGGCGACCTTCCACACGGCCAACGAGCGCTCCCGGGCGATGCAGGCCGCCTACCCGGTGCTGCGCCCGTCGCTGGAGAAGCTCCGCGGGCGCATCGCGGTCTCGGAGGACGCGCGGCGCACGGTCACCTCGCACATCGGGGGAGATGCCGTGGTCATCCCCAACGGGGTGGACACCGAGGCCTTCGCCACCGCCCGACGGCGGGAGGAGTGGGCCGGGACCCCAGGACGTCCCACCATCGCCTTCCTCGGGCGGATCGACGAGCCGCGCAAGGGGCTGCCGGTCCTCGCCGCCGCCATGCCGAGGATCCTCGAGGCGGTCCCCGGCGCGCGGCTGCTCGTCATCGGCCCCGGGGGCGTGCAGGCAGCGAGGCAGCGCCTCCCGGAAGGGGTGCTCGAGGTCACCCAGGTCCTCGGGGCCCTCTCCGACGAGGACAAGGCGGCGGCGCTCGCGTCGGCGGACCTGTACGTCGCCCCCCACACCGGGGGCGAGAGCTTCGGGATCGTGCTCGTCGAGGCGATGGCCGCCGGGGCGCCCGTGCTCGCGAGCGACCTGCCCGCCTTCCAGCGGGTCCTCGACGCGGGGAGGGAGGGGGCCGCCGGAGCCGTCTTCGCGACCGGGGACCCCGACGACCTGGCCGACCGGGCGATCGAGCTGCTCGGTGATCCCGAGCGGCTGCGCGTCCTCGCCGATCTGGGGAGACGGCGCTCGCGCGACTTCGACTGGGAGGTCGTGGCCGAGGAGATCATGGCGGTGTACGAGACGGTGCTCGACGCCAGCTCGGTCTCGACGCGCCAGGTGCCGCGGCTGCGTCCCGATCTGGACCGGCGCCGTCGGAGGGAGGCGCGATGACGTGGTTCCCCTGGGCCGCCCTGGCCGTGCTGGTGGCCCTCGCGGTCGCCTGGTACCTCTCCTACACCGCTGCCCGGCTCGACCGCCTGCACGCGAAGGTCGAGGGTGCCTTGTCCGCGCTGGACGCCCACGTGGTCCGGCGGGCCGAGGCCACCGTGGAGCTGGCGAACTCCGGCGTCCTCGACCCGGCGTCCTCCGTGCTCATCGCCGGTGCGGCGACCGAGTCCCTGGAGCGGGTCAACGAGCGGCGCTTCGAGGCGGACCTGCTCGACGGGCAGCACTTCGCCGGTCGTGAGGTCGTCGAGAGCCAGCTCTCGGAAGTCCTCGATGCCGCCCTGCCTCCCGAGGTGATCCGGGACATCGTCGCCGGTGGGGGGCCCGGTGCCGCTGCGCTCGAACGGGTCCGTGGGGCCGGCCTGCGGGTCCAGCTGGCCCGGCGCTTCCACAACGAGGCGGTCAAGGAGGTCCAGCGGGTGCGGGCCAAGCGGGTCGTGCGGTTCTTCCGTCTCGCCGGGTACGCCGACCTGCCCCGGA
>CAYSGN010000149.1:2499-4914 GCA_964430615.1 uncultured Janibacter sp. | reverse complement strand
TCGCCGGTGTCGTCGCCGTCGTCGTCACCGGCGTCGTCCGCGAAGATGTCGACCGCCTGTCGCACGTTCTGCGAGGGGTCCTGGGCGGACATCCCGTGCGCCCGCTGGGTGTGGACCTCGTAGCTCTTCTCGGGGTCGAGGTCCGTGAGGGCGATGGGCTCGAGGTCGACGGAGAACTTCCCGTCGACGATCTTGCTGTCCTGGAGCCAGACGGTCCCGAGGTACGCGCCGGCGTTGGTCGGGTCGACCGGGCCGGCCTCGGTGAGCCCGATGTAGAGGCCCGGCGCGGCGCCGGAGAAGCCGGTGCCCTCGACGTGCAGCTTCACCTCGGTGGCGGTCCTGGTGAGCCGACCACACCGGAGCCGACGACGCCGAAGCCGACACCGGAGCCGACGACGCCGGACCCCACGACGTCGAAGCCCGCGACTACATCACCGGCCCCATCGCCCGCGGCTCGATCTCGGTCGGCGGTGGCGCCACCTCCAGCGGCGGCGTCTTCGTCTTCCCGCAGCAGGGATCGCCGGACGCGAACGGCGGGGCGGACTACCGCGGGACCGTCACCTTCACCGGCCACCACGGCATCCTCGACCTGGACTGGCCGACCCGCAGGTGAGGATGTCCTCCGGCCGGCGGCGACCCTCTCCGCCGAGGTCAACGGCTCGCGGATGGACGTCGCCTCCCTCGACCTGGTCGCCGCAGCCAAGAGCGAGGACGGTGGCCTGACGACGTACCAGAACGTCCCGGCCACCCTGACCTCCTCGGGCGCGAGGATGTTCCGCTACAACGGCTCGAGCTTCTACCCGGCCGGGACGACGATGGACCCGGTTACCTTCTCCGTGGGCTCCGGCGCGAGCGGGTCCGCAGGTGGCGGCTCGTCGGCCGGCGGGATGACGACCGTCGCCTCCGCGGACGGCGCCGGCGCGGCTGCACCGGGAGCCGGCAGCGATGGGAGCGGGTCCTCGGCCGAGGACGCGGCCGAGGCGGCCGCCCTGGCGGCGAAGAGCTGCAAGGCCACGGGCCGCGACCTGGAGTGGGGCTTCAAGGAGTCCTTCCGCTCCTACGTCTCCGGGTCGATCGCGAACGGTGACTGGACCACCCGAGGCGGCGCGAGGTACTCCACGCCGACCTTCATCTGGCCGGAGGGGACCGGCGGCTTCGACGAGAAGAAGCGCACCGGCGCCGTGGCCTTCCCCGGCACCGTCACCTTCACCGGCCACGACGGGGCGATGAAGACGACCCTGAGGGATCCGCAGGTCCGCCTCCAGGGCGACCGTGCGGTCATCGCCATGGACATCACCGGCGCCAGCATGGAGGCGGCGATGGAGGGACGTGATGACACGACGACGCGCCGGGGCGTCCCCTTCGTCACCGTCGACCTCGGCGACGCCAAGGTGAGCACGAAGGGTGGGAGGACGACGATCACCGCCACCGAGGCACCGACCGAGCTCACCGCGAAGGGGGAGGCGGCCTTCTCCAGCTACACCGAGGGCACCGCCTTCGACCCGGTCTCCTTCACGATCACCGCGAAGAGCGACTGCGTCGCGCCCGAGAAGCTCGGGGAGGACAAGAAGGCCGCCGCCGCGCTCGATGCCCCGAAGAAGAAGGACTCCTCCCAGGCCTCCGGGGGCTCCTCCGACTCCGGCTTCCCCACCTGGGCGGCCTGGAGCGGTGGTGCGGGCCTCGGGGCCATCGCGGCCGCGGCCGCCACGATCCTCGTCCTGCGTCGCCGCGACGGAGCGGGCGCATGAGCCGGCCCGGGGTCCGGGTCACCGGGCTGCTCGTGGCCGCTGCCCTGGCCCTGGCAGGGTGCGGTCAGGACGGCGGGCACGGTGGCACGGACGAGGCGGCCGCGGCCTCGACCACGCCCCTGTCCCAGGTGGAGTCGGTCGACTCGCCCCGCACCTTCGAGGGGCCGAGCACCGCCGTGCTGCCGGACGAAGGGATCGACCCCATCGCCTCGTCGCCGGCGCCGAAGCTGCCGGCGACGGTGACCTCCCACGAGCGCTCCGGCGACCGGGAGGTCGAGGTCACCGATACCTCCCGGGGGATCGCGATGAACCTCTCCGGGTCGATCGCCGCGACCGTCTACGGGCTCGGCCTCGGGGACACCCTCGTCGGCCGTGACCAGTCGACGACCCTCCCCGAGGCTGAGGACCTGCCGCTCGTCACCTCCGAGGGCCACTCGGTCAACGCCGAGGCGATCATCGAGCTCGAGCCGACCGTGGTCATCACCGACGGGTCGATCGGACCCCGGGACGTCGTCGAGCAGCTGCGCGACGTCGGCATCACGGTCGTCTTCGTCTCGAACGACTCCTCCTTCGAGGGCGCGTCGCAGATGGCGCAGGAGGTCGCCGCCGTCTACGGCCTGCCGAAGCTCGGGGACGAGCTGGCCCAGCAGATCGAGGACGACGTCGC
>CAYSGN010000149.1:0-2399 GCA_964430615.1 uncultured Janibacter sp. | reverse complement strand
GCAGACCATCGAGGACCTCGCCCCGAAGGGCCGCGAGGAGAAGGTCCGGATGATCTTCCTCTACATCCGGGGCAGCTCGGGCGTCTACTACCTCTTCGGGGAGGAGTCCGGCGCCGACGACCTCATCGAAGGACTCGGCGGGGTCGACGTGGCCTCGGAGCAGGGGTGGACGGGGGAGCGTCCGATGACCGATGAGGCGATCACCTCTGCCAACCCCGATCTCGTCCTCGTCATGACCGGGGGGCTGGAGTCGGCCGGCGGCATCGACGCCCTCCTCGAGGACAAGCCGGCGCTGGCCCTGACCAGTGCGGGCAAGCACCGGCGCTTCGTGGACATGGCCGACGGGGACGTGCTCTCCTTCGGCCCCCGCAGCGCCGACGTGCTCGAGGCACTCGCCCGGGCCGTCTACGCCCCGCAGGAGCAGGGGGAGTGATCCGCCGTGTCGGCGTGCCGCTCGTGCTGCTCGTCCTCCTCGTCGCCGGAGTGCTCGTCTCGGTGTCGGTGGGGCAGCTCGGGGTGGGCGCGAAGGGAGCGGCCGGGAGCCTGCTGAAGCTCTTCGTCGCCCACCACTACACGCGCTACCTCGGCGACCTCTCCGGGGGCCAGGCCATCGGTCGCATCCTCGCCCGCACCTACGAGCTGGACCGGCCCGAGGGCGTGCGCTTCTACGACTTCCCGGCCATCCCCAAGCCGAAGCCCTACAAGGACGGCTACCGAGCGCGGCTCGACGCCCTCCCGCTGGACGAGGACGAGAAGGCCGTCGTGCTCGCCGAGGTCAAGGCCACCTTCGACCTCAACGGGGCGCTCTTCGCCGAGCTCACCGAGGTGCTCATCGACTGACCTCGAGGCTCGCCTGGTCCGCGGGGACCTCCACCTCGAGCTCGTCGCCCGGCGCCAGCCCCGCGAGGTGGGGGAGCAGCAGCTCGACGACCGTGCCGGGCTGGTGGTGCATCGGCTTGGTCTCCGGGTGCGGCAGGTAGACCAGCCCGGCGAGGGTGCGTCCCCGCCAGGTCGCGCTCGCCTCGACGAAGGAGAAGGTCTCCGGGCCGTGCACGTCGGTCCACGCGACGTCCGCGAAGGTCCATCGCGGCACCCGGGGCAGGAGCCGGTACGGAGCGATGTCCAGGTTGATCGTCGCCGGGACGAAGGGGGTCAGGTCCAGGCCCCGCGCAGCGAAGTGCGGGGCCTGGAGCGCGATGGTGCCCCCGGCGAAGGGGGAGTCCTCCGCCCGGCCCGAGGCGACCCCGTGGCCGGCGACGACGACCCCCTTCGCCGCCTGGCTCACGAGACGAAGCGCGGCGTCAGCGGCGGCATCCACCACTCGCCGTTGTAGGCGCGGATGGCGCCGATGACGTGGATGACCGTCGCGCCGATGATGACGAGCGGGTAGGTCACGAAGCCGACGAGCACGATCATCAGTGCCAGCGAGGCCAGCAGCAGGATCGCGGTGATGATCTGCACGTTGAGGCTGTTCGCGGCGTGCTGGCGCACGAAGGGGCCCCGGTCCTTGTACAGCAGGTAGATGACGAGGGAGGCGACGAAGCCGAGCGTCCCGAAGCTCAGCGGCAGCGCGAGCGCCGCCACGAGGTGGGCCAGCATCCCGAAGTTGCGCTCCTCCGTCGGCGAGAGCGGTCGCGGCGGCTGCCCGTAGTGCACGGGCGCGCCCTGCGGCTGCTGGGTGGGTCCGTCCTGCGGGGTCGCGCCACCGGGCGGAGGTGGCGTCGGCCCACCGAGGGACGGGGGCGTCCCGCCCGCCTGGGACGGCGTCGGTCCGCCGGTCGGAGGACGGTGCGGGTCCGGCGGGGGCTGCTGGTGCCCCCCACCCGGCTGGTCGGGACCGTCGTACGGCTGGCTCATGTCTCCTCCTGGGGTCACACCACAGACTCTGCCCTCTCGAGGTGGCTCGGTCCATGAGGGAGACGCCCCGGGGTGGGTGGGGTATTCCCCCGTGACCGACGGCACAGGCGAAGGGGGCCCGGTAGCTGCCGGGCCCCCTTCGTCGTCGGTGACGGTCAGGCCGCGTCGACGCCCTCCGGACCGACCGGCACGGTGGGCCCGGGCTTGCCGGACTTGCCGCGGCTGGTCTTGCCGTTGATGTCCTTGGTCGACTGGCCGAGCGTGATCGCCGAGTGCGCGATCGCGTCGCTCATGATGTCCAGCGCCTCCATGTTGACGTTGTCGATGTCGTCGGCGGGGCTGTGGTAGTTCGGGTCGTAGGTGACGTCGGCGGTCCCGCCGAACATCTCCACCTCCTCCTGCGTCTTCGTGCCGTCGGCGCCGGTGAAGAGCCCGGAGGACGGCACCCCGGCGTTGATGAAGGCCGAGTAGTCGCTGCGCCCGGAGAACTCGGTGTCGACCCACGGCTGGTCCCCGGAGTCGAAGTAGTCGGTGAGCACCTC
>CAYSGN010000148.1:0-4919 GCA_964430615.1 uncultured Janibacter sp. | reverse complement strand
TAACGGGCCCCCCGGGACGATGTGTCGCGTCCTCGGCCGCGGCGTCCTGCTCGTGTGGGATGGGTCACAGTCACCTACCCTGTGCCGGGTCCACCGTCCCGCCTGCACCAGGAGTCACCATGCTCAGGGCCGTCTCCCGGCCGCTCGTCCGGTTGGCCGAGCGGTACCTGCCCACCGCCTTCGTCTTCGCCGTCGTCCTCACGGCGGTCGTGGCCGTCGGTGCCCTGCTCGCGACCGACAGCGGACCCGTCGAGGTGGTCCGTGCCTGGGGCGACGGACTCACGGGGCTGCTGGCCTTCATGACCCAGATGGCGCTCGTCCTGCTGCTCGGGTACATGCTCGCGAACACCGGCCCCTAACCCCCTCCTCGTGGCGGCCGGGTACTCCGGCTTCGTCGTGTGGCACATGGGGTACTCGGGCTCCGGTCCGCTGGCCGCCGCCACCCCCGGCACCTTCGTCGAGGAGGCCCTGGGGCGCACCGTCCCCGTGAGCGAGACGATCTTCTCCTGGTGGAACATGGCCGGTGCCGCGCTCACCGTCATCGTCGTCGTCGCGGCGATGATGCTCATGGCGCCCGGTCGGGGTGACCGGGTCGTCGAGCTGCCCGAGGGCGCGGCGCTCGAGGACGCCCAGGGCAACGACCCGATCGAGACCGGCGAGGGGAGCACCCCTGCGGACCGGATCGACACCTCCCGGGTCATCCCGCTCGTGACCGGGCTCTTCCTGCTCGCCTACCTCGTCGTCTACTTCGCCCAGGAGGGCATGGCGCTCACGCTGGACATCGTCAACTGGACCTTCCTCTGCCTGGTCCTGCTGCTCGTGAAGAACACCCGTGAGCTCGGGCACCTCGTCGGCAAGGCCGCGGCGAACGTCGGCGAGATCCTCGTCCAGTTCCCGCTCTACGCCGGGATCATGGGGATCATGACGACCACGGGGCTCGGCACGATCCTCGCCGACTTCTTCGTGTCGATCTCCACCGAGACGACGCTGGGGCTGTGGGCCTTCCTCGCCGGCGGGATCATCAACGTCTTCGTGCCCTCGGGCGGGGGACAGTTCGCGATCCAGGCCCCGATCTTCCTCGACGCGGCGAAGCAGCTCGGGGTGGACCCGGCGATCGTCGTCATGGGCGTCGCCTACGGCGATCAGTGGACGAACATGATCCAGCCCTTCTGGGCCCTGCCGATGCTGGCGATCGCCCGACTGCGGATCCGGGACGTCATGGGCTTCACCACGGTGACCCTCGTCGTCTCCGGGGTCGTCTTCGCCGCGACCATGCTCGTCGCCTCGGTGTAGGGGGCTGAGCAAAAACTCCTTTGCCCCGGCTCGGAGCAGCCACTACACAGATGGGTGGGGACGACGACGTCCCCGTGTTCCAGGGGGGAAAGATGAAGAAGACCATCGTCATGTCCTGCTCGGCGCTCGTCGTGGTGGGCGCCCTGGCGACGGCCAGGCCGGACACGCTCACCACCGCCGACGAGCCGCCGGACGGGGCGGCCGCCGCGCCGACCGAGGAGACCGGCTCGAAGATCGCGGTGTGCCTCGTCCCGAAGCACGAGCCCGACCGTGCACGCACGATCCGGGTGCCGCAGCAGGCGGTGGACGGGATCGTCCGCTCGACGCTGTCCTACCGGGGCCCGTGCGCCGAGTACGGGGAGTCCGCAGAGCTCGGCGACGGGACGATCACCGCCTACTCCCAGGTCGACGAGGCCGGCGTGCCCGTCGCCGTCGGCCTGGCCATGCCGTCGGCCACGCTCGACGGTCTGCCGCACGACCCGCCCACCGACGGCAAGTGGTGCCACGACAAGGACGGCGACGGCACCGAGGACCCGATGAAGGAGTGCTCCGGTGGCTACGAGGAGGCGCTCGCACTCGGGGAGGACTTCACCACGGAGGCGGACTCCCCCTTCGAGTACGTCCTGACGAACTGGAACCCGATGGGGCACATGCCCCCCGGGGTCTACGACGAGCCGCACTTCGACGTGCACTTCTACACGACGCCCGACGAGGAGCGGTTGGCGATCCGGCCGGGACCGTGCAACGTCCTCGTGCACTGCGACGACTACCCGAAGGGCAAGGACCTGCCGGACGCGCGCTACCTGCACCCGGACTTCGAGGACATGGACGCGGTCGAGCCGGCCATGGGCAACCACCTCATCGACCCGACGTCGCCGGAGCACCACGGGAAGGACTTCACCCACACCTTCATCTACGGCGTGTGGGACGACGAGGTGAGCTTCTACGAGCCGATGGTCACCCGGGACTGGTACTCCGGGCTCGTCGACGGCCGGATCGAGGAGGGCTGCCACGAGATCAAGCAGCCGGAGGCGTGGAAGGAGTCCGGCTGGTACCCGACGGAGTACTGCATGCGCTACCGCGAGAACCGGGACGAGCTCACGACGACGCTCGAGGCCTTCGAGTACCGGGAGGCGAGCTGAGCCGAACCAACCGTCGACGATGGGTCGACACGATGAGGGCGGGAGACCGCGGCGAGCGTCGTTTGGTGCTGGCTCCCCGAGCGGAGTTGACTGTGGGCGAACCCCCACGAGAGGAGCGCACCATGCGCACCGTCAAGGCCTGGGCGGCGCCGTCCGCCACCGAGCCGCTGGCCCCGACCACCATCGAGCGTCGGGACCTCGGCGAGCACGACGTGCTCATCGAGATCGCCTACGCCGGCGTCTGCCACAGCGACATCCACACCGCGCGCAGCGAGTGGGGCCCCGCGAGCTACCCGATCGTCGTCGGCCACGAGATCGCCGGCACGGTCCTCGAGGTCGGCCCGGGCGTGACCTCGCACGCCGTCGGCGACCGGGTCGGCGTGGGCTGCCTCGTCAACTCCTGCGGCGAGTGCGAGCACTGCCGCGCCGGCAACCAGCAGTACTGCCGCCGGCAGGTCGGGACCTACGACGCGAAGGACGTCGACGGGACGATCACCCAGGGCGGGTACTCGACCCACGTCGTCGTCACCGAGGACTTCGTCCTGCGCATCCCGGACGGGCTGGATCTCGACGTCGCCGCGCCGCTGCTGTGCGCCGGCATCACCACCTGGACGCCGCTGCGCCGCTGGGGCGTCGGCCCGGGCTCGAAGGTCGCCGTCGTCGGTCTCGGCGGACTCGGCCACATGGCCGTCCAGCTCGCCGTGGCCCTCGGGGCAGAGGTCACCGTGCTGTCCCAGTCGCTGAAGAAGCAGGAGGACGGACTGGCGCTCGGCGCGAGCGAGTACCGCGCGACGAGCGACGAGACGACCTTCACGGACCTGCGCGGACGCTTCGACCTCATCGTCAACACGGTGAGCGCGAGCCTCGACATCCGTCGGTACCTCTCGCTGCTCGCCCCGGAGGGCACGCTGGCCAACGTCGGGGCCCCGGTCGATCCCTTCGAGGTGCCGGCCTTCTCGCTCGTCATGGGCAGCAAGAACCTCTCCGGCTCGAACATCGGCGGGATCCCCGCGACCCAGGAGATGCTCGACTTCTGCGCTGAGCACGGCATCGGGGCCAAGATCGAGGTCATCCCCGCGGAGAAGGTCAACGAGGCCTGGGACCGCGTCGTCGCCTCGGACGTGCGCTACCGCTTCGTCATCGACGTCGCGACGATGTGACCTCGACCCGGGGAGGACGGCCGTTGCCGGATCCGGACGGAGTCCTGACCCATCGTTCACCCGGACGAAGGGGGTGGGCCGCCACGATGTGGTGACCCACCCCCTTCGCCCGTGAGGATGCCCATGACACCCCACCGCCGCCTCGTCGCCGTCACCAGTGCCGCCGTCCTCGCGGGGTCGACGGTGGCACTGCCTTCGTCCGCGGCCGATCGCGACGCAGCATCGACCGGCGTCACGCAGCGTGGCGCCGCCGCCGATCCCGGCAGCTACTACGACGGCACCGAAGGGCTCACCGGTGAGGAGCTGCGCCAGGAGCTGCACCGGATCATCAGCAACCAGACGGTCCTCTCCTACGACGAGGTGTGGGAGGGCATCAAGGACGTCGACGAGGACCTGCAGAGCACGAACGACGTCGTCCTCCTCTACTCCGGTGAGTCCTCGCCGAAGTCGAACAACGGTGGGGGAGTGGACAACTGGAATCGTGAGCACGTCTGGGCGAAGAGTCACGGCGACTTCGGCACGACGATGGGGCCGGGCACCGACCTGCACCACCTGCGGCCCACCGACACCACGGTCAACTCCTCGCGGGGCAACCTCGACTTCGACGACGGCGGGGAGCCGCACGACGAGGCCACCGGCAGTTACCACGACGAGGACTCATGGGAGCCGCGGGACGAGGTCAAGGGCGATGTCGCGCGGATGGTGTTCTACATGGCGGTGCGCTACGAAGGGGGTGACGGCTTCCCCGACCTCGAGGTCAACGACCAGGTGGACAACGGTTCGGAGCCCTACCTCGGCAAGCTGTCCACGCTCAAGCAGTGGAACGAGGCGGACCCGCCCAGTGACTTCGAGAAGCGGCGCAACGAGCGGATCTTCGAGAACTGGCAGGGCAACCGGAACCCCTTCGTCGACCACCCGGAGTGGGTCGAGTCGATCTTCTGAAGGCTCACTCCGTGAAGCTGAACTCGTAGGTCGTGCCGGAGTCCATGGTTGGCGTGACGATCTCGAGCGTCTCCCCGCGCTCGACGGTGAAGTCGGTCTGCGTGGAGTTCAGGTCGATGCCGCCGTCCTCGGTCGTCGGTGACATGTGCTGACTGGTCCGGATCCGCACCGAGTCCTCCTCGACCTCGGTGAAGGTGACCTCGAGGTCGTCGGCGAGGTCGATGCTCTCGCCCTCGGTGGCCTCCACGTCGCGCGAACCCTCGCTTGATCCCTGGCCCTCGACCCAGCCGCTCCAGTCGCTGGAGACGATCGTGAGTGAGACCGGGTCGGGTTCGCCGACGACGAGGCCACAGCCGGTGAGGACCAGCAGTGAGCAGGCGGC
>CAYSGN010000147.1:0-4982 GCA_964430615.1 uncultured Janibacter sp. | reverse complement strand
GGGCCCGGCTGGCGACCTCGGGCACCACTCCTCCGAAGCGGGCGTGCTCGTCGACGCTCGAGGCGATCGCGTCGACGAGCAGCTCGGTGCCGCGGACGATCCCGACGCCGGTCTCGTCGCACGAGGTCTCGATGCCGAGCACGAGCGGGGCGTTGCTCACGGCTCCTCCGTCAGGTCGAGGGCGAGGACGAGCGCGTCGACCCCACCCGGGTAGTAGCCGCGGCGGGTGCGCACGAGGGTGAATCCTCGCTGCGCGTAGAGCCCCCGCGCGGCGGTGTTGTCGGCACGGACCTCCAGGAGGAGGCGAAGGGCGCCGCCCGCCCGGGCGCGGGCGACCAGCTCCTCGAGGAGCCGACGGCCCAGCCCGCCGCCGCGCCGGTCCGGCAGCACGGCGATCGTCATGACGTCGGCGGTGTCGCCGGCGTGGTCGAGGCCGGCGTACCCGGCGATGCCGGCGGCGTCCTCGGCGAGGACGTACTGGCGGCGCGGCCGGGCGGCGAGCTCGCCCCACCACGAGTCCAGGCTCCACGCATCGGCCCCGAAGAGCGCGTCCTCGAGCCCGGCGAGGGTCTGCAGGTCCTGCCAGCGGACCTCGCGCAGGGCGGCGGCGCGCGCGCCGGTCACCGGGGTCACTGCTCGGCCTGCGCGGCGGCCTGGTCCGCCCGGCCCGCGGGACCGGCGGGGCCGTCCTGGTTGCGGCGCGGGACGAGCACCGGCTTCGGCTGCGACGGCGTGGCCGCGTCCGGGCGGCGCAGGTAGAGCGGCTCGGCCGGCATCTCCTCCCCCGCACGGATGCGTCGCACGGCGAGCTCGGCGAGGACACCCGCGTCGACGTCGAGCACCTCGCTGCCGGGGATCGGGCCGAGCAGGTCCGGGTAGAGCTGCGGTCCGCGACCGACGGTCGGCAGGGCACGCACGTCCTCGGGCAGGTCGGCCGGGCGGGTCACGGTCGGCCCGTCGAGCCGGGTGATCGCGGCGTCGGTGCAGGCGTACCGGGCCCAGTAGACCTCCTTGCGCCGGGCGTCGGTGGCGACGAGCAGGTCACCGCGCGCCCCGGCGATCCGGGCGGACTCGGCGAGCGCGTCGAGCGAGCAGACACCGTAGGTCCCGATGCCGTGCACGTGGGCGAGGGTGCGGGCGGTGACCAGGCCGACGCGCAGCCCGGTGAAGGGGCCGGGGCCGGTGCCGACCGCCACGTGGGTCAGGTCCCTCGGGGAGGTCCCGGCCTCGTCGAGCACCTCCTGCACGAGCGGCGAGAGGAGCTCGGTGGTCCGGCGCGGGTCGGTGACGCTGCAGGCGGCGAGCACGGCGTCGCCGTCGTGCACCGCGGCGGTGATCGCCGAGGTGGCCGTGTCCAGCGCGAGGAGCCTCACGCTCCCCTCCCTTCGTCGTCGGGGGCGAGCGCCGTCTCGAGGTCGACGCCCGCCCAGCGCGGGCCGATCCCGCGCACCTCCATGGTGCGCTCCTCGGTCTCCGGGTCCGCGACCAGAGTGACCTCGAGGCGGTCCTCGGCGAGTCCCTCGACGAGGCCGGCGCCCCACTCGACGACGGTCACCGCCTCCTCGAGGTCGCCGTCGAGGTCGAGGTCGTCCAGCTCCGCCGTGCCGCCCAGGCGGTAGGCGTCGACGTGCACCAGCTCCGGTCCGTCACCCAGCGAGGGATGCACCCGGGCGATGACGAAGGTCGGTGAGGTGACCGCTCCCCGGACGCCGAGGCCGTCGCCGAGCCCACGGGTGAGGGTCGTCTTGCCGGCGCCGAGGCCACCGGTGAGCACCACGAGGTCACCGGCCCGCAGCAGCCGGGCCAACCGCCGCCCCGCCCCGGACGTCGCGTCGGTGTCGGGGAGGGAGATCGTCACGCGCTGGTCTCCTCCACCGCGCGGCCGGCCTGCTCCGCGTCCTCCTGCGCGTCCTCGCCGCAGGTGCTCTCGACGAGCGCGAGCACCGCGGAGGTCACCGCGTCCGGGCGCTCCAGCTGCAGCAGGTGCCCCACACCGGGCACGACGACCGTCTCCGCCGCGGGGAGCGCGTCGGAGAGGGCCCGGGAGTGGTCCGGCGGGATGAGCGCGTCGGCGGAGCCGGAGACGATGACGACCGGGGTCTCGCGCAGCCCGGGCAGCGCCTCGCGGACGTCGACGCCGTCGAGCTCGGGCAGGAAGGCGCCGATCGTGTCCAGGCGGGTGCCGAAGACCATCGTCGCCACGGCCCGCAGCGTGCGGGTGGGCACGGGCTCACCGAAGGCGTACCTCTGGACGAGCTTGTTCTCGATGCCCCGACCGGCCGCCCGCAGGCTGCCCCACAACCCGTCGCGGCGGGCGAGGCCGCCGAGCACCCCCGGGCCGAGCGCGGTGAAGACCTTGTCGAACATCACCCCGAGCCCGAGGTGGACCAGGCCCTCTCCCCCGGCGCTCGTCGCGATGAGGGCGGCGCCGATCACCCGGTCGCGGGAGACCTCCGGGTAGCGGCCGGCGAAGCTCATGATCGTCATGCCGCCCATGGAGTGGCCGACGAGGATCAGGTCGCCCTCGGGCGTCGTCGCGTCGACGACCGCCCGCAGGTCCTTGCCGAGCTGGTCGATGGTGCAGTGGGCCAGCTCTCCCACCTCGGACATGCCGTGGCTGCGCTGGTCGTAGCTGACGACGCGGTACCCGGCCGCGACGAGCGCCGAGCGCTGGTGGACCCAGGAGCTGAGGTTGAGCGCGAAGCCGTGGACGAGCACGACCGTGGGCCGGGCCTGCCAGCCCTCCGGCTCGTCGATCTCCGCGTGCAGGACGACGCCGTCGCTCGCGGGGACGGCGACGACACGGTCGGCCGCGAAGGGGAAGACGTGCACCTTGTCCAGGGCCGTCACCGCGTACGCGCGGGAGGCCCGGGCGGCGGCCTTGCTGCCCATCCCGATGCCGGCGATCGCGGCGCCTCCGACGACGGCGGCACCGAGTCCGATGCCCGTGGCGGCGGCCTTGCCGACGCGGCGTCCCGGGGTCTCCTTGCCGCCCGATGCGGGTGTCACGGCCCTTCCAGCGGCGTCGGGCGCGCTCATCCGGCCTCCCCGAGGTAGCGACGCGGCACCCTGGCGCCCAGCCGGGTGACGATCTCGTAGTTGATGGTGTCGATGGCCGCCGCCCAGTCCTGGGCGGTGGGCTCGCCCTCCGCCTCCCGTCCGAGGAGGACCACCGGGTCACCGACCGCGGCGCTCGAGTCCCGGCCGAGGTCGAGGACGAACTGGTCCATGCACACCCGGCCGGCGACGGTGTAGCGGCGACCGGCCACGAGGGCCGGGCCGAGGTTGCCGGCGTGGCGCGGGATGCCGTCGGCGTACCCCAGGGGCACCAGACCCAGGCGGGTGTCCTCGCTCGTCGTGTACTGGTGCCCGTAGGAGATGCCCTGCCCCGGGCCGCAGTCCTTGACGTTGATGAGGCGGGCGGTCAGGCGCATCGCCTCGCGGAGCCCGAAGTGCGTCGGCCCCCCGATGTCGGGCACCGGCGAGAGCCCGTAGATCGAGACGCCGGGGCGCACCATGTCGAAGGCGGCCGAGGGGTTGGTCAGGGTGGCCGCGGAGTTGGCCAGGTGGCGCAGCCGGGGGCGCAGCCCGGCCCGCTCGGCATCGGCGAGGACGTCGACGAAGGTGTCCTGCTGGGCGCGCACGGTGGGGTGGTCGGGCGCGTCCGCGTAGGCGAAGTGGCTGAAGATGCCCTCGACGTCGACGACGCCCTCGGCCTCGAGCCGCGCCGCGTCGCGCAGCATGCCGGCGAGGTCCTCCTGCCAGGCGCCCCCGCGCCCCAGGCCGGTGTCGGCCTTGATGTGGATCTTCGCGCTCGTCCCGACCTCACGGGCCGCGGCCGCGATCTCGGCGAGCGCCCACGGCGCCCCCGCGGAGAGGGTCAGGTCCGCCCGCACCGCCGCCGCCAGGTCCGCGCCCGGCGGGAAGAGCCACGTGAGGACCGGCGCGGTCAGCCCCGCCGCGCGCGCGGCGAGCGCCTCGCTCAGCTGGGCGATGGCCAGGTAGGTCGCACCGCCGTCGAGGGCCGCCCGGGCGACCGGCAGCAGGCCGTGCCCGTAGGCGTCCGCCTTGATGACCGCCATGACGTCGGCGTCGCCGGCGCGGCGGCCGAGCTCGCGGACGTTGTCCCGGATGGCGTCCAGGTCGATGTCGGCCCAGGCCGTCAGACCCTCGGTGGATGCGGACGCGGGCATCGTCGAGGAGGTCGCTGCGGTCGGGTGGGCGGGGTCGGGTCGTGTGTCCATGGTCGGGTTCGAGTGTATGCCTGCCCGGTAGGGGCACCATGGAGGCATGACCTACCGCGTGGACGACTACCAGGCAGACCCGAGCCGCTACGAGCACGTCGAGTACCGCAGGTGCGGACGCTCCGGGCTCCGGCTGCCCCCGATCTCGCTGGGGCTCTGGCACAACTTCGGCGACCACGAGCCGCTCGCGACGCAGCGCGCCGTGCTGCGGCGTGCCTTCGACCTCGGGGTGACCCACTTCGACCTGGCCAACAACTACGGCCCGCCGTACGGCAGCGCGGAGCGCAACTTCGGGACGGTCTTCGCCGAGGACCTGCGCCGCTACCGCGACGAGCTGGTCATCTCGACCAAGGCCGGCTGGGACATGTGGCCCGGCCCGTACGGGCAGATCGGCGGCTCGCGCAAGTACCTGCTCGCCTCGCTCGACCAGTCCCTCCAGCGGATGGGGCTGGACCACGTGGACATCTTCTACAGCCACCGCTTCGACCCGGACACCCCGCTCGAGGAGACGATGGGCACGCTGGACTCGGCGGTGCGCCAGGGCAAGGCGCTGTACGTGGGCATCTCCTCCTACGGGCCGGAGCGCACGAGCGAGGCCCACGCGATCCTGCGCGAGATGGGCACCCCGCTGCTCATCCACCAGCCCTCCTACTCGATGCTCAACCGCTGGATCGAGGACGAGCTGCTCGACACCCTCGAGGACCTCGGCGTCGGGACGATCGCCTTCTCCCCGCTCGC
>CAYSGN010000146.1:0-5083 GCA_964430615.1 uncultured Janibacter sp. | reverse complement strand
CCAGGCGTCCTCGAAGAGGGCGGCGGCGTGAGGACGGGGCATGACCCGAGCCTAGATGAGCACCTTCATAGGTGCATAGTCCTCTATATGTGAAGTAGACTATGGGAATGGACCTACGTCACGCGATCCTCGGCCTGCTCTCGCTCCGCCCGATGAGCGGGTACGACCTGGGCCGGTCCTTCGCAGGATCGGTGGCGCACTTCTGGCACGCCGACCAGTCGCAGATCTACCGGACCCTGGAGCGACTCGCGGCCGAGGACGCCATCGAGACGACGGTGATCCCCCAGGACGGGAAGCCGGACCGGAAGGTCCACGCACTCACCGCAGCCGGAACTCGCGAGCTGGAGCAGTGGCTGGCTTCCCCGATCGATCCCGACCGTCCCAAGGAGCCATTCCTCGCCCGGCTGTTCTTCGCTGCCCCGCTCGGGCGAGAGGGTGTGGAGCGGTTGCTGGCCGAGCGCGAGGCGCAGGTCGAGGCGGAGGCCCGGGCTCTCGAGGCGATCGATTCCCGGGATGGGGATCTCGCGGCTGCACTGCGGGGGGCCACGCTGCGCAACGGCATCGTCCACGCCGAAGCCGAGCTCGCGTGGATCCGGGAGACCCGGCAACGGCTGACCGATCGGGAGGACTGACCTGTGTCCGATGACCTCGACCTCACGCATTTCCCGGCTGAGCACGGCCCTCGCCGCGGGGAGAGCTTCGTGCTGCTCCACGGCGGCAACATGGCCGGCTGGACCTGGGCGCAACAGGTGTCGGGCATGGCCGATCGCCACGTCCTCACCCCCGACCTTCCCGGCTACGGACGACGGGTTGGTGTGGCCTGGCCCGGAGTCGCCGGCGCTGCGGACGACGTCGCCGAGCTCATCTCCTCGCGCGGCGTGGACGGCCGCGCCCACGTGGTGGGCCTCTCCCTCGGTGGGCTGGTCGCGGTGCAGCTGATCCACCGCCACCCCGACCTGGTGCTCACCTGCACGATCAGCGGGGCAGCGGTGATCGGATACGCGTGGTGGGAGCGCCTGCTCATTGGGGTCCAAGCCCCCTTGTGGCACCGGCACTGGTACTGGGCGGCTCAGGCGGCCGCCTTCCGGATCCCCCATGACTCGCGAGAGCTCTTCGCGACCTGCGCGAGCGGGGTCAGCCCCGAGACGAATCGGTCGATGTTCCGGGAAGTGACGGCAGGGACCATGCCCGACGGTGAGTTCGCCTACGCCGGACCGGTGCTCGCGGTCGCAGCCGAGCACGACTCGACCTCGGTGAAGCGCGCCTTCGATCCCCTTCGCGCCCGGCTGCCCCAGCTGACCACCTGGGTGGCGCCCGGCATGCACCACCCGTGGAACATCGAGGACCCGGAGCTCTTCACGCGGATGACCACCACGCACGCCGATTCCGGCACATGGTCCGGGTGATCTCTCCCCTCCGCCCATGACCGGGTCCCGCTGGGGGAGGATGTCCTGCGTGAGTGACCCGGCGAAGGGGGACGACCGTCACCTCGACATGGTGTCGATGGGGTGCCGGTGGGTGCTCGACGTGTCCGACGTCGACGCGGCCACCGCCGCGGGCACCGCGGCCCGGTGGCAGCGGTGCATCGACCTTGCGACGAGCGCCACACCGATCGTCGACGACGAGCCGGAGACGATCCGCGTCATGGCATGGCAGCAGCCCTACGACCTCTCCCGCGAGGTGACCAAAAAGGGTCTGGTGCGCCTGCGCGGTCGGGTCACGCTCCTGCACGCAGCGGCGCTCGCCGACGACTCCGGCCGTGTGCTCGCCCTCGTCGCCCCCTCGGGCGGGGGCAAGTCGACCGCCACCCGGGTCCTCGGACGGCGGCTGGGCTACCTCTCGGACGAGACGCTCGTGCTGCTCGCGGACCATCGCATCGCCCCCCATCCCAAGCCGCCGTCCCTGGTCATCGACCCCGACGACCGCTGGCGCAAGGAGGAGCCGCCACCGGACGAGCTCGGCCTCGGTCCGACCCCGGCCCAGGCCCGGCTCGGGCGACTTCTCACGCTCGAGCGTGACGAGGACGCCACCGAGCCGAGCATCGAGCCGGTCGATCTGCTCGACCAGCTCATCGCCGTACTGCCCGAGACCTCGTCGACCTGGCTCGTCCCCGACGGCCTGGACCGACTGGCCCGGGCGGTCACCGCCGGTGGGCCACCCGCCCGGTTGCGCTACGCGGAGATCGACGCCTGCCACGACCTCGTGCGCGAGCACCTCGCCGCGCCCGCGACTCCGCCGCCGGTGTGGGAACACCTGCCCCCCGACGACGCGCACCTCCACACCGAGCCGCATCTCCTTGGGGACATGCGACTGCATGGCGCCGACCGGCTCGTGCGCGCGCCGTGGTCGGACGCCATCGCCCACGACGGTGAGGTGCTCGTCCTCATCGGCTCACGCCCCCTTCGCCTGGCCGGGGCCGGGGCCGCGATCTGGCTGGCCGCGGACGTGGAGCGCACCGTGGACGAGCTCGTCGACGTGGTCGTCGCCGAGCTGGGGGACCACCCCGAGGCCGGCGCGCTCGTCCGCTCTGCCGTCGCCGACCTGCTGCACCACGGCGCGCTGCGGACCGCGTTAGCGTGAGGACATGATCCTCATCGTCGTGAAGTACCGCACCAAGCCCGAGTGGACCGAGAAGTGGCCCGAGCTGGTCAAGGAGTTCACCGAGGCCACCCGCGCCGAGCCGGGCAACATCTTCTTCGACTGGAGCAAGAGCCTGGATGACGAGGACGAGTGGGTGCTCGTCGAGGCCTTCCAGGACGACGCCGGCGAGGCGCACGTGAGCAGCGAGCACTTCGCCAAGGGCCTGGAGACCATGCGACCCGCGCTCGCCGAGACACCGCGCATCATCAGCCGCGTCGTCGACGGCACCGGCTGGGACGAGATGGGTGAGCTCCAGGTCTGAGCCCGGTCGGGTCAGTCCTCGACGAAGGGGGCGACGCGGTCCTTCGGGCGGCCGATGATCGCGCGGTCACCCTTGACGATGACGGGCCGCTGCATCAGGCGCGGGTGCTCGACGAGCACGGCGACGACCTGGTCGGTCGTGGCGACGTCGTCGTCGGTCAGGCCCTGGTCCTTGAAGAACGAGTCACGGCGCACGAGGTCGGTCGGCTCGTCCTCGAGCTGGCCGATCAGCTCGCGCAGCGCCGCCTCGTCGAGGGGCTCCTTGAGGTACTGGACGACCTGGGCCTCCTTGCCCGCTGCCTCGACGGTCTCGAGGGCGGAGCGGGAGGTCGAGCACTTCGGGTTGTGCAGCACGGTGAGGTCACTCATGGGTCTCACCGTAGCGGTGCCTACCGGGCTTGGTAGACCGTGACCGTCTCCTCGCCGGCAGCGCTCGCACCGACTACGGCGAAGCGCCGAGAGGTCCCGGTCGGGTCGAGCGCCGTGATGGCGCGCGCCTTCGCCCACGGACCGCCGGCCGACCACGCCTGCCGGCCCCTCTCGGGGTCCAGCGCGGTCAGTCCGTCGTCGTCGGCGAGGACGAGGTGCTCGCCGTCGCACGAGAGCGCTGCCTCGTCCGACAGGCCCCGGTGCCACAGCTCGCGGCCGTCCTCGAGGGCGCGCACGGTCGTGGTGGGCTCCGTCTCGTCGTGCGGCTCGTTGGTCAGGGCCACGACGCCACCGCACACGGCCGCGACGGCCCGGTCGGCGGGGATGCTCCACAGGGCCTCCTCGTCCACGTCGCCAGCAGGCAGGACCCGGGTGTTGCCGGAATCGTCGCGCAGGAAGCGGTGGGCGGATGCGCTGCCGTCGTCGACGAAATGGCGAGCGGACTCGGTGATCCCGGTCAGTGCGTCGGCGTTGTCCCCGGACATCAGGACGAGGTCGCCGGTGCCGGCGGACAGGGCGAAGGGCTCGCCGTCCTCGGTGGTCACGTGGGTGAGGACGAGCTGGTCGCCGAGGCGGTGGGTCTCGTGGAGGACCGCGTTGGCGATGCTCGCCGGGGACTGGTTGTGCCATGCGATCGACCCGTCGGCCGCGATCTTCGCCGCGTGCACCGATGCCGTCCGGCTCGTGGCCTCGTCCGCTTGGACGAGCATGCTCACGTAGGCGTCCTCGCCGCGGCGCTCGGCGCTCATGCCGACGATGGTCGCCCCATCTGGGGTCGGCGGGCCGGCGTACGGCGCGACCTCGGCGAAGGTGGCGCGCGCCACCTGTTCGCCGTTCTCCCCCGAGATGGTGCGGAAGGCGAACTGGTCGGAGCCATCGGAGCCGGTCTCCACGCAGACGAGCGCCTTGGCGGTCCCGACGATGCAGGTCTCACCGGAGTCGACCCGGCCCGGTGGGACGGGCTCGGAGGTCGACCACACCACCTCACCGGTCGTCAGGTCGACGGCGGAGCGGAAGTCGTGCCGACCCTCCTCGCCGCTGTTGCTGACGGCGCCCTGGGCCACGACCGTGTCGCCGTCGAGCGGTTGCCAAGTGACGACGCACGTCGATCCGCTGCACTCCTGCTGCGGGTCCGTCTCGGCGACGGGGAGGGTGAACAGCTCCGTGGGTGCCCGGTCCATCGTCGCCAGGAGGTGGTGGGTGGGTGGCCGCCCGGTCTCGCGGATCGCCGTCACGCGCTCCGACGCCTGCTCCTGCGGCTCGTCCTCGGGGACGGCATCGTCACCGACGAGGCTGCACCCGGTGAGGACGCCGACGGCCAGGAGGGCGCCGACGGCGCGGGCCCGCGGTGTCTGGGTCATGCGGGTGTCCCCCCTTCGTGGTGACGGTCAGGCGTCGGCGTAGTCGACGACGACGGCCGCGTGGTCGCTGACCCGCTCGGCCGCGCTGGCCGGTCGGTCGGTCCCCGCGGCCACCGCCCGCTTGGCCAGCGCCGGGGTCGCGAGGTGGTAGTCGATCCGCCAGCCGGTGTCCCGGTCGAAGGCGCCGCCCATCCACGACCACCATGACATCGGCCCGTCCGCGTGCGGGTGCACGTGGCGCACGACGTCGATGAGCGTGCGGGGCGAGACGATCGAGGAGAACCACTCACGCTCCTCGGGCAGGAACCCCTCGGACCTGGCGCTCCCGCGCCAGTTGGTCAGGTCCTGGCGGGTGTGGGCGACGTTGAGGTCGCCGAGGAGCAGGAAGTCGC
>CAYSGN010000145.1:0-5280 GCA_964430615.1 uncultured Janibacter sp. | reverse complement strand
AGGGAGCGAAGAGAGCGTGTCTCTGGGCACTGCCCCCTTCGCTCCCTTCGTGCTCTCTTCGGTGGGTCGGTCGCTGTCCACGAGCTTCCATGTCCACCCGGAATCCATGCCTGCCTTGTGCGACTTCACCCGCTTGCCTTTGGCCCGCTTGAGGGTGTCGACCGAGAAGCCGCATTCGCTCTTGCCGGCCTTGAATACTTCCGCTGGACGGGCTTCGCCTCCGTGCCGACCGAGGTAGTCGACAAGCCATTCGGCTGCGCTGTCTCGTTCGCCATGGTCGCTGTCGTGCTCCGCGTCATACGCCGCTTCGAGGTGTTCCCTCGCGGACAGTTCGGATTCACCCATGTACTTGAGGAATGGGATCAATCCGTCATCATCTTGCGTCGGCTTGAAGTGTTCAACGGTCTCGACCTTGAGCTTCGAGGCAGCGACCTTCCCGACCAGGTTCGACTTCTCTGGCCCAACGATGAGGTGGCCTTCCTCGTCCTGCTGTGCATACAGGGTCATCCGAGCCTTCTTCCGAAGTTCGCCAGTGATGCCGTACTTGTCGCGGGCGTTCTTGGAGTCGACACGGTTCGTGTGGGTTAGGAGCATGACCGCGGCTCCGGTCTTGGTGGCCGCTTCCTTCCACGGGTGCAGCGCGCGCCTTGCTTGCTGCGGATCCTTCATGTTGAGAGTGCCGCTGACCGTGTCGAGGAACGCGTCCACGACGATCAAACCGATGGCTTCTTCCGACTCGGTGATGAGACACATGTCCCTCGGGAAGATCGGGGAGCCTCCCCCGTCCATGTCGACGCAGATCACCCGGATCATGTCGAGATTCGCTCCTGCAACCTCGAGGCGGGGCAGGACCGTGGAAGCCCACTCGTCCTCGGTGACGATGAGCCAGACAAGTTCGGGGGCGCGAGCTGGGATGCCGAAGGCAGGCAGGGCGCGACCGTTTGTGACGGCCGCGGCGATCCAAACCCATAGGAGTGACTTCCCGATCCCTTCGTCACCGACGAGGATCGTGACAGCCGACCGGGGGAGGCGCTTGCGGGCCAGCCACGCAGGCTGGGATGACCGAACCAGTGCGGTCGCCTGCCAGACCTTCGGCAGCTCAACAGGCGGGGTCTGCGGGGGCTGTGTGGTCAAAGTGGTGTCTCCTCACGGGGATTGCGTCGAAGGGTCCCGATCCACCGTTCGACGGTCGTCGAGCAGTTGCTCGCGACGGTGATCGGCCCGAGATGTTGGCCGTGGTCGTGGAGTTCGAGGGCTCCGAACAGCCACGGGTTGAGTCCGCGGGGGACTTGGATAGTGACCTCGACAGAGGGCGGGGCCATGTCGAGGCTGCGGATGAGGCGACATGCCTCTTGTCGGTCGTGTTGAGAGTCCGGGTCGTACACGGTCAGGTCGATGTGGATTCGGCCGGTGACTTTCATCGGGCACCGCCAGCTGGTCCCTTGGTACGATCAGTCATGGAACGCCTACCTACGTTCTTGGAGAGCCGCCCCTGCACCGGGCGGCTTTCTTCTGTCTGGTTGGTCTTTGGGGCTCTGCTCAGTCGAGCCACCCGGCGGCGTGTGCGACGAGCGCGAGTACGCAGGCGGTGGCGAAGAGGATCAGCACGCACAGTCACCGCCTGCGAGGCGCACGGCTGCGTGCAGGGCTGTGGCGAGGTTCGCTGCCTGTGTCGGGTCGAGTCCGTTCTCGAGGGCGTCCTCGGGGATGTAGATGGTCGGCTGCCTGCCCTCGAGCTGCTCGAGGGTGAGCGCCCATCCGGTGGCGTAGAGGGTGGCGACGTGCCCGAACGGCTCACGGTCGGGGTGTCGCTGGCACCAGGACGGGCATGGCTGCTCAGCGCGCGCCACGAGTTCCGACACCTTGAAGCCGAGCAGCCCGCACAACTGGTCGAGGTGGTTGATGCTGAGCTCGGTCCCTTCGGAGAGGGCGTAGCGCAGCGTACTCTCGGGGATGCCTGACTGATGGGCGGCGTGCTCGATTGACAGCCCAGCGTCTTCGAGGGCGTCTCGGAGGGCGACGAGGATCCGCCGGGTGACGAGCTCGTGTGTCGGGGCGTTCATCGCTGGCCGCCTTCGACGAGGCGTGCCGTTTCGAGCAGGGCAGCCGCGAGGTCGCGTGCGTCGCTGGCGGTGCACGAGACGTCGTAGGGGATCTCGGGGACGACGATCTGGTCGCGCTCCCTTTCGGTCCACGAGGGGCAATCCTCGACGTCGACGGTGAACCGACCCCGGGTCACGGAGTGCTTGCACACGTCGGCAGCGGACCCCTCCCTGTCCTCCTCGAGGCGGTGGTCGCTGCACCAGGGGCGATGGGTGGTGGTGAACATGGTGGCTCCTTAATGGGGTCTTGCGGTCACGGGGTGGTTGTGAGTGCGACAGCTGCCTCAGCGCGGGCCTCGACCATGTTGTGGAGGTCGTGGTCGGCGTTCTGGGCGGCGGTCTCGCCGGTCTCGTCCTTGTGGGGTGGCTGGCCGAGGATGAGGCCGGCGTGGTCCAGGAGCCCTTCGAGCGTCGGGGAGTGCGCGTGCCTGAGGTAGTCGTTCGTGGCACGGCGGGCCTTGCAGCGGCTCGTGGCGTAGCGGTCTTGGACTGCTTTGGTGGCGGCGGTGAAGGTGCTAAGCGGCGTGCTCACGCGCTGACCTGACCTTCGAATGCCGCGTCGATGTACGCGCGGATGTCGGCAAGGCGGTACATGACGCGGCCACCGATGAGCGCGGACTGCGGACCCTCTCCCTTGTAGCGCAACCACCGCATCTGCGCGGGTGTCTTGCGCAGCATCTCGGCGGCCTCGTCGAGAGTCAGTAGCTCGATTGCGGGTCGATCCTGCATGGCTTCCTCCGAAACTAGGTATGACTGTTGGTTAGGCGAGTACGAAACTCACATTCCTAGTGTTACACGGTCTCTAGTTGGCTGCAACAGGTTCTTACTGCGTCATCTAGTACGGTGCGTCCATGGCGGTAAACGACGAGGACAAGCGCGTGGGCGAAAACGTCGCCACGCTGCGCGGTGACATGACCCAGAAGGCTCTGGCCGACGCGATGCGCGAACGGGGTCACAAGTGGAGCCAGGCGACCGTCTGGGCTGTAGAGAAGGGCGACCGTCCGCTCAAACTGGTGGAAGCCAAAGACCTCGCGTTCATCCTCGTGACCAAGCTCGATCAGCTCATCGAAGAGCCACGTGACGTGATGCGAGCTCGGAGGCTGCAACAGCATGTCGAAGAGGTCTTCAGCCTCCGCGATAGCGTCGAGGATGTGGCCAGGAAGTATGAGCGCGCCCGGTGGTCTCTGACCTTGTTCATCGAGGCTGGCGAGCGGCAAGGGCTAGGCAAGCTAGTTGACTCATCTCGCCAGTACGCAGACGAGACGGTCGTCGATGTGGCACGTGAGGTGCTCGAGGAAGTCGAGGCCGAGAAGCAGCGGTTGGCCGCCGAAGCGACGTTCTCGACGTAGCCATGGGCAGCATCCGCAAGCACTACGCGCGCCGCTTCGTTCTCGACGAGCGCGGGGCGCGCATGCCCAACCCAGATCCCGGCGCGCGAGGGAAATGGCTCACAGAGCCGACCGGGACGTGGTCGTGGCGGGCCTCGTACCGGGACCACACCGGCAAAGAGATCTCCAAGAGCTTCAAGCGCCGCATCGACGCTAAGCGTTGGCTCGACGAGGTGAACGCCTCGGTCGTGACCGGCATGTACGTAGACCCGCGGGCCGGCACCGTCACGTTTCAGGAGTACGCCGAACAGTGGCGGGCGACGCGCACTTACCGGCCTTCGACCGCCGAGGCTGTGAAGGTTGCGCTCGTAAACCGCGTCTATCCAATCGTCGGAGATGTGCCCCTGTCGGCGTTCACCCCGGACACGGTCCAGGGGCTCGTTAAGCGCCTCTCCGAAGACCTCTCAGCCTCGACCGTCGAAGTCACCTACTCGTACGTGTCCACCGTCTTCAAAGCCGCTGTGGCATCCCGCAGAATCGCCCGGACTCCATGTGTCGGCATTGCCCTGCCGGAGAAGTTGAAAGAGCGGGTAGTGCCGCTCGAGGTGGAGCAGGTCTACACGATCGTCGATGCGATGCCAGACCGATACCAGGCGATGGTGCTCCTCGCGGCCGGCACGGGCCTGAGGCAGGGGGAGGTGTTCGGCCTGACTGTCGACCGGGTGAGTTTCCCGGATCGGAAGATCATCGTCGACCGGCAGCTGCGCGACGTGCAGGATGGTCGTCCGCAGTTCGGGCCGCCGAAGACACCTTCGTCGCACCGAGAGGTCCCGATGCCGCGGGTCGTGGCGGACGCGTTGGAGGCCCACATCAGGGCATACCCGCCAGGAGAGGCTGGGCTGCTGTTCACGACGAGCACGGGTGCGCCGTTGCGGAAGTCGACGCTGTGGTCCCCGTGGAAGCGTGCGACCGCCATCGCTGGGGCCGAGGGCGAAGGGTTCCATGCGCTGCGGCACCACTACGCGTCGCTGCTGATCAAGCATGGGGAGTCGGTGAAGGTCGTGCAGGAGCGGCTTGGCCACAAGTCGGCGCAGGAGACTCTGGACACTTACACGCACCTGTGGCCCGACTCTCAGGAGCGCACTAGAGATGCCGTCGACTCGGCTCTTGCACGTGGAACGGATTTCCTGCGGATTGCTACAGATGTAGGCAGGCCAAACCCCTGACAGGATCAAGGGTTTGGGGATGAGCCGGCCTGTAAGCCGGGTTCTGTTCCCCGACACCGTTACCGGTGGCGGGGCGACGACCATCCATCTCGGGTCGCCGTTGCCGGCGACCTCCAGCGTCCTACCCGTGCACTCGGGCGGGCAGCCCTCGAGCGTGCACTGTCTGGACTTGCTCCTGGTGGGGTTTACCGAGCCGGTCCGGTCGCCCGGACCGCTGGTGGTCTCTTACACCGCCCTTTCACCCTTACCCCGACCACCGTGGCAGTCGAGGCGGTCTGCTTTCTGTGGCACTGTCCCGCGGGTCACCCCGGGTGGCTGTTGGCCACCACCATGCCCTTCGGAGCCCGGACTTTCCTCGACACCGCCGAGAGCGGTGACGCGGCCGTCCGGCCGACTCATCCGCGTCCAGTCTACGTCGCTACCGACCGGTGCGGACTCCTCCCGGCCCGTCGCCGGTTCGAGTGTCAGCGCTCGGGCGGACGAGCCCTGTCACCTCGACCCCGATCGGGGAGCCCCGCCGTGTGCCACCACGTACGGGTCCGAGCCTGGCACCCACGTCGGACGGGGACCCCCGTGGCAGCGTGTCTTGTGCTCACGCTAGACTTCTGGCTCGGGGAGAGGGAG
>CAYSGN010000144.1:0-5305 GCA_964430615.1 uncultured Janibacter sp. | reverse complement strand
CGATGAGCATGTACTGCTCGGCGAGGAACTTCTTGGTGTCCCAGCCGTCGTAGGCACCCTGGCGCAGACCGTGCGCGATCTTGCCGAGCAGCGCGTTGCCCCCGTAGGAGGAGCCGAAGTGCAGGATCGTGCGCTCGTCGGCGACGGTGACGAAGTACCGCTTGTCGTCGGGCGTGCCCTGACCGAGGTTCTCGAGGTCACCGGTGACGTGCACCGCACGCACGAAGTTGTCCTGCTCCGGCAGGTCGTTGACGTGCTCGATGCCCACGCGCGACATGCGGATCATGTGCAGCACGACGGGACGGGAGTCGGTCAGCTCGACGCCGGTCGCCCACTGGGCGAGCTCGTTGTCCTTCGGGGACATCAGGTAGGGCAGGACGTACATCGTCTTGCCCTGGGACTGACCGCGCATGAGCCCGGTCAGCTTCTCCTTCATCTCGGCGGCGGGACGCCAGTTGTTGTAGACGCCCTTGTCCTTCTCGTCGTTGGTGGCGACGATGGTCCGCTCCTCGGACCGGGCGGTGTCCTTGGAGTAGGAACGCGAGTAGTAGCGCCCCTCGCCGGCCGGCAGGAGCTCGCCCGCCTCGAGCGCCTCCTGGATCAGCCGGTCGTCGTCGGAGGCGTGGACCACCTCGATCCGGTCCGGCTGGGTGATCTCTGCCCAGTACTTCACGTACTCGCGGACGGCATCGTTGGTGAGTCCCGATGCTTCCAGCGCGGCGTCGACGTCGACCATGCTCTGATTTCCCTCTCGCGTGATTCCCGGAGCCGGGAGCACGTTGAGATGCTCCCGGTGATCGGCAGGCTACCGCGCCGCGTCGGCGTGGGTCGGGCCGGTCGATGTGTGACCAGTCACCGGTCGTGCGAGGGGTGTTGTGCCGGAGGTCACGGCCGTCGGTAGTGACTCACCGGTTTACCGGTACTCGCTGTAGCGGGTACTGTCTGTATCGAGCACTTTCGACCGACAACTCTGCGAAGGGGTAGTCACCATGGCTTCCACGTCCACGTCCCTGGCCGACAGGGGCCAGCGCCTCGGCCTGCGCCTCATCGCCAAGGCCGGTGGCCTGCCCGGCCTCAAGGACAAGGAGGTGCGGGCCCGCGTCGAGCGCTACCTCTACAAGGGGGCGGTCACCGGCTTCAAGGCCCAGACCGCAGCCGGTCGCGCCTTCACCCGACGGACGGGGAGCGGCGACCCCGCCCGTGCGGCGAGGGCCACGCCGCGGGCGCTCTTCGACCTCGAGCCCTCCGAGGACCAGCAGATGATCTCCGGCGTGGCGCGCGAGCTCGCCGAGGAGGTCATCCGACCGGCGGCCACCCAGGCCGACGCCGACCGGCGCGTCCCGGACGAGGTGCGCACCGCCGCCGCCGAGATGGGCCTGCACCTCATCGGGGTCCCGGCCGAGCTCGACGGCATCGCCGAGGAGCGCTCTGCGGTGACCGCCGCCCTCGTGCTCGAGGAGCTGGCCCGAGGTGACATGGGCATCGCCACGGCGGTCATGGCCCCTGCGGCCGTCGCCACCGCCATCGCCGCCTACGGCGACGCCGACCAGCAGGCCACCTACCTGGGCGAGTTCACCGGGGAGAACCCGCCCACCGCCGCCCTGGCCCTCCAGGAGCCGCAGGTGCTCTTCGACCCCTTCGCGCTGCGGACGAAGGGAGAGGTGGACGGTGACGAGGTCGTCCTCACCGGCGTGAAGGCGATCGTGCCCGGCGCCGAGGGCGCCGAGCTCTTCGTCGTCTCCGCCGAGATCGACGGACGGCCCCGACTGGTCGTCGTCCGGCCGGGCACCGAGGGGGTGCAGGTCGAGGACGACCCCGCGATGGGGGTGCGTGCCGCCCGGACCGCGCGGCTGCACCTCGAAGGGGCGCGGGTGCCCCGCGCCGACCTCCTTGGCACCACCGAGGACCACGCGGACGCCGTCCGCCGCGCCCGGCTCGCCTGGGCCGCCGCCGCCGTCGGCACGAGCCAGGCCGTCCTCGACCACGTGAGCGAGTACGTCAAGGAGCGCAAGGCCTTCGGCGAGCCGATCGGCTACCGCCAGGCGGTCGCCTTCACCGTCTCGGACATCGCCATCGAGCTGGCCGGGCTGCGGCTGGTCGTGTGGAAGGCCGCCGCCCGCCTCGACCGCGGCGAGGACGCCGCCGCCGAGATCGCCCAGGCGCGCAGCCTCGTCGCCCGGCACGCCACGTGGATCGGCTCCAGCGGCGTCCAGCTGCTCGGTGGCCACGGGTTCGTCAAGGAGTTCGACAACGAGCGCTGGTACCGCGACCTGCGGGGCGCCGGAGTCCTCGAGGGCACGCTGCTCGTCTGAGCCGCGACCTCCCCACAGACCCACAGACACGACAGACCACAAGGACACGACGATGATCGATCTCGAGGTTCCGAAGAAGTTCCGCCCGCTCGTCTCCCAGGCCCGTGGCATGGCCGAAGAGGTCTTCTGGCCGATCTCGCGCAAGTACGACCGTGCCGAGCACGAGTACCCCGCCGAGCTCGACCTCGTCTCGGCCGTCATCGACGGCATGAGCGACGGTGGTGCCGGGCAGGGTGCCGGCGCCACGTCCTCGACCCGCGCCAAGGACGACGGCGCGGAGGAGGGCGACGTCGCGGCGGTCGGCTCCGGCCGGTCGACGAAGGGGGAGCGGAAGAACCGCAACGGGTCCAACCTCTCCTCGGTGCTCTCCATCCTGGAGACCTGCCGCGGCGACGTCGGCCTGACCCTCTCGATCCCCCGGCAGGGCCTGGGCAACGCGGCCATCGCTGCCGTCGCCAGCGACGCGCAGAAGGAGCGCTACGCCGGCAAGTGGGCGGCCATGGCGATCACCGAGCCGGACGTCGGCTCCGACTCCGGTGCCATCCGCACCACCGCGGTCAAGGACGGTGACGAGTACGTCCTCAACGGCGAGAAGATCTTCGTCACCGCCGGTGAGCGGGCCGAGCTCGTCGTCGTCTGGGCGACGCTGGACCGCAGTCTCGGCAAGCAGGCCATCAAGTCCTTCGTCGTGCGCCGTGACAACCCGGGGCTGCAGCTGGTGCGCCTGGAGCACAAGCTCGGCATCCGTGCCTCCGACACCGCGGCCTTCGTCCTCGACGACTGCCGGGTGCCGGCCGAGGACCTCCTCGGCGACCCGGAGATCAAGATCGAGGGCGGCTTCGGCGGTGCCATGCAGACCTTCGACAACACCCGGCCGCTCGTCGCGGCGATGGCCCTCGGCCTGACCCGCGCCTCCCTGGACACGACGACCGAGCTGCTCGCCGAGGCCGGCGTCGAGATCGACTGGGACCGCCCGGCGAACGTCCAGTCCGCGGCGGCGGCGAAGCTCATCGAGCTCGAGGCCGACTACCAGAGCGCCTACCTGCTCGCCCTGCGCGCGGCCTGGATGGCCGACAACGGCCGGCCGAACTCGATGGAGGCCTCGATGGCCAAGGCGAAGGCGGGACGCACCTGCGTCAATGTCTCCCTCGCGTGCGTCGAGCTCGCCGGGGCCACCGGCTACGCCGAGACCCACCTCCTCGAGAAGTGGGCCCGGGACTCCAAGATCCTCGACATCTTCGAGGGCACCCAGCAGATCCAGTTGCTCGTCGTCGCCCGTCGCGTGCTCGGCTACTCGAGCAAGGAGCTGAGGTAACCGACCCTCCGGACCGGACGGGCCCCGACACCGCGTGCGGCGGTGGCGGGGCCCGTGGTGTCGACACGCCCTCCGTCTCGCGCTGCATTCCGGTGTGAGCCGCACCATAATCAGCGGGTGGCGGTGGCGATGGGGCCACCGCCGGAAATGGGAGGAATCACATGCGACACCACCGCATGGTCTCGGTCCTGGGCGCCCTCTCGCTCGGACTGACCGGAATGGCGGGGGCCACGAGCGCCGCCGCAGCACCTGCTGACAGCAGCACCTCTGTCACCTTCACCACGAGCGGCGGCGAGACCGAGAGCTACGTCGTCCTGGCCGAGCGGGGCGACAGCGCCCGGGCCCTGGCCAAGCGCCTCGAGAAGGCCGGTGCGAAGGTCACCTCGGTCAACGACCGGGTCGGCATGGTCACCGTCTCCTCGACGGATGCCGACTTCGCGAAGAAGGCCCGCTCGATGTCGGGGGTCTTCGGCGCCGCCTCCGAGGGCATCGTCGGGCGCTCGCCCGAGCCGAAGAAGAAGGACGCCGTCGAGCGCCCGCACAAGTCGGGTGGCTTCGGCAACGGCAAGGCCGCCGGCAAGAACAACGGCAACGCCCCGGCCAACCGTGGCAAGGGCAAGTACAAGAAGGGGGCCGCCGACCCGCTCGACGACAAGCTCTGGGGCATGGACATGATCAATGCCCAGGAGGCGCACAAGGTCGAGGCGGGTGACAAGCGGGTCAAGGTCGGCATCATCGACACCGGCGTCGATGCGAGCCACCCGGACATCGCCCCGAACTTCGACCACCGGCTCTCGCGCAACTTCGTCACCGACATCCCCGAGATCGACGGGCCGTGCGAGTACGACGGCTGCGTCGACCCGGCCGACGTCGACAACGGCGGTCACGGCACGCACGTCGCGGGCACCGTGGCGGCCGCGATGAACGGCATGGGGGTCTCGGGTGTCGCCCCGGATGCGGGGATCGTCAACATCCGCGCCGGTCAGGACGCCGGCTACTTCTTCGTCGGTCCGACGGTCAACGCCCTGACCTATGCCGCCGACGCGGGCATCGACGTGGTCAACATGAGCTTCTACGTCGACCCGTGGGCCTACTACTGCCACGGGGGTGCTCCCGAGGACAGCCCGGAGGAGGCCGCCGAGCAGGACATGATCATCGAGTCGGTCTCGCGGGCCCTGGAGTACGCCCACGAGAAGGACGTGACGCTCGTCGGCGCCCTGGGCAACGCGGCGACCGACCTGGCCAACCCGGGCACCGACACCTCCAGCCCGAACTACCCGGAGGGCAACGAGCACGACCGGACCATCGACCCGGCCAACTGCCTCGACCTGCCGACGCAGCACAAGGACGTCATCGGGGTCTCCTCGGTGGGTCCGTCGGAGCGCAAGGCCTACTACTCGAACTACACGACGGACATCGACTCCGGGCAGATCGAGGTCGCCGCTCCCGGTGGCGACGCCTACGACTGGCCGAACGCGACCGGGGCGAACCCGCCGAGCATGATCCTCTCCTCGGTCCCGGAGAACGTCGTCAAGTCCGAGGGGTCCGTCGACGAGGACGGCAACATCACCCCCGAGGCGGAGGGCTCGGTCTTCAAGGACTGCGCCAAGGTCAAGGGCAAGCAGGAGTGCGGGTACTACGAGTACTACCAGGGCACGTCGATGGCCTCGCCGCACGC
>CAYSGN010000143.1:0-5323 GCA_964430615.1 uncultured Janibacter sp. | reverse complement strand
GGGTGCTCGGTGCGATGGAGACCGGCTACCAGCGCGGCCGCATCCAGGACGAGTCACTCGTCTACGAGCACGGCAAGCACAACGGCTCGATCCCGATCATCGGCGTGAACACCTTCCTGCGCCCGGACGGGGAGAAGGGCGAGGCCGACGAGATCGAGCTGGCCCGCGCCACCGCGTCGGAGAAGAAGTCCCAGCTCGATCGGGTGCACGCCTACCAGGAGGCCCACCGGGACGAGGCCGAGCGGGCCATCGCCCGGCTCAAGGAGGCGGCGACCTCGGACGCCAACGTCTTCGAGGTGCTCATGGACGCCGCCCGGGTGTGCAGCCTGCAGCAGGTCACGGAGGCCTTCTTCGAGGTCGGGGGGCAGTACCGCCGCAACGTGTGACCCCACGGCGCAGGGGGCCCATCGACGAGTCGATGGGCCCCCTGCGTACGCGCGTGGTTCACGATCTCCCGGGACCGATGAACCTGCGCACCAGCGGCAGACCGAGCATCACGACGGCACCCAGGACCAGCACCAGGGCGACGGGTCGCTGGAGGAAGATCAGCAGGCTGCCGTTGGAGATGAGCATCGCCTGCCGAAAGGAGGTCTCGAGGATGACCCCGAGCACGAAGCCCAGAACCATCGGCCCGGCCTCGAGCCCGAACTTGCGCAGTCCGTACCCGAGGAAGCCGAAGAGAATGACCATCCACACGTCGAAGACCGAGCTGTTCACGCTGTAGGCACCAATCAGGCTCAGCACCAGGGCGAAGGGGGCGAGGATCGAGAGCCGGACCCGGAGCAGCTGGGCGAACACACCGACCAGCGGCAGGCTCAGCAGCAGCAGGATCGCGTTGCCGATGTACATCGAGGCGATGACACCCCAGAAGATGTCGGGGTGCTCCGAGACCAGCCTGGGCCCCGGGGTGATCCCTTGGAGCAGCAGCGCACCGAAGATGAGCGCGAGCACTGCGTTGGACGGGATGCCCAGGGTCAGCAGCGGGATGAAGGCCGAGGTGCTCGAGGCGTTGTTCGCCGTCTCGGGCCCGGCGACTCCCTCGATGGCCCCGTGCCCGAACTCCTCCGGTCGCTTGGAGATCTTCTTCTCCATGGCATAGGACCCCAGGGAGGAGACCATCCCTCCCCCACCGGGCAGGGCGCCGATGATGAACCCGAGGACCGACCCGCGGGTGATCGCCCCCCGGGATCGCCCCAGCTCGGCGCGACCGGGGAAGAGGTCCCGGAACCTGGTGCGGATGATGCCGCCACCGTCACGCTCCTGCTCCAGGGAGTGCAGGACCTCACCGATGCCGAAGAGGCCGATCGCCACCACGACGATGTCCAGGCCGCCGTAGAGCTCGAGCACCCCGCCGGTGAACCGGGGCTGACCCGAGACGGGGTCCTGCCCGATCGTGGCCATCAGGAGCCCGATGAAGACCGCGATCATCGCTCGCGGGAATGTCGAGGTCCCCAGGTAGGAGGCCAGAAGCAACCCGAAGGCGGCGAGCGCAGCGTACTCGGCCGGGCCGAAGCCCACCGCGAACTCGGCCAGGGTCGGGGCCATGAGCGTCAGTCCGATGATGGCGACGGTGCCGCCGATGAAGGAGCCGATCGCGGAGATGCCGAGGGCATGGCCGGCTCTCCCCTTCCGGGCCATCTCGTACCCGTCGATCGCTGTGACCACCGAGGCCGCCTCGCCCGGGATTCGCAGCAGGACCGAGGTGATGGTCCCGCCGTACATCGATCCGTAGTAGACGCCGGCCAGCAGGATGATGGCCGCCGTGGGGTCCAACCCATAGGTCAGGGGCAGCATGAGCGCGATGGTGGGCGCCGGCCCCAGGCCGGGCAGCACGCCGATGACCATGCCGACGGTCACGCCCAGCAGGACGTAGACCATGTTGCTGCCGCTGAAGGCAACTGAGAATCCGTGGAGCAATGCATCCATGTCAGGCTCCTTCGAGGCCGACGAGGGTCAGCAGGAAGTCGGGAGGGAAGGGCACGGCGAGTGCCACCACGAACAGCAGGTACAGGACCGCGCTGGCTCCTGCCGCCAGCAGCAGCGACAGTCCCGTGGGCTCACCGCCGAGCACCCTGAGCCAGATGAGCAGCAGGATGAAGACCGGGATGGTCAGGCCGAGGTAGGCGAGCATCACCGTGAAGACCAGGAGCGAGCCGAGGGCAACCGGGATCTTCCACGAGTTCGCCGTGAGGGCCTCCGCCTCGGTGTGCCGTTCGGCGATGATCAGGTAGACGGTGAAGCCCACGAACCCGGCACCGGCGATGAGTGGCCACAGACCGGACCCCGGGGTGGACAACGAACCGATCCCCATCCCGTAGGCGGCCACCATGACGTACACGCCGAGTGCCATGATCACGAGACGCGCAACGGTGTTGACGACTTGCCGCCGGGACCAGCCCGAGGGACTGTCCGGGCGTGGTTGGGCGCTCATTGGAGAACCTTCTTCGCGTCGGCGGACTTCTGGGACCACTCCTTGGCGATGCTCTTCGGCGTTCCCGGGGTCGTGGGGATGAAGTCCGCCCCCAACTGGTCGCGCAACCCCTTCGAGTCCAGGCACGTGCCCGATGCGTCACGCAGCGTGCCCACCACCTCGGGGTCCATGTCGTCCGGACCGACGAGGGCGAAGAAGGTCGTCGTGTTCGTCAGGTTCTTGAAACCGAGCTCGGCCAGGGTGGGCTTCTTCGGCAGCAGCTCCGAGCGCTCCTGGCCGCCGGTGGCCAGGGCTCGCACGGTTCCGTCCTTGATGAGCCCCGCCACCTGCTGGTTGACGGCGGCGAAGAGGGCATCGACGTTGCCGCCGAGGAGTGCGTTCTGCGCAGGCGCTCCCCCGTCGAAGGGGACGATGCTCAGTTCGACCCCGTACTCCTTGGCCATTCGCCGCAGCTCCAGGGCGTACTCGGTGGAAGCCCCTCCGACCGCGATGGTGACACTGCCCTTCTTCTTCTCGGCTTCCTCGAAGAAGTCCCTGGCGGAGGTGTACTTGGAGTCGTCCAGCACGAGAATGGCGCTGTCCAGCTGGTAGATCTTGGTCAGCGGCGTGACCTCAGCAGGTGTGTAGGTGGCGTGCTCGCTGAGCAGTGGCGCAATCACGACCGAGCCGGTGGTGCCGACGCCGAGCGTGTACCCGTTGGGTTGTGACGTCAGCATCTCCAGGGTTCCGATGGAGCCAGCGCCCCCGTCGCGGTTCTGCACGATGAATCGCTGGTCGAGCTCCTCCGAGAGGCACTCGCTCATGGCGCGGGCGGCCAGGTCGGTCGGCCCACCCGCCGCGTAGGGAACGATCACCGTGACGGTCTTCGAGGGGTAGGGGCCGCCGGTGGGCTCCGGCGCACCGGGGAGCGAGCACGCCGTCGCCACCATGGCCGTGCACGCGAGCACGGGGATGGTCCGTCGAGCAGACATGATCTCCTCCGATCAGGGGGTCTGGGGGATGGATGAAGGATTCGTGGACTCCGCACGTCGGATGAGGAGCCGTTCTGCCTGACTGCGTCGGACGAGGTGGTCGATCTCCACCGGGTCCCACATGTCACGCAGTTCTGATGTCAGGCGATCCCGGACGTGTCGGCACTCGGGGTCATCGCCCCGGTCACGGACCTCACCGGGATCGTCCACGAGGTCGAAGAGCTGCGGGGACTCACCGTGGTAGTACACGAGTTTCCACCGCCCGCGTCGCACCATGGCCACGGGCGCGGCCACGCCGTGCCCCAGGTACTCGCTGAAGACGACGTCCCTGGCCCGCTCCGAGGAGGTGATGACCGGAAGCAGGTCCTGACCGTCGGACGAGTCCAGCCGTTCGGCTCCTGCCGCCGACAGCAGCGTGGGCGCGAGGTCGACCAAGGACACCGGCGGCTCCGGCCTCACCCCCGGTGGGATCACACCCGGCCACCGCAGGACCATCGGCACGCGAACGGCCTCCTCGTAGAAGTTCATCTTCCGCCACAGGCCGTGCTCGCCGAGCATGCCTCCGTGGTCGGAGACGTAGACCACGAGCGTTGACCCGGACTGCCCCGACTCCTCCAGGACGTCGAGCAGTCGCCCTACTCGGTCATCGAGGTGGCTGATCGCGCCGAAGTACGCGGCTCGGGCCCGTCGGGTCGTCCGCTCGTCGTAGTTCCCCACCCCGAGTCTGTCCCGTAGCCGGTTGATCGCCGGATGCTGGTCACGCGGGTCCTCGACCTCGGGCAGGGACACGGACCCTTCGGGGTAGCGCTCCCAGTACTCCTCCGGTACGACGTACGGCCAGTGCGGCGCGATGAAGGAGGCACACAGGAACCACGGATCGTCGTGGCCGGCGGCGGCGCTGATGTACGTCGATGCAGCCTCCTCGACCTCGTCGTCCGCGCGCAGCAGGTCGGTCTCGCCGGGCCCCGCGTCCAGGGGGTGCTCCCACGTCGGCCCCGGCTGGTCGTCCGGCCAGGCGCGGAGCGGGTGCTCGCCCACATGGGCGTCACGAGCCAGCTGGGTCCGGAATCCGTGTAGCTGGTCCGGCCCCACGAAATGCTGCTTGCCGGCGAGGACCGCGTCATACCCCACGGCCCGCAGCGCGTGGGCGATCGTCGGCACGTCCGAACCGAGGACGCTGGCCAGGTCGTAGGAGCCGATGCGGTGGGCGTACCGGCCCGTGAGCATGGACATGCGCGAGGGGACGCACAGGGGGGCGTTGCAGTACGCGGCCTCGAACGCGGCACCCTCCTGCGACAGTCCGTCCAGCGCCGGGGTCCGGGCCTCGCCTCCCCACGTCGAGCTGGCCATGGGCGCGTGCTCGTCCCCCATCAGCAACAGGATGTTCGGACGGGAGGTCATCTCGACTCCCCCGTCCCGGGCGGCAGGTCGACGACGGTGAGATCCTCCGCCACCACCAGGTGCCCGCGGTACCCACCGGCCCGGACTTCCCGGAGGAAGCGTTCGGCCTCGTCCCGATCGTGGGGTTGCGGGATCAGGTGCGTCAGGACCAGCCGGGGCACTCCGACCTCCTGCGCCAGTTCCCCGAGGTCCACGCAGTCGGTGTGGTAGTTCCCGATGGGCGCATAGGGCCCGCTGGCCACCTCACCGCCGAGCATGGCCTCGTGGACGAGGAGCGAGGCACCGGCGGAGAGGAGGCGCACCCCTTCGCAGGGTCGGCAGTCGCCACTGATCACCACCGACGCCCCGGGGACGTCGACCCGGTACCCGACCGACGGCACGACGGGGCCGTGGTCGACGAGGACGGAGGTCACGGTGACGTCGCCGCGCGACCACACGACCGCGGGCTCCGCGCCCGCGTCGAACGGGAGGACCTCGACCGCGGCGCGGCTCTCGCGCCCGGTGTGCTCCTGACGGATGG
>CAYSGN010000142.1:0-5413 GCA_964430615.1 uncultured Janibacter sp. | reverse complement strand
CCTCCCGCGGCCGGCTCCGCCGACGAGGGCGAAGGGGAGGGGCCCGGTGAAGAGGCCGAGGCTCCCGAGGTGGTGCCGGCCGCCAGGGTCGCCGTGAGGGCGAGCGAGGCGGTGGCGGCGGTGGCGCGTCCGGTCAGGGGCGAGATCCGCATGGCCCCCAGTGTGCCCGCGCGGCCGCCCCTTCGCAGAGGGGCGGCCGCGCGGTCGATCATGCCGGAGCGGGCGGGGCTACTCCTGGTACTGCTTGAGCGCCTCGGCCGCCTGCTGGGCGATCTCGTCCTTGCTCGGCCGGGACGGCTGCGCCTCGCCGCGCGAACGCCGGCTGCGACGCGGCTGGGAGTCGCCGTCCTGCAGCTGCGGCAGCAGCTGGGCCATGAGCAGCGTGGAGAGCGCCGAGCTGTCCCCGCTGCCGGCGTCGGTGTGCACGACGACCGGACGCGGGGCCTCCTCGGCAAGCGCGGCGCCGACGTCGAGGCGACGGCGGGCCAGCTCGTACCCGAGGACCGCGCGGTTGTCGCGGTAGGCGGTGGCCAGCTGCTCCTGCGCCTTGGCCTCACCCTGGGCGGCGACGAGGTTGGTCCGGGCCCGGGTCTCGATCTCGTAGCGCACCTTCTGCGCCTCGGTCTCGCGCTCCTCGAGCATCTGCGCGACGTCCTCCCGCGCCTTGTTCAGCGCGGCCTGGACCTCGACGACCTTCGCGCCACGGACCTTCTTGGAGCGCTCGATCTCCATGAGCAGGGTGTCGATCCGCCGCTTGCGGGTCAGCTCCCACTCCTTCTCGTAGGCGACGAGCTCCTTGGCGACCCGCTCGCGGGTGGCCAGGTGCTCGCGGTACTGGTCCGGCAGCTGCACGTCGGGGATGTTGCACCCCATGATCTGCACGCCGTAGCGGGTCAGCTGACGGTTGAGCAGGTCCTGCATGTCCTTGACGTCGCTGCCGCGCAGGTCGTACGCCTGCTCGGTGTGCACCATGCGGCTGCGCTGACGGATCGCGTCCTGCACCGAGTTGGACAGCACGAGGTCGAAGTTGCCCGCGCCGATCGTCTGCACGAAGCGGATGGCGTCGACGATCCGGAAGCGCAGGAAGAACTCGATCGACTTCAGCGGGACGTTCTCGTGGGTCGGCGAGGAGAGCACCGGCGCGGTGTAGGGGATCTCTGTCGTCACGTCGACGACGTAGGCCACCCGTGCCCACGGGTGCCACAGGTAGTGCCGCCCGGGGGAGAGGCCCGGGCCGGAGATGGCCCCGAACTTGGTGAGCACACCGACCGTGCCCTCCTCGATCTCGACGATCGAGGAGCGCCACCACCACAGGGCGGACAGCAGGAAGGAGAGGACCGCGACGACGATCGCCAGCCCCCCGAGCCCCCCGTGGTCGGAGATCATGAGGAAGAACCCGCTCACCAGCGCCCACACGCCGAACCAGATGAGCGAGGTCCAGCGCAGCCCGCGCTTGTCGCGAGGGATGACGACCGGCACGAGGGCACCGGAGTCACCACCGCGCAGCAGCCGCGCGACGTCGCTCCACCCGGAGACGACCTCCTTGATCGAGCTCATCCCGGCGCCCCGTACGGAGCGCATGGCCTGGTCCATCGTCTGCTCGCTCATGCCTGCTCACCCTCCCCGTTGGTCTGCGGCTTCGGTGCCTCCGGCGACGGCGGCATCGGTGGCGCCAGCCCGGGCGGCGGGGGGTAGTCCCCCTCGCCCTCCGGCGGCGGGAGCGGGTACCCGCCCTCCTGCTCCGTGGGCACGACGACCGTCTCGTCCGGCGCGGCCGGTCCCGCCGGCGCGGTCGGCGCCGGCTCCTCGGGGGTCTCCTCCTCGTGGCTGGAGCTGACCTCCTCCAGCTGGGCGGTGACGCTCTCGTCGCTCACCGACTGGCGGATCTCGTCGAGGCGGTCGGCCCCCTCGGAGGTCTCCGAGGTCTCCGACGCGGGCACGATCTCGACGTCGGTCTCCTCCGGCGCCTCGAGGAGGTCGCCGATCTCCCCTTCGCGGGTGGACACGCGCGCGGCGATGTCGCCCTCGCGGGCCCGGATGGCCTCCATGTCCTCGGCGCTGAAGAGCTTCTCCTCCTGGCCGCCGACGAGCTCGCGGGCGATCTGGAGGAAGTCGACGCCGTCGGACTGCTCGCCGATCCGCATGATCTGCGGCAGCGAGTCGGCGAGGGACTCCATCTTGTCGAGCATGTCCTGCTGGTAGCGGTAGTCGAGGATCTCCGGCGCCTTGGCCGCGCTCAGCGCGCGGATGTCCAGGGCCTGGGCCTCGAGCAGCGCCGCGTTGGCGTTCGCCGCCGACTCCGACTCCACGAAGCGCTGGCGCGCCAGGGCGTTCGCGCGGTTGGTCTCCCGCTCCAGCGCGGTGTCCATCTGGGCCTGGTAGCGGGCGATGTCGGCCTGGATCGCGGAGAGGTTCTCGTTGAGCGAGGCGAGGTCCTTGTTCAGGTCGCCCTCGTTCTGCTCCTTCTTCAGGTTCAGCTCGTAGTCGTAGGTGTAGGCCTCCTTGGCCACCCGGATCATCTCCGGCGCGGCCAGGTCCATCCGGTACTCCTGCGCGGAGGGCTCGGCGTGGGTGATGTTCGCCGTCGTCAGCTCCACCGCGGGGGCGAACTGGGCGTTGAGCTGCTCGAGCAGCCGCGCGGTGCTCTCCCCGACGAGGTCGTAGATGCCCGAGGCCTCCTGCTCGTAGATGAGCGAGCGGGTCGTCTCGGAGATCGCGTTGTTCAGCTTGTCCTGGAAGCCCTGCACGGCACCGAGGACGAAGACGAACTCGCGCGCGTTGACGATCCGGAACTGGAGGAAGAGGTCCACCGACGCCTGCACGCCGGACTTCGTCGGCGCCTGACGGATCGGGGCGTTGAAGGGGTACTCACGGGTGGTGTTGACGATGTAGGAGACCCGCTTCCACGGGTTCCACAGGGTCACCCGGCCGGGGCCGACCTCGGCCTCGACCTTCCCGAAGCGGCTGATGAGGGCCGTGCAGCCCTCCGGCACCATGACCATGCCCTGGCGCCACCACATGAAGGCGGCGAGCAGCACGATGAGCACCCAGTAGTGCGGGCCGAAGACCGCGAGGGTCATCCCGTCGAAGGGCAGCAGGACGATCGAGCCGACGATGCCCACGAGGACGAGCAGGATCACCGGGAGCATCGCCCGCAGCTTGCGTCCCTTGGGCATGACCATCGGGGTGATGACGTGCACGGGGCCGCTCGCGCCCATGTCGTAGTGACTGCGGCTGAGCCGCTCGGCCGCCTCGTCGAGCGCGACGTGGTCGGCGTTGATCCGGGTGCCGGGGGACCCCCCTTCGCCCCGGGCCGCGGGGAAGTCGCGCTTGTCGAGGTCGAAGCCCGTGCCGCCCCCTTCGCCCATCTGGCCCAGTGCCTGCTGGGCTGCCTCCCCGACGCCGCTCCCGGCGACCTGGCGTGCGGCGTCCATGAACTGCTGCGCGCGCGTGCTCAAACCATTCCCCTCAGCTTCACGATCCCTGATGTAGCGCCGAGTCTTTCACAAGGAGACCGGGCGAAGGGGGAGGAGCGGCCGCTAGTCGGGCAGCTCACCGCCGTTGTCGACGACGCGCTCGGCGAGGTCGCTGAGCTTGGTGTTGGTGTTCTGCGACAAGCGTTTCAGCGCGGCGAGAGCCTTCTCCTCGTCGAGGTCGTAGCGCACCCGCACCATCCCCAGGGCCTGCCCGATGGCACGTGAGGTCCGCAGGGCGCTGCGCAGCTGGGTGCTCGTGCGGGCAGCGGTCAGGGCCACCGCGGCATGGGAGGCCAGCCCCCACCCCTGCATCTCGCTGACGGCGTCGAAACGCCGGGGCTCGTCGCTGTAGAGGTTGAGGGCCCCGAAGACCTCGTCGTGGTGGAAGAGCTGGAAGCCCAGCATGCAGCCCATCCCGAGCGCACGCGCCCGCGGCATGTACCGGGGCCAGCGCTGCTCGGACCTCGTGTCCTCGCAGCGGAAGACCTCGTTGCGCTCACCCCGCTCGAGGGCCGCGTCGAAGCAGGGCCCCTCGCCGACCTGCGCCTGTGCCTCGTCGGACGCCCGCACCCGGTCGCTCGTGGCGGCAGCGGTCTCGACGTGCCCGTGCCGGGTCAGCAGCATGATGCCCGCGTCGTCGCAGCCCGGTAGCCGCTCCACCGCCAGGGCCACGACGGCGTCGAGGACGTCCTGCTCCGTGACCTGGCTGGCCAGGTGGCGCGCGATGTGGGCAAAGGTCACCACGTCGCTGGGGTCGAGGTCCAACACAGCCTCCTTCTCGAGGCCGTCCGTGAGGGGCACGGCGCGGCCGGGGATGGCATCGTTCCACACTCGCCCGTGGAGGACCCCGCTCACACGGGGCGGCGCCCACGGCCGCTCCATGACCGTGGGCACCTCGCTGAATGATCCCTCCCGGGCAGGACCACCCGCTGGCACGGGACTAACCCGTCGAGCCGATCCCAAACGTGGCCGGGGGCACGCAGGAGGCGCCGAGGAGCCGGGCGGTCGTGATGCGTTTGAGACCTGACACACTGGGTACGTGCTCCCCACTCGGTCGCTGTGGACCGGGACGACAGCAGGAGGTGTGCACATGGGTGCAGAGACACGCATCCTCGCCGGAGCAGCGGCTGGTTACCTGCTCGGACGGACGAAGAAGCTGCGCCTCGCGATCACGGTCGCGACCATGCTCGCGGGCAAGAAGGTGAGCACCGACCCCAAGGAGCTCGGCCGACAGATCGGCCGGCTGATCGACGAGAACCCACAGCTGGCCCAGCTCAAGGGTGAGATCACCGGCGAGCTGCTGGCGGCCGCCCAGGGGGCCGCGACCGCGGTGCTGACCAACCGGATGAACACCCTCTCCGACACCCTGCACGAGCGCTCGGACGCCCTGCGCGGCCTGGCCGAGGAGGCGGAGGAGATCGAGGGCGAGGTCCTGCCCTCCGACGACGAGGAGTCCGAGGACCAGGCCCCCGAGGACGAGGGGGCGGCCGACGAGGGGGAGGCCGCGCCCGAGGACGAAGGTGAGGAGACCGCGGAGGAGGAGCCGCAGCAGGACGAGGAGCCGGCCTCCGAGGAGGCATCGTCAACGACGTCCGCGGCCAGGAGGTCGACGTCGAAGGCGTCAGAGGCCACGTCGGCCCCGGCGAAGAAGGCTCCCGCGAAGAAGTCCACGGCCAAGACGTCGACGGCCAGGAAGTCGACGGCGAAGAAGGCTCCCGCGAAGAAGTCCTCCGCGACGAAGTCCACGGCCAAGAAGTCGACGGCGAAGAAGGCTCCCGCGAAGAAGTCCACCGCGACGAAGTCCACGGCCAAGAAGTCGACGGCGAAGAAGGCTCCCGCGAAGAAGTCCACCGCCACGAAGTCCACCGCCAAGAAGGCCCCCGCGAAGAAGACCGCCTCCAAGAGCACGGCCCGAAGGGAGCAGCGATGACCGCACG
>CAYSGN010000141.1:0-5666 GCA_964430615.1 uncultured Janibacter sp. | reverse complement strand
CACGCTCGGTGCCGTTGATGATGAAGGTGCCGCGGTCGGTCATGAGCGGGAAGTCGCCCATGAAGACCGTCTGGCTCTTGATCTCGCCGGTCTCGGCGTTCATGAACTCGGCGGTGACGAAGAGCGGCGCGGCGTAGGTCTGGTCGCGCTCCTTGCAGTCGTCGACGGAGTACTTCGGCTCCTCGAAGCGGCTCTCCCGGAAGGAGAGGCTCATCGAGCCGGAGAAGTCCTCGATCGGGGAGATCTCCTCGAAGATCTCCTCCAGGCCGGAGCGCTCGGGCACGTCGCGGCGGCCGGCGTCGAGTGCGTCGGCGACCCGCTCCTGCCACCTCTCGTTGCCGAGGAGCCAGTCGAAGCTGTCGGTCTGGAGGGCCAGGAGGTCGGGGACCTCGAGCGGCTCACGGATCTTGGCGAAGGACAGACGGCCGCTGGCCGTCAGTGCGGTGGACATCGGGGAAGCGGTGCGCGAGGCAGCCAAGGATGGATCCTTCCACGGGCCTTGAGAGTCGGGCGACGCCAACCTCACCCCGGCGGGGACCGGCACAGGTGCTCCACGTGCCTCCGCACCGAGGGAAAGTGAGCGAACCGACCGGGCCACCAACAGGAGAAGGGCAGCGCAAAGCGACAGTCTAGATGCATCAGCACAGGTCTGTCCACCCCGGTCGAACCGACGGTCCGACGGTGGCCGCGACGGGGGCCCCTCCCGAGAACGCCCGCAGGATCATGCGACGCAAAGAGGATGGACGACCATCCGGCCCACGTCAAGGCACCACCCCGGCAGGTCTCCCGGCGCTGCCCCCGTCGCCGTCTCGCATCTAGGGTGGGCGCATGGTTCTCCGTGCCCTGCGCAGGCGGCGCCGTCGGCAGGCCCTGCGACGCGCTCTCCGCCGCATCGGTCTGACCGTCCTCGGGACGCAGGTCGCTACGGCCGCAAGCCTGCTCGTCTTCGACACCGTGCGGCGCCGGGACCGACCGGACCGCGAGTTCCCCTACCGCTCGGGCACGCCGATACCGGTGACCGGCGGCGAGGTGCGGATCTACACCTTCGGGGAGCACCTCTTCGAGGACATGCTCGCCGACATCGCCTCCGCGCAGGAGCACATCTACTTCGAGACCTACATCTGGAAGGCCGACGACATCGGCGAGCGCTTCCGCCAGGCCCTCATCGAGGCCCACCGGCGCGGCGTCGAGGTGTACGTCGTCTTCGACGAGTTCGCCAACCTCGTCGTCCCCCGCTCCTTCTTCCGCTCGCTGCCGGCCGGGATCCACGTCCGTCGTCACCCGCTCGTCACCGGGGGCCTGGCCTTCTTCATGCCGAGCCACTGGGGGCGCAACCACCGCAAGCTGCTCGTCGTCGACGACCGGGCCGCCTACGTCGGCGGGTACAACGTCGGCCAGGACTACGCGAACAAGTGGCGTGACACCCACGCCCGCTTCGGCGGGGACATGGTCGTCGAGCTCGAGAACGCCTTCGTCGACTACTGGAACCACTACGGCGGCACGCCCCCGCTCCCCCAGCCGCGCCGGCGTACGTGGAGCCACAACATGCGGGTGCACCGCAACCTCCCCGCGGACCTGGTCTACCCGATCCGCAACATGTACCTCGAGGCCATCGACCGGGCCAGCGAGCGGGTCTGGCTCACCTCCGCCTACCTCATCCCGGACGAGGCCTTCACCCGCAGCCTGGTCCAGGCGGCCCACCGGGGCGTGGACGTGCGGATCATCGTCCCCCACTTCAGCAACCACATCGTCGCCGACTGGGTCAGCCGCGTCAGCTACGAGAAGCTGCTGCGGGCCGGCGTGCGGATCCTGCGCTTCGAGAACGCGATGGTCCACGCGAAGACCGCCACGATCGACGGGCTGTGGTCGACGATCGGCACCGCCAACATCGACCGGCTCAGCCTCGCGGGCAACTACGAGGTCAACATGGAGATCCTCGACCCCGACGTGGCGCGGCGGATGGAGGAGATCTTCCAGATCGACTCCGGCAACTGCACCGAGCTGACCCTCGAGGAGTGGGTCGCCCGGCCGCTGGTCAACCGCGTGAGCGAGGGCATCCTCTCCCCCTGGCGGCCGCTGCTCTGAGGAACGAGCGGGGCGGGCCGACGGGTGCGCCCGACTCAGGGAGCGAGGAACGAGCGACCAAGGGCGTGCCCGTCGGCCCACCCCCCACCCCCACCTTCCGCGCACACGACGAAGGGCGGGCCGCACCTGGGTGCGACCCGCCCTTCGGCAGATCCGTGGGCCCCCGTCAGTGACGGGGAGGGATCACTTGAGCTCGACGGTGGCGCCGGCGCCCTCGAGGGCCTCCTTGGCCTTCTCGGCGGCCTCCTTGTCGACCTTCTCCAGGACCGGCTTCGGGGCGCCGTCCACGAGGTCCTTGGCCTCCTTGAGGCCGAGCGAGGTCAGACCGCGGACCTCCTTGATGACCTGGATCTTCTTGTCGCCGGCCGCGGCGAGGACGACGTCGAACTCGTCCTGCTCCTCGGCGGCGTCACCGGCGTCGCCACCGGCGGCGGCCGGAGCGGCACCCGCGACGGCGACCGGGGCCGCGGCGGTGACCTCGAAGGTCTCCTCGAACTGCTTCACGAACTCGGAGAGCTCGATCAGGGTCATCTCCTTGAAGGCCTCAAGGAGCTCGTCGTTGCTGAGCTTCGCCATGATGGGCGTCCTTTCTTACGTTCTGCCGTGAGTGGCGTGATGGGTGAGGTGGCCTGGCCGGTGGCTCAGGCCTCGTCGCCACCCTCGGGGGTGGTCTCGGTGGCCTCGGCGGGGGCGTCGGTCGCGACCGGGCCCTGCTCCTCGACCTTCGAACGCAGCGCGTCGACGACCCGGGCGGTCTGCGACAGCGGAGCGTTGAACAGCTGGGCCGCCTGCGTCAGCTGCGCCTTCATGGCGCCGGCCAGCTTGCCCAGGAGAACCTCGCGCGACTCCAGCTGCGCGAGCTTCTCGATGTCCTCAGGTGCGAGCGGATTCCCGTCGAGGATCCCACCCTTGATCACCAGGTGAGGGTTGTCCTTGGCGAAGGCACGCAGACCCTTGGCCGTCTCGACCGGGTCGCCGTCCTCGGTGACGAAGACGAGCGCGTTCGGCCCGACGAGCTGCCCCTCGAAGGCGGACTCGACGCCCGCCTCCTTCGCGGCGCGCTCGGTCAGCGTGTTCTTCACCACGGAGTAGGTGGCGTTGCCACGGAGGTTCTTGCGCAGCTCGGCGAGCTGGGCCACGGTCAGGCCGCGGTACTCCGTGAGAACGGCCGCGCTGGAGCTGCGGAACTTCTCCGTCAGCTCGGCGATGACGGCGTCCTTCTCGGCAGTCGCCATGCGGGCCTCCCTTCTCGTGTGGTCCGCCGGACGTGAGGGACCCACGAAAAAGGAGCCCCGGCGCAGGGCACGGGACTCCGGGCACGCAGAAGGCGTGCGAACTCTCGATGGCCTGCGCTGGTCGCCCGCTTCGCGGAACCTTCGGTCGCGCCCCGGATCGAGACACGACAACCGGCGGTCAGTGGTCGCGGGCAACGATACGGGGCCGTCGCCCGCTGGTCAAAGCGGCGACGGCCCCGGAGTCGTCGACGGGAGGGACGCGTCAGTCGGAGGAGGGCGAGGGCGAGCTCGACCCGGAGCCGGTCCCCTGCGACGGGGCGCTCTGCTGCTTCGGCGCCTTGACCGTGCCCACCTTCTCCTTCGGCGGGGCCTTCACGGAGACCTTGTCGCCCCAGTCGGAGTAGGCGACCTTGAGCGTGGCCTGGCCGGCCTTGGTCGTCGCCTGGACCGGGCGGTCCTTGCTGTCGAGGACGAGGGTGGTCGTCGTCTTCTGGGCCTGCTGGGCGGCCATCGCGGCCCCCTGCTCGTCACCGGCCTCCTTGGCCTGCTTCTCCAGGGCCTTGCCCATCTGCTTCTTGGAGAGGTCGATCTTGTAGGTGACCTTGCCGTCCTCGACCTTGGTGACCTCGGCCTCCGCGCCGCTGGCCCCGCGGATGGCGGCCACCGGGTCCTTGAGGTCGGTCATGGCCTGCATCGAGGTCGCCAGCTGCTGGTCCTGCGGGTTCTTGCTGTCCGGGTCGGCCTTGATCCAGGTCTTGCCCTTCTGGGTGACCTGGGGGGAGGGCGACTTGAGGTAGTGGACCCCGTCGACCGTGCGGATGTCGACGTCCTGCTGGCCGGTGCTCCCGGAGATGCTGGTCGCCTTCTTCTTCAGGTCGAAGCTGCCGTCGAGCTCCACCGCATCGGAGGTCACCTTCATCGACCCCGTCCCGGCATCCTTCATCGCCGCGTCGACGTCCTTGCTCAGCGAGCTGAGCTCGACGGTGTCCCCCTCGCTGACGTCGGAGCCGGAGCCGCAGCCCGTCAGCGCGATGAGCGTGGCCGCGCCGGCGATGGCCGCGGTCGTCGTCCTCTTCATCGGGATTCGTCCCTTTCGTCGTGGTGGCCACGTGGGCCGTGCGCCTGCCAGTGTGCGCACGGCGTCTGGACGCTTCCTGATCGTCGGGTGCACGCGCGCTGCGCCTCTGCCGCCGTGGGACGACGAAGGGGGCCGGTCCCACCGCGTGGGGCCGGCCCCCTTCGTCAGGGGCGGGGTGGGGTCACTCCGCGGCGACCGCCTCGTCGGCGGCCACCGGAGCGGCCTCCTGGAGGAGGTTCTTGGTCCGCGAGGTGTCCAGCGGGACGCCCGGGCCCATGGTCGTGCTCAGCGTGCCCTTGGTGATGTAGGCACCCTTCGCGGCGGACGGCTTGAGCCGCAGGATCTCGTCGAGGGCGGCCTGGTAGTTCTCCACGAGCGCCTTCTCGTCGAAGCTCGCCTTGCCGATGATGAAGTGGAGGTTGGCGTGCTTGTCGTTGCGGAACTCGATCTTGCCGCCCTTGATGTCCCCGACGGCCTTGGCCGTGTCCATCGTGACGGTCCCGGTCTTCGGGTTCGGCATGAGGCCGCGCGGGCCGAGCACCTTGCCGAGACGACCGACCTTGCCCATGAGGTCCGGGGTGGCCACGACGGCGTCGAAGTCCATCCAGCCGCCCTGGACCTTCTCGAGCATGTCGTCGGAGCCGACGAAGTCGGCGCCGGCCTCACGGGCGGCCTCGGCCTTGTCCCCGTTGGCGAAGACGAGGACGCGGGCGGTCTTGCCGGTGCCGTGGGGCAGGTTGACCGTGCCGCGGACCATCTGGTCGGCCTTGCGCGGGTCGATGCCGAGCCGGAAGGCGACCTCGACGGTCTCGTCGTAGCTCGTGCGGGCGTTGCCCTTGGCCAGCCGGACGGCCTCGAGCGGGCCGTAGGCCACGTCCTCGTTGATCTTCTCCGCTGCGGCGCGGTATGCCTTGCTGCGCTTCATGTGTACTCCTTGCTGGTGTGGAGGTGTGGTGCGGGCCAGCGCCGGCCCTCCCACGAAGGGGGCGGGTGCCCCCGAGGTCCGTCGTGGACTCAGAGCTCGGTCTCGACGCCCATCTGACGTGCGGTGCCGGCGATGATCTTCATCGCGGCATCGATGTCGTGCGCGTTGAGGTCGGGCATCTTGGTCTCCGCGATCTCGCGGATCTGGTCGTTGCTCAGCTTGCCGACCTTGGTCTTGTGCGGCTCACCGGAGGCCTTCTGGATGCCGGCGGCCTTCTTGATCAGCTGCGCGGCCGGCGGGGTCTTCGTGATGAAGGTGAACGAGCGGTCCTCGTAGACCGTGA
>CAYSGN010000140.1:0-5688 GCA_964430615.1 uncultured Janibacter sp. | reverse complement strand
CTCGTCGAGGAAGAGGACCCCGTGGTGGGCCTGGGAGACCGCGCCGGGGAGCACCACCCCGGTCCCGCCCCCGACGAGCGAGGCGAGGGTGGCGGAGTGGTGCGGCGCGACGAAGGGCGGCTGCCGGTCCAGGCCCGACGCCGGCACGGCCCCGAGCAGCGAGCGCACCGCCAGGCTCTCGAGGGCCTGCTCGCGGGTCAGCTCCGGAAGGATCGTCACGAGGCGCTCCGCGAGCATCGTCTTGCCCGAGCCCGGAGGCCCGTTGAGCAGCAGGTGGTGCCCACCGGCAGCGGCCAGGGTCAGGGCGGAGCGGGCCTCGTGCTGCCCGGAGACGTCGGCGAGGTCGACGGTGCGCCCCGGCGACTCCGGCACCTCCCCCGTCGCCACCTCGGCGGGTGCGAGCCGGCCGTTTCGCGGCAGCGCCCGGTAGGCACCGATGAGCTCGGCCAGGGTGCTCGCCGTGGAGACCACGACCCCGTCGACGAGTCCGGCCTCGGCGACGTCCTCGGGGGCGACGACGACGTGCCGGCACCCGGCACGCTGCGCGGCGAGGACGGCGGGTAGCACCCCGGTGACGTGCCGCAGACGTCCGTCGAGCCCGAGCTCGGCGAGGTGGGCGACCGGGCGCACCGTGGCGGGTGGCACGACGTCCAGCGCCGCGTAGACGGCGATCGCCAGGCCCAGGTCGAAGGCGGTGCCGTGCTTGGGGAGCGACGCCGGGGAGAGGTTGATCGTGATCTGGCGCGAGCCGATGGGCGCCTCGGCCGACAGGGCGGCCGCCCGTACCCGCTGCGGCGCCTGCCTCAGCGCCCGGTCCGGCAGCCCGCCCAGCTCGAAACCGGGCAGGCCCGACCCGATGTGGCACTCGATCTCGACGAGGTACCCGGCGATCCCGCGCAGGGCCACCCCCTTCGTCACACCGATGCTCACTGCCCCACCGCCCGACGGTGGTCGACGGTGAAGCTCCCGTCGGGGTGGGCGAGCAGCCCGACGACGTCGAGGCGCAGGGCGCCGGCGACCGGGGCATGGGCCTGGACCCAGCGGCCGGCGAGGCGGCGCAGCCGGGCGACCTTCGTCGGCGTGACCGCCTCGACCGGGTCGCCGAAGTGCGTGCTCGTGCGCGTCTTGACCTCGCACACGACGATCTGCGACCCGTCGCGCAGCACGAGGTCGATCTCCCCCTCGCGGCAGCGCCAGTTGCGGTCGAGCACGCTCATCCCCGCGCGGACGAGGAACCTCTCCGCGACGTGCTCCCCCAGCGTGCCCAGCTCCGTGCGCGAGGGCCGTGTCCTGGTCATCCCGACCACCTCCGACGCCAGTCAAGCGGCGCGGGGCGCACCCCGGCGGTTGCTCCCTCGTGCTGTGGACGAGCCGACCGGGTGGACCGGGGATGTGGACGAGGCTCAGTCGTCGATGCCGCGGGCGTGCAGCGCCTCGCCGGTGGCGCGGGCCCGGGCCACGACCCGGATCACCAGGGGGACCAGGCGGGCCCGGGGGCTGCGGGTCAGCCCGCGGGCGAGGGCCGCCTGCCGGGTCTCCTCGGCGACCTCGAGGGTGCTCGGGAGCGCCCGGATCATCAGCGAGAAGGTCAGTGCCACGCGCTCGGGCTGGGCCCCGACGCGGCGCAGCGGGACCAGCCCCCGGGTGATCGTGTCGAGCATGTCGTCGACCGAGGTGGTCCGGGTCAGGACCGACGCGAGCAGGACGAGGGCGAGCAGGTCACCCACCGAGTCGACCGCGCGGGCCCAGCCCTGCTGCCAGGCCAGCCACCCGCCGAGGAGGAGGGCCACGAGGAGGATCCCCCGCAGGGTCCGCCCCGCCTCGCGCCAGGTGATGCCCGAGGCGAGCGCGAGCCCCGTCGCGGTGGCCACCGCGCCCACACCCAGCCCCGGGGAGCGCACCGCGACGAGCAGCACCGCGACCACCGCCAGCCCGAGCAGCTTGTGCGCCGGCCGCAGCCGGTGCAGCCAGGTCGTGCCCGGTCGGTAGTCCCCCAGCACGGCGGGAGGGGTGCTCATCCCGCCACCGCCAGCGCGCGGTACCTCGCGACGGACTCCTCGGCCGGGCCGTCGTGGACCACCCGTCCGTCGTCGACGACGAGCACCCGGTCGCAGCGCCGGGCCAGGTCGAGGTCGTGGGTGACCAGGAGCAGCTGCTGCTCGAGGGAGAGGAGCAGGTCGCCGACACGCACGCTGTTGCGCAGGTCCAGCAGGGTCGTCGGCTCGTCCGCGACGAGGACCGACGGCCCGGTCGCGAGCACGCCCGCGAGCGCGAGCAGCTGGCGCTGGCCGCCGGAGAGGGAGTGCACGCTCTGGTCCGCGTGCTCCTCCAGGCCGAAGGCCGCGAGGGTGGCCAGGGCCGCCTCCCGGCGCGCCGACCGGTCCGGGTGGGTGCGGCGCAGGGAGAGGGCCACGTCCTCGACGGCGGTCGGCATGACCAGCTGCGCGGCGGGGTCGGAGAAGACGAAGCCCACCCGGCGGCGCACGAGTGCCCCCTCGCGGGCCACGTCGTGCCCGTCGACGAGCACCTGCCCCTCGCTCGCGGGCACCAGGCCGTTGAGCAGTCGGGCGAGAGTGGACTTGCCCGAGCCGTTGGCACCGACGAGCGCGACCCGCTGCTCGCTCAGCTCGAGCGTCGTCGGGTGGAGGATCACCGGCCCGTCCACACCGGCGGTGACCGCGGCCCCCCGCAGCTCGATCCGGCTCATGCGCCGGCGGCCACCTTCTCGTCCTCGCGGGTGGACGGGGCGGCCCGCCGCTCGAGCAGGTCGGGGAAGGCGCGGTGGACGGAGGTCGCGACGATCGCGGTCGCGACGTTCTTGAGCACGTCGCCTAGCCAGAAGACCTTGTCCGTGTCGAAGGCCTGGCCCCAGGTCATGTCCGCGCGCACCACGAGCCCGGTCATGCCGAGGGTGTGGATGAAGACCGCGCTGCCGACGAGACCGGCGAGGAAGACGAGCGGGATGCTCGTGGGCCCGCTGCGCCGCGGCAGCCGCTCGACGATGAAGCCGCAGAGGGCCGCGCCGAGAGGGAAGCCGACGATGTACCCGGCGCTCGGACCGGCGAGGACACCCAGGCCGGCGCCGCCCCCGGAGAAGACCGGCAGCCCGGCGGCACCCACGACGATGTAGAGCAGGACCGCGAGGAAGCCACGGCGCGCGCCGAGCACCGCGCCGCTGAGCAGCACCCCGAAGGTCTGGAGGGTGATCGGCACCGGACCGGCGACGTTGATCGCCGGAAGGATCGCGCACACGGCGATGAGCGCGGCGAAGGCGGCGATGAGCGCCAGGTCCGTGGAGGTGGAACGTCGGCGTGCACGGCGCATGGAGGTGGGTGTCCTCGGGAGTCGGTGACGGTGGACCTGAACGGCGTTCAGGACGGTGAACGGCGTTCAGGTTAGGATGGGCGGCACGCCTCGTCAACATCCCCTCGGGAAGAATGGATCACGTGACGAACCGACGAGCCGATGTCATCGCCGCCGCCCTCGACGTGCTCGACCGGCACGGCCTGGCGGACCTGTCGATGCGCCGCCTCGCGGCGGAGCTGGGCGTGCAGCCGAGCGCGCTGTACCACCACGTCGCGAACAAGCAGACCCTGCTCGCGGCCGTGGCGGACACCGTCCTCGAGCGTGGCGCTCGCCCGGCCCACCCGTCGGCGACGTGGGAGGAGGAGGTGGTCTCGCTGTGCGAGCAGCTGCGGGACGCGATGCTCGCCTACCGGGACGGAGCCGAGCTCGTGACGACCGTGCACGCCTTCGGCCTCGGCGCGACGGCCCCCGGCGAGGAGCTGACCCGCGCCCTGCGGGCGTCGGGGATGGACGACGAAGGGGTCCGGGTCGCCGCCCGTACGCTCCTGCACTTCGTCTTCGGGCACACGGGCGAGGAGCAGACCCACCTGCAGGCGGCCGGGGCGGGCGCGATCGAGGACGAGCTCCCGCAGGACTCCGACTTCCACCTCGGCCTGGACCTCGTCCTGGACGGGGTGCGTCAGCGGGTCAGAAGGGGTTCTGGGGCACCTTCAGCTCGTTCCGGGCCAGCTCCTCGACGTTGACGTCCTTGAAGGTGACCACCCGCACCTGCTTCGCGAAGCGCGCCGGACGGTAGATGTCCCACACCCACGCGTCCTCCATCGTCACCTCGAAGTAGACCTCGGCCCCCTCACCACGGACCTTCACGTCCACGCTGTTGGCGAGGTAGAAGCGTCGCTCGGTCTCGACCACGTGGCTGAAGAGGTGCACGACGTCGCGGTACTCGCGGTAGAGCGCGAGCTCCATCTCGGTCTCGTACTTCTCCAGGTCCTCCGAGCTCATCGGGCCCTCCCTTCGCCGGTCGTGGCTGCGAGCAGCCGGTCCGGCCGCTCTCCCCCATCATGCCCCGCGACCTCCACCGCGCCGACCCCCGGCAGGGCCCACGAGCGACGGTGCTCGACGCACGGGCCGTGGCTCGCGAGCGCCTCGAGGTGCACGGCGGCCGAGTAGCCCTTGTTCTCCCCCCACCCGTAGTGGGGGTGCTCCTCGGCGAGCTCGACCATGAGCGTGTCGCGCTCGACCTTGGCCAGCACCGACGCCGCGGCCACCGAGCTGCACCGCATGTCCGCCTTGATCATCGTGCGCACCGGCGGGGTGGCGCACCCGTCGCCCAGCCCGGCCAGGAGACCCACCTCCTCGGGGTCGGTGAGCCAGTCGTGGTTGCCGTCGAGGAGGACGAGGTCCGGCACGATCCCGAGCCGGTCCAGCGCGCGCGTGCCCGCCAGACGGAGCGCCGCCATGATCCCGATCTCGTCGATCTCCGCCGGTCGGGCGTGCCCGACCGCGTACCCGAGGGCCCAGCGCCGCAAGCGGGGCACCATGGCCTCACGGGCGGTGGGGGTGAGCAGCTTGGAGTCGCGGACCCCGGGCGGCGCGCTGCGGCAGGTCTCGTCGATGACGACGACCCCGACGCTCACCGGCCCGGCGAGCGCCCCGCGACCGACCTCGTCCATCCCGGCGAGCACGCGATGCCCCTGTCGCTGGAGCTCGCGCTCGACACGCAGGCTGGGGCGCGACGAACGCTGCGGAGCACCTCGGGGGGTCACGGCGACCCCGCACCGACCAGGGCCTGCCCGCCGGCCGCGGGCACGTCCGAGAAGACCTCTTCGTGGGAGTCGAGCGTGCCCATCCGGTCCAGCGGCCACACCTTGATGAAGGCCTTGCCGACGACGAGATCGGTCGAGACCGACCCCTGCTTGCCGGTGCCGTCCGGGTCGTGGAAGCGCGAGTCGGAGGACTCGCCCCGGTTGTCGCCCATGACCCACAGGTGACCCTCGGGGACGGTGATGTTGAACTCCTGCTCGCTGGGCTTCGAGCCGGGCTTGATGTAGGCCTCCTCGTCGATCGGCTCACCGTTGACGAGCAGCCGTCCCTCGGAGTCGCAGCACTGCACCTTGTCGCCCGGCAGGCCGATGACCCGCTTGATGAGGTGCCCCTCCGAGGTGTCCGGCAGGAGCCCGACGAAGACGAGTGCCTCGTGCAACCCGTCCAGGACCGGGCCGCGCTCGGCCGGCGGGGTCTGGTTGAGCCAGCCGCCGGGGTCGTCGAAGACGACGACGTCGCCGCGCTCGATGTCGAAGGGGCCGGGGGTCAGCTTGGAGACGACGACCCGGTCCCCGACGAGGAGGGTGTCCTCCATCGACTCGCTGGGGATGAAGAAGG
>CAYSGN010000139.1:0-5715 GCA_964430615.1 uncultured Janibacter sp. | reverse complement strand
TCGGTGCCGCGGGACATGGAGCGCATCCTCGACGCGATCCAGGACCTGCTGCCGGCGCACGTGCGCGAGCCCGAGCGGCCGACCCTCGCCGACCTCGCCCTGAGCTACCCCGACGGAGTGGTCCCGGAGGAGGACCGGTGGTTCGCGGTGGACGGTGAGGACGAGGACACCGTCGAGGTCTGATGCCCGCGCCGACGCCGCTCCTCGGTGCCCTGGTCGACGGGCCCGACCGTGCCGACGCGCTCGTCGTGCGGGGGAGGACGCTGTCCACCGCCGACCTGCGACGAGCGGCGCTCGCCTTCGCCGCCGCGCTGCCCGACGAGGGGCCGGTGGCCGTTCGTGCCGAGCCGCGGGTGGAGACCGTCGTGGCCGTCGCCGGCTGCCTCCTGGCGGGAGTGCCCGCGGTGCCCGTGCCACCGGACTCGGGGCCGGGCGAGGTGGCCCACGTCCTGCGTGACTCGGGGGCGAGCGCGTGGGTCGGGGAGCGGCCCGACGGCGTCGGGCTGCCGCGGCTGCCGGTCCGGATGGACGCCGCGGACCCGGACGACCTGCCCGCTCCCCGGCCCGACGCGACCGGACTGATCCTCTACACCTCCGGCACGACCGGCGCCCCGAAGGGGGTCGAGCTCCCCCAGGGCGCCATCGCCGCGGGCCTCGACGGGCTCGCCGAGGCGTGGGCGTGGACGCCGGAGGACACGCTCGTGCACGGGCTGCCGCTCTTCCACACCCACGGCCTCATCCTCGGCGTGCTCGGGCCGCTGCGCCTCGGGTCGCGGCTGCGGCACACCGGCAGCCCGACGCCGGAGCTGTACGCCGCGTCCGAGGGGTCGATGTACTTCGGCGTCCCCACGGTCTGGTCCCGGCTCGCCCGGGACGCGGCCTCCGCCCGGGCCCTGGGCCGGGCGCGCCTGCTCGTCTCCGGGAGCGCACCCCTCCCCGTGCCCGTCTTCGAGGCGATCCGCGAGCTCACCGGCCAGGCGCCGGTCGAGCGTTACGGCATGACGGAGACGATGATCACCCTCAGCACCCGGGCGACGGGGGAGCGCCGTGCCGGGTGGGTCGGCCTGCCGGTGGGCGGGGCGCAGACCCGCATCCGGGGCGAGGACGGGCCGCTCGTGCCCCCCGACGGGGAGTCGATGGGACGGCTCGAGGTGCGCGGCCCGATGCTCTTCTCGGGCTACCTCGGACGGCCGCGGGCGACCGCGGACAGCTTCACCTCGGACGGCTGGTTCGTCACCGGGGACCTCGCGGCCCGGGACGAAGGAGGCTTCCACCGGATCGTCGGGCGCGAGTCGGTCGACCTCATCACGTCCGGTGGCTACCGCATCGGCGCCGGGGAGATCGAGACCTCGCTGCTGGCCCGGCCGGAGGTCGCCGAGGTCGCCGTCGTGGGCGTGCCGGACCCCGACCTGGGGCAGCGGGTCGTCGCGTACGTCGTGCCGGACGGGCCGGCGGGCGACGAGGTCGCCGCCCGCCTCGTCGAGCACGTCGCCGAGGACCTCGCCCGGCACAAGCGTCCTCGGGAGATCCGCTTCACGCAGGCGCTGCCTCGCAACGCGATGGGCAAGGTGCAGAAGAAGCAGCTGGGCTAGGGCGACGCGGGCGCGCTCAGACCTGCACGGCCCAGGCGTCGTAGGCGTAGACCCAGTCGGCGTTCCCGCCCTCCTTGAGCCACTCGTTGCCGCGGGAGCCGACCTGGATCCGCGCGGTGCGGTCCTTGCGCAGCTCCTCGTACCGGCGCAGCCCGTCGGGACCGCCGTGCGCCGCGAGGCTCCGGGCGAGCACGACGGCGTCCTCGATCGCCTGGCCCGCGCCCCGCGCCATGAACGGCATCATCGGGTGGGCGGCGTCGCCGAGGAGGGTCGCCCCGTGGGCGCCCCACGTGGTGAGCGGGTCCCGGACGTAGAGGGCGGAGATGAGCACGTCGTCGCAGGCCTCGAGCAGCGCGCGGGCGTCCTCGTGGAAGTCGGCGTAGGCGGCGCGCAGGTCCTCGATGCGGCCCGGCGTCGTCCAGGACTCCTCGGCCCAGCTCTCCCGGCCCTCGGTGGCGAAGACGAAGGTCTCCTACCGCGTCGAGACCGACGACGGGGTGATCGCCTTCTCCGGGGACACCACGAAGTCGGCGAACGTCACCCGGTGGCGGCGCCACCCCTTCGCTCCTCCCCCCGGAGGTCGTCGCCCGCTCAGAGGCCCACCTGGTCCGCCGCGTACTCCGCCTGCTCGCGGGTGAAGCCGTCGCCGGCATCCGAGCTGAGCTGGTCGATGAGCTCGGCGCGGGAGAAGGGCATGAGCTCCAGGTAGCTCTCGGCGGACTTCACGGCCTGCTCGTTCCAGTCGACCTCGGACTCGATGTGCTCGACGGCGAAGCGCGCGACGTCCTCGGGGTAGCCGTCGCCGGCCTCGGAGGAGAGCTGATCGATGAGTCCCTCCTTGGAGAAGGCCATGAAGTCCAGGTAGTCCCGGGCGGCCTGCACGGCGTTCTCCTGCTCCACCGTCATGGACTCCTCGGCCGGCTCCTCCTTCTCGGACTCCTTCTCAGCGGGCTCGTCCTCCGTCGGCTCCTCCTCGGCCGGCTCCTCCTTCTCGGACTCCTTCTCAGCGGGCTCGTCCTCCGTCGGCTCCTCCTTCGGCTCCTCGGCGGGCTCCTCCTGCGGCGAGGTCTCCGAGGTGCCCTCGTCCGACGACGAGCTGCTCGAGGAGCCGGCGGAGGTGCTCCCGGAGTCCCCCATGAAGGCCACGCTCATCCCGCCGCAGCACAGGAAGAGCAGGAACATCCCGCCGATGAGCATGGTGAGCACCTTGTGCCGGGCGAACCACCCCTTCGGCTGCTGCGGGACGGGCGGGTTGGTCGGCTGCCAGGGCTGCTGCGGGTACTGGGTCATGACGGTCTCCTCGTCTCTGGTGCGGCGTCACGACAGATGGAACCGCTCCCGGGCCCGTCGCCACCTCCGCCGAACGGTCGGGACCGGATGACCGAACGGTCGACCCGGATGTCCCCGCCGGGCAGTACCTTTCGGCCATGGACCTCATGGGAGGGGTGCGCGCCCTCGGACGCGCGACGTGGTGGCGTTCGGTGCTCTGGTACCTGGCGTGCTTCTGCAGCCTGGTCATGGCCGTGGGGAGCGCGGAGGCCCGGGCCGACCGTACGGCCGGGCGTCCCGTCGACGAGCTCATGGACGGGCCGTGGATCCTCCTCCTCGCCTTCGGGATGCTGCTCTCGCTGCTCGTCCTCGTGCGGCGCCGCTGGCCGTGGCAGATCACCGTCGCGGCGTCCGTCGCCGCGCTGGCCCTCCCCATCGACCCCCTCCTCTGCCTCATCGGGCTGATGCACGTCTGGCGCGCCTCGACCTGGCGGGTGGTGTCCCTCGTGACCCCCCTGGTCACCGCGGCCACCTTCGTCGCGACCTGGCGGGACACCCGGGGGCACACGCAGGCCGAGTCCTTCTGGCAGATGATGTTCGCGGGAGGTCCGCAGGAGCCGGGCACCGGAGCACCCATGGCCTGGTGGGTGCCGGTCGTCATCACCGTGCTCTTCGCCGGCGCCTTCGCCGGCATCGGCTGGTTCCGCAGGGAGCTGGCCCGGACCGAGGCGAAGGGGGAGACCTACCGCGTCCGTGCGGAGCAGCTCGGCGACGAGGTCGTCCGGCAGGCCGAGCGGGAGCGGATCGCGCGTGAGGTGCACGACGTCATCGGCCACCGCCTCTCCCTGCTCTCCATCCACGCGGGCGCCCTGGAGGCCAACACCCGTGACCAGGACCCGCGGCTGGCCGGGTCGGCGAGCCTCGTGCGCGAGTCGGCCGCCCAGACCGCCAACGACCTGCGCTCCCTCCTCACCGTCCTGCGCCGCCCGGACGACCCGGACCTGGCCGAGGTCGTCCCGGGGGTCGCTGACGTGCCCGCCCTCGTCGACGAGTCGGTCGCCCACGGCATGCCGCTCGTCGCGACCATCGTCATCGACGGGGAGGGGGTGCTCGACCCGGTCGTCGGCCAGACCGCCTACCGGATCACCCAGGAGCTGCTCACCAACGCCCGTCGGCACGCCCCCGGTGCGGGCACCCGCCTGGCCTTCACCGCCCGCCCGGCGGACGGGGTGACGATCGAGGTGGCCAACCGCAGACGGGAGCAGGCCCCCTTCGTCGAGGGCGGTGGGCTCACCGGGGTCCGGGAGCGGGCCGCCCACGTCGACGGAGAGGCCCGCGTGGCCGTGGACGACGAGGGCAACTTCCGGGTCGCCGTGCACCTGCCGTGGCGACCCGCCCACCAGCTGGAGGCGCGATGACGGACGAGATCCGGGTGCTGCTCGTGGACGACGACCCGATCGTCAGGAGCGGGGTGCGGCTCATGCTGGAGGCGGCCTCGGACGTACGCGTCGTCGCCGACGTCGGCTCGGGGGAGGAGGCGGTGCCGGCGATCCTGGCTCATCGCCCGCACGTGGTCCTCCTCGACTACCGGATGGGCGCGCTCAGCGGGATCGCCACGACCGAGGAGATCCAGCGCCTCGACGACCCGCCGCGGGTGGTGCTGCTGACGACCTTCGACATGGACGACCTCCCGGTGAAGGCCGTGCGTGCCGGGGCGGTCGGCTTCCTCCTCAAGACCGACGGTCCCGACCGGATCACCCAGGCCGTGCGCGACGCGGCGGCCGGCCACTCGCCGATGTCCGCCGCCTCGGCCGGGCACGTCGTCGAGCACGTGCGGACCGGCGGGCAGGACACGCGCCGGGAGCAGGCGACGGCGCTCGTGGCCGGCCTGACCGACCGGGAGCGCGAGGTCTGCGTCCACCTCGCCGCCGGCGGGACCACGGCGAGCGCGGCCGCGCGCCTCTACCTGTCCGAGTCGACGGTCAAGACCCATCTGCGCAGCGCCGAGGCCAAGCTCGCGGTGTCCTCGCGGGCGGGTCTCGCGGTCGTCATCGACCGGGCCGGCCTGCTCGAATGAGAGCGACCCGTGGCTCCGGTCACAACACGGGCTCCCGAGCGCATAGCTTTGGGAAGCCCTGAACGCCTCGAAGGACATCCACCATGCTTCTCGCCGAGGACGTGCCGGAGCCGGCCTACAGCTCCGGCGTACTGCTGGCCATCGCAGCGGCGGCCGTCGCCCTGCTGCTCCTGCTCATCATCAAGCTCCGGGTCCATGCGTTCATCGCGCTCGTGCTCGTCTCCCTGCTGACCGCGCTCGCGACGAGGATCGACCCGGCCGACGTCGTCACGGTGATGACCGACGGCTTCGGCTCCACGCTCGCGTCGGTGGCCCTGCTCGTCGGGCTCGGGGCGATGATCGGGCGCCTCCTCCAGGCGACCGGCGGCGCCCAGGTGCTCGCCGACACCCTCATCGCGAGGTTCGGCGAGGAGCGCGCCCCGCTGGCGCTCGGCGTCGCCTCGCTGCTCTTCGGCTTCCCGATCTTCTTCGACGTCGGCCTCGTCGTCATGCTGCCGATCATCTTCACCGTGGCGCGCTCGCTCGGCGGCTCCGTGCTGCGCTACGCCCTGCCGGCCGCCGGTGCCTTCGCGGTCATGCACGCCTTCGTCCCGCCGCACCCGGGCCCGGTCGCGGCCGCGCAGCTCGTCGGGGCGGACTTCGGGCTGCTGCTCATCGTCGGCCTCGTCATCGGCATCCCCACGTGGTACCTCTCCTCCTATCTCTACGGCGTCTGGGCCGGGAGCCGGTACATGGTCGACGTCCCCGACCTGCTGACCGTGCGGGACGACGAGGAGG
>CAYSGN010000138.1:0-5789 GCA_964430615.1 uncultured Janibacter sp. | reverse complement strand
CAGGTTTCCCGGCCCTCGGTGGTCTTGTCGGTCATCGGCTCGACCTCCCCGGTCCGTAGCGGCCGCGGCACCCGGCACGTGCCCGGGGCGATCGCGCCCGGTGCCCGGTACAGCTTCGTCCGGACCGGCAGCCCGGTCCTGCCCTTCCGCTCCCCACCCCGCCCGGGCAGACTGCGAGCATGTCGACGACGACCGAGATGGACTCCGCCCGCGCCAACGGACTGGGGGAGGTGCTGCGTCGCAGCGCCGCTCGCTTCCGGGACAAGACCGCGATCATCGACGGGGAGACCCGGTGGAGCTTCCGTGAGCTCGACGACATCGTCACGCGCGTGGCGGCCGGTCTCGCCGGGCACGGCGTGCGGCCCGGAGACCGGGTGGCGCTGCTCAGCCGCAACTGCGCCGAGTTCGTGGCGATCGCCTGGGGTGCGGCTCGCCTCGGTGTCGTCCTCGTGCCGATCAACTTCATGCTCACCCCCGACGAGGTGGGCTACATCGTCGGGGACGCGGAGCCGGTGGCCTTCATCGCCCAGCCCGAGTTCGTCGGCACCGCCGACGAGGCCGTCGAGGTGAGCGGACGGGCGGTGCCCACCCGCATCGTCGTCGGCGATGCGACGGGGGAGTGGTCCCCCTTCGCCGACATCGCGGGGGCCGACCCGGCCGGGTGGACGCCACCACACGTCGGGGACGACGACCCGATCCGCCTCATGTACACCTCGGGCACCGAGTCCCGGCCGAAGGGGGCGCTGCTCACCTCCCGTGCGCTCCAGGCGGAGTACCTCAGCGCGATCATCGACGGCGGGATGGGGGGCGAGGACGTCGACCTGCACACCCTGCCGCTCTACCACTGCGCGCAGCTGGACTGCTTCCTCGGGCCGGACATCATGCTCGGCGCGACGAGCATCATCCTGCCCGCACCGGATCCGGCGACCGTGCTCGCCGCCATCGCCGAGCACAAGGTGACGAAGTACTTCGCCCCGCCGACGGTGTGGATCGGACTGCTGCGTCACCCCGACCTCGACACCACCGACCTGACGTCGCTGCGCAAGGGCTACTACGGGGCCTCGCCGATGCCGGTGGAGATCCTCCGGGAGATCCAGCAACGGCTGCCCGAGGTCGACCTGTGGAACTTCTACGGCCAGACCGAGCTCGCCCCGGTCGCGACGATCCTGCCGCCGCACGAGCAGCTCTCCCACGCCGGCTCGGCGGGCAAGCCGGTGCTCTTCGTCGAGACCCGGCTCGTCGACGACGCGGGCGAGGAGGTGCCCGTCGGTGAGATCGGCGAGGTCGTGCACCGCAGCCCGCAGGTCGCGGCCGGCTACTGGCGCAACGAGGAGAAGACCGCGGAGGCCTTCCGTGGCGGCTGGTTCCACTCGGGGGACCTGGCGGTCGCGGACGACGAAGGGCGGATCACGATCGTCGACCGCAAGAAGGACATGATCAAGAGCGGCGGGGAGAACGTCGCCTCCCGCGAGGTCGAGGAGGCGATCTACGCCCACCCGGCCGTCGCCGAGGTGGCGGTCTTCGCACTGCCCGACCCGAAGTGGGTCGAGGCGGTCACCGCGACGGTCGTGCCCCGCGACGGGGCGGAGCTGACCGTCGCGGCGATCGAGGAGCACTGCGCCGGGGTGCTCGCTCCCTTCAAGCGGCCCAAGCGGATCGAGATCCTCGCCGAGCTGCCGAAGAACCCGAGCGGCAAGATCCTCAAGCGGGAGCTGCGGGAGCGCTTCGGCTGAGGCGCGTGCCTGCCTGTCGTCGTTGTCCACACCCGTGTCACGTCGCGACATGACACAGGTGTCGGTATCGACGACGGGCCGGAGACACCGGTGACAGTTCCTGTCCGCGGGGCAGGGACGCGGCACCGCCAGGACGGCCATCGCGGCCCCGCCGCAGGACCACCGGACCTGGGACGCAGCCCTACCCGACCGGCAGCCGCGGCCCCCGCCGAGCGGCTCGCTGCGGACCGTCGACGGTCGCCGTGCGGCAGACTCGACGCATGCCGAGCTACGTCGCCCTGCTGCGCGCCATCAACCTGGGTGCGACGCGGAAGTTCCCCAAGTCCGAGCAGCAGCGGGTCGTGGAGTCGACGGGCGCGAGCGACGTCGAGGTGTACATCAACACCGGCAACGTGCGCCTGACCAGCCGGCAACGTTCCACGGGGGCGGTGGCGCGCACCCTCGAGGTCGCCTTCGCCGCGGACCGTGGGTTCGAGGTGCCGACGCTCGTCCTGACGCCGGCCGAGCTCGTCGCGGTCGCAGCCGACGCCACGGAGGTGGCGGCGCAGGCCCCCTTCGCCGTGGGCGCCCAGTACGTCTCCTTCCTCAAGGAGGACCCGGACGAGGAGGCGGTGGCCGCCTTCCTGGCCCTCGAGGCGGAGGGGGAGACCGCCGTCGTGCGTGGGCGAGCGGTGCACCTGCTGCTCGACGCCGGCGACCGCTACCACGGCGCGACGCTGCCCGGGAAGGTCGAGCGCCGGCTCGGGGTGGGCACGAACCGGAACGTGAAGGTGGTCCGGGAGCTGGCCCGGCGCTGGGGGTGACCCGCGCGTCACCGGCGCCGCCGGCCGGCCCAGTGGTGTGGGATCAGGCCGGACGACGCCCGTAGGTCACCGCGTGCACGGGGTTGAGCTGGAACCAGCCCGGGTCGGTGAACCCGTGGCGGGCGAGCAGGTCGTCGTAGGTCGCTCGCGGCAGCAGCTGGTCGTCGATCTGCGCCTCGAAGAACTGCACCCCCGACATCAGCCGCCCGGGGACGGTCCGCAGACCCTCGTCGGTGTCCGGGAAGGGGAAGTCGGAGATGACGAACCACCCTCCGGGCCGGAGCGCGGCGAGGACCCGCTCGGTGACCTGGTCGATGTCGCGGCACTCGTGCATCGAGATGTTGTTGATGACCACGTCGACCGGTTCGTCGACGGTCATCTCCTCGAGGGGACTGACGACGAGCTCCACCCGGTCGGTGAGGCCGGCGACCTCGACCGTCTCCCGCGCCCGGTCGATCGAGTGTGCGTCCCCGTCGACGCCGATGATCGTCGCGTCCGGGTAGGTCTGCGCGAGCTGCACGATCCCTCCGCCGGACCCGCAGGCGGAGTCGAGGACCCGCCCGCCACGGTGCAGCGCCTCCTGCAGGCCCGGTACCTGGCCGAGCCCGGGACCGATGAGTCGCGTGTAGAACGGCCGGCCGGTCCGCTCGACCGAGGCGATCCACTCCGGGCTCGTCTCGTCCCACCACATGCGCTCGCCGGTGGTGAGGTTCTCCGCGAACCGTCCGAACATCTCGTGCTGGTCGACCGCCGTGACCATCCCGCCGACGAAGGCGGGAGAGGACTCGTCGAGGAGCAGCTGCTCCGTGTGCGGTGCGAGGACGAACCCGTCACCGCTGCGCTCGAGGACACCGGTGCCGAACGCTGCCCGGCACCAGACGGACACGTAGAGGTCGTCCATCCCGAGCCGGTCCGCGAGGACCTCGGGTGTCGCGGACGGCGTGGTGGCGATGCCGCGGAGGAGGCCGGACTCCAGGCCCATCTGCAGCACGCGGGTGGCCATGTACCCGGCCAGGTGGGTGAGCAGGAGCCCCGCCTGCTCGGGGACCGTGGGACCTGCGGGTGTCGGGGTGGTCCGGGGTGTCTCGGTGGTGGTCATGGTCGCGCTCCTCGTCGCTGGTCGGTGCCTCCAGCGTCCGCCGCCGTGGGCGTCGTCGGACAGTTCCACCTCTGTACCGAACCGGTACAGGATCTGTACTTGGACCGGCCCCGGCGCGCGAGTAGCGTCGAAGGCACCGGAGGAGGCGGGGCCCATGGCGGGGTACGGCCAGTTCTGCCCCATCGCCAAGACGATGGAGGTTCTCGACGAGCGGTGGACCGTGCTCATCGTGCGGGAGCTGCTGTGCGGCAGCCACCACTTCAACGAGCTGCGTCGTGGTGTCCCCAAGATGTCACCGGCCCTGCTGTCCAAGCGGCTGCGCAGCCTGGCCAAGGCGGGCATCGTGCTGCGCCGCGACGACGGCAACCGCATCCGCTACGAGCTGACTCCCGGTGGCAAGGCCCTCGGCCCGGTGATCATGGCCCTGGGCGAGTGGGGCGTGCAGTGGCGCAGCCAGCTCGGTGAGGAGGACTTCGACCCGACGTTGCTCATGTGGGACGTCCACCGCAACCTCGACGCGGACGCGATGCCGGAGGGTCGGGTGGTCCTCGCCTTCCGCTTCCCCGACGTCGACCCCGTCCACCGCGACTGGTGGATCGTCGTCGAGGAGGGGGAGGCCGTCGACCTGTGTGACTTCGACCCCGGCTTTCCCGTGGACGTCCGCGTCGTCAGCGACCTGCCGACGATGGTCCACGTCTGGCGGGGGGACGTCCCGTGGGCCGGCGCGCTCGGCAGCGGCGGACTCACCATCGAGGGCCCCGCCGAGGTGCGCCGGGCGCTGCCCCACTGGCTCAAGCTCTCCCCCTTCGCTGCGGTGCCGCGGGTCGCGACGTCCTGACCCGGCCCGTCGTCGATACCGACGCCCGTGCCACGTCACGACGGCGCACGAGTGCGCGCGACGACGACGGGCTGGGCGTGCAGCCGGGCGCCTGGCACCTCGTGGCGCGGCCGCGGAGGTGGCCCAACTAGACTCGGGGCCGGACCCACCCCCTTCGCACCCAGGAGATGCCCTGTGGGACGCATCGTCGTCGACGTCATGCTCAAGCCCGAGATCCTCGACCCCCAGGGCCAGGCGGTCCGCGGGGCACTGCCCCGGCTGGGGTTCGACCAGTTCAGCGACGTCCGGCAGGGCAAGCGCTTCGTGCTCTCCGTCGACGGTCCGGTCACCGACGAGCACCTCACGCAGGCACGCGAGGCCGCCGAGACCCTGCTGTCCAACCCGGTCATCGAGGACGTCGTCGACGTCCACGAGCTGACCACCGACGAGCCCGAGCAGGCGCCGATCACCGGAGCCGGGGCATGAGGATCGGGGTCGTCACCTTCCCCGGGAGCCTCGACGACGCCGACGCCGCCCGGGCGATCACCCTCTCCGGCGGCGAGCCCGTCGGCCTCTGGCACGGCGACGCCGACCTGCACGGCGTCGACGCGGTCGTCATCCCCGGCGGCTTCTCCTACGGGGACTACCTGCGCGCGGGGGCCATCGCCCGCTTCGCCCCGGTCATGGGTGAGGTCGTCGCGGCCGCGAAGGGCGGCCTGCCGGTCCTCGGGATCTGCAACGGCTTCCAGATCCTCACCGAGTCCCACCTCCTGCCCGGGTCGATGATCCAGAACGACCACCGCACCTTCATCTGCCGCGACCAGGTGCTGCGCGTCGAGAGCACCTCGACCGCGTGGACCAGCGGTTTCGAGGCCGGGCAGGAGATCACCGTCGTCCTGAAGAACCAGGACGGCCAGTTCGTCGCCGACCGCGAGACCCTCGACCGGCTCGAAGGGGAGGGCCGTGTCGCCTTCCGCTACGTCGGCACCAACCCCAACGGCTCGGCCCGGGACATCGCCGGCGTCACCAACGAGCGCGGCAACGTCGTCGGTCTCATGCCGCACCCCGAGCACGCCGTCGAGGAGGGCTTCGGCCCCAGCCTGGACGGCCGCACCTTCTTCACGTCCGTCCTCGAGCAGGTGGTGTCCGCGTGAGCCAGACCAGTGTGAGCGCCCTCGACACCGTCGCCCGGGCGGCCGAGTCCCCCGACACCGAGCAGCCCTGGGCCGACCTCGGCCTCAAGGCCGACGAGTACGAGCGCATCCGCGAGATCCTCGGCCGACGCCCCACGAGCGCCGAGCTGGCGATGTACTCGGTCATGTGGTCCGAGCACTGCT
>CAYSGN010000137.1:2940-5942 GCA_964430615.1 uncultured Janibacter sp. | reverse complement strand
CGACCGGCACGGCCACCTCGTCGGCATCGCCTCGGTCGCCGGATACCGCGGGCTGTCCGGTGGCGAGGCCTACGCGGCGACCAAGGCCGCGCAGGTCAACCTCCTCGAGTCGATGCGGGCCTCCCTGGACGCGAAGGGGGTCCGGGTCACGACCGTCTGCCCCGGCTTCGTGCGCACCGAGATGACCGAGCAGAACTCCTTCCCCATGCCCTTCATCATCGGGCCGGAGGAGGCGGCCGAGCACATCGCCGACGGACTGGAGCGGGAGGCGATCGAGATCGTCTTCCCGCGCCGGATGGCGCTGACGATGAAGACCGCCCGGCTCCTGCCGGTCCGGGTGTGGACGGCGATCACCCAGCGGATGGCCCGCTCCTAGACCCGCTGGGTCTCCTCCGCCCAGGTCCGCCAGTCGGGGCCCCGGCGCAGGGCGTTCGGCCCCGGGAGGACCGAGCCGCCGGCGACGTCCGGGGTCGCGGGCACCGGGGTGACCTCGAGCGGGTCCCCCCGCAGCTCGCACAGGTACCGGACGAGGTCGACGAGACGCTCCGGCCGGGGCCCGGCGAGCTCACGGTCGCCCCCGTCGCCCACGGTGGCCATCTCGAGCAGCAGCCGGGCGACCTCGGCGGAGGCCACCGGCTGGGTCGGCATGTCCATGATCTGCGCCGCGGCACCCTCACGGGAGCGTTCGAGGACCTGACCGGGGAACTCGTGGAACTGGGTCGCCCGCAGCACCTGGGCACCGGGCGCCTGCTCGCGCACCGCACGCTCGTGGGCGAGGGTGACGCGGTACCAGGGGAAGTCCTGACTCTCCTCGATCCCGACGATGGACAGGACGAGGGTGCGGGGCACCCCCGCCTCGTGAGCGGCGCGGGCGAGGTTCCCGACGACCGTCTCGTAGAAGTGGGTCGCCTCCCCTTCGTCCATCGTCGACGGCCGGGTGACGTCGACGATCACGTCCACACCCGCCAGTCGCTCCACGAGCCCGTCCGGCCGGGTGAGGTCGACACCGTGCGTGCGGCTCAGGGGGACCGCCTCGTGCCCCGCCCCGGCGGCCAGCTGCACCAGCTGCGTCCCGATGAGCCCGGTCGCCCCGGCGACCGCCAACCTGCGTGTGGACTCCGACATGACACCGACGTTACGCCGCCGGTGGTGGCAGGCTGGGCCCATGGCGAAGGAGCATTTCGACGAGAAGGCAGCGACGTGGGACGACGACCCGGACAAGGCGCGCCAGTCCGGTGAGGTCGCGGCCGCGGTCGTCGCGGCCGCGGAGCCGACGACCGGTGAGCGTCTGCTGGAGTACGGCGCCGGCACGGGCCTGGTGACCCAGGCGCTCCTCGACCGGGTCCCGGGACTGCGCGTCACCCTCGCCGACAACTCCACGGGGATGCGCGAGGCCGTCGCGCGCAAGGTCGAGGGTGGTGCACTGCCCGCGGGCACGCGCACGTGGGACCTGGACCTGGAGGGCGATCCCGCCCCCGACGAGCGCTTCGACCTCGTCGTCTCCTCGATGGTCATGCACCACGTGAAGCAGCTCGACCGCGTGCTCGGTGGCTTCGCCACGCTCCTCGACCCGGGGGGCCGGCTGTGCATCGCCGACCTCGACCACGAGGACGGCTCCTTCCACGACCACGACTTCGACGGCCACCACGGCTTCCACCGCTCGGAGCTGGCCGCCTCCCTGGAAGGTGCCGGCTTCACCGACGTGCGGGTCGGCGAGGCCACCTCCATCGAGCGCGAGGGGAGGACCTACCCGGTCTTCCTCGCGGTCGCGACCCGGCCCTGACGATGCGGGAGGTCACCGACCGGGAGCGACGGAGGAGGCTCGCTGTCCGTCACGCCCTCCACCCCGAGCACCGGGCCGGCGACCCGCTCGCGGCCACCGAGGCGGTGACCGCGCTGCACGCGACGGAGGCCGCCTCGGTCCACCTGGCCGTCCGGGCCCGGACGGAGGGGGTGACCGCGGCCGACGTGGACCGGGCCCTGTACGAGGACCGGGTCCTCGTCAAGCAGCTGGCGATGCGCCGCACCCTCTTCACCTGCCCGCGCGACCTGCTGCCCGCGGTCTGGGGCAGCGCCTCCGCCCGGGTCGCCGGGGAGCAGCGTCGCCGCGTGGCCAAGGACGTCGAGAAGCACGGTGTCGCCGCCGACGGAGGTGCCTGGCTCGACACGGCCCGCGACGCGGTGCTGGAGCGACTGCGCGGGGCCGAGCCGGTGCCGGCCGCGCGGCTGCGCGAGGAGGTCCCCGAGATCGCCGGCACCTTCACCGTCGACGAGGACAAGAAGTACGGGGGCACCTTCAACATCTCGCCACGGGTGCTCGGCTGGCTCGGCGCCGAGGCGCTCATCGTCCGTGGGCCCAACGCCGGTCACTGGCGCACCTCCCGGCCGACGTGGACGCTGATGTCCGAGTGGCTCGGCGAGGAGCCGGAGCCGTGGAGCGCGCCGGCCGGGTACGCCGAGATCACCCGACGCTGGCTGCACAGCTTCGGCCCCGGCACGCTGGAGGACCTCCAGTGGTGGCTCGGCGCGACGAAGGGAGCCACCCGCACCGCCCTCGCGGACGTCGGGGCCGTCGAGGTCGGCCTCGCCGGTGAGCGGACCGGGTGGCTGCTGCCGGACGACGTCGACGAGGTGCCCGAGGTGGAGCCGTGGGCGGCGCTGCTACCGGTGCTCGACCCGACGACGATGGGCTGGAAGGAGCGCGGCTTCTACCTCGACCCGGCACACGTACCGCTCCTCTTCGACACCAACGGCAACGGCGGCACCACGGCGTGGTGGGACGGACGGATCGTGGGCGCCTGGGTCCAGGACGAGGACGGCGTGGTCCAGGTCGTCCTCTGCCCCGGGGCGGACGTCGGGGACGAAGGGCGCCGCACCCTCGATGCCGAGGCGGCCCGGCTGACCGAGTGGCTGGAGGGGGTCCGGATCACCAACGTCTACGCCTCCCGGCTGATGAAGGGCCGGCCCCTCCCCTGACGGTTCGGAACTTCCCCTCGGGGGAT
>CAYSGN010000137.1:0-2840 GCA_964430615.1 uncultured Janibacter sp. | reverse complement strand
TCCCCAGGGGATGTGACGTCTGGCGGGGGCAGGTCAGGACCGCGTGGGAGGGGGCAGGAGGGGGTCGTCGTGGGCCAGGCGCAGGTGGCGACGTCCGTAGAGGCCGGAGCCGAGCATGCCGAGCCCGAGGACGAGGTGCAGCCAGTTGTCCACGGCGTTGAGCGCGAGGAAGTCGATCTGCTCGTTCGGCAGGATCATCACGCCGTAGGCGCAGATCACGAGCAGCAGCAGCCCGCCGAGGCAGAGATGGGCGACCGAGGACATCCCCGTACGGGAGGAGAGGACCCCCACGACCCCGAGGAGCAGGTGGATGAGGTTGAGCAGGACCGAGACCTGGAAGATCCCGAAGAGCATGGCCCCGCTCGCATCACCGAGGAAGCGGATCGCACCCACGTCGCTCGTCGCTCCCGGGACGAAGCCCAGGACGCCGAGGACGAGGAGGATCACGCTGAAGAAGAGGGCCGTCGACTTGATGCCCCCGGTGTGGTCCACGACGGGGACGATGCGCGGTGCGATGGTCATGACCACCACCTCCTGAAGGTCTACCGCGACCTCCACCGGGGAGGCCCCGGGCGCACCATCCAGGCTACTCCTCGCCCCCACGGCAGGGGGCGGACCGATGTGGGGCGGCCGGTCCGGGGCGAGAGGCCGGCTCAGCGCTCGAGGGCCTCGCGCACGAGGGCCACGGCGGTCTCCGCGTCGAGGTCGAGGGAGCGGGTCAGCTGGGCATAGCGGTGGGCGCCCTCCCGCGCCGAGTCGATCGCGGAGGCGGCCTGTCCCTCGACGACCCCCGCCCGCACGAAGGTCCCGGCGCGGCCTCGTCCTTCGAGCACGCCGTCCGCCTCCAGCTCGCGGTAGGCGCGGGCGACCGTGTTCACGGCGATGTCCAGCTCCTGGGCCAGGCGGCGCACCGGCGGCAGGCGGTCGCCGGGCGCCAGCTCTCCCTCCGTGATCCGCTCGAGGATCTGCCGTCGCAGCTGGGCGAAGGGGGGCTCGGCGGACGCCGGGTCGATGCGCATGAGGACCTCCGTGGGTGGTGGGACCAGCGTAGGTCGCGACGTCGGGCGCCCTTCCGAGGGATGCTGTCCTCGTGACATCACCCCCGACCGGCCACGACCGATGACGACCGTCGACGCCGTCGTCGTCGGCGCGGGCCCCAACGGGCTCGTCGCCGCCAACCACCTCCTCGACGAAGGGTGGACCGTCCTCGTGCTGGAGGCGGCGCCCGAGGTGGGCGGCGCGGTGCACAGCTCGCGTGCCGTGCACCCGGACTTCGTGCACGACACGTGCAGCGCCTTCTACCCGCTGGCGGCGGCCTCACCGGCGCTCGCCCCCTTCGCCCTCGAGGAGCACGGCCTCCGGTGGGTCCGGGCGCCGGCTCCGCTCGGGCACCCGACGCCGGAGGGCCACTGGGCCCTGATCCACCCCGACCGGACCACCACGGCCGCGGCGCTGGACGGGGCCCACCCCGGCGACGGGGACGCGTGGCTGCACCTGTGCACGCAGTGGGACGCGATCGGGGAGGCGCTCGTCGACGGCCTGCTCACCCCCTTCCCGCCTCTCCGGGCGGGCTGCGCCGGGCTCGCCCGACTGCCCGCTGCAGGTGGTGCGCGTCTCGTGCGCGACCTCCTCGCCCCCGTCACGGATCTCGCGGAGCGACGCTTCGGTGGCCGGGCGGCCCGGCTCCTGCTGGCCGGCAGCGCGGCGCACGCCGACATCCCGCTGCACGTACCCGGCTCCGGCCTCATGGGGCTGCTCCTGACGATGCTGGCGCAGACGGTCGGCTACCCCGCCCCTGAGGGTGGCGCCGCCGCCCTGAGCGGTGCCCTGGCCCGGCGGCTCGACTCCCGCGGCGGAGAGATCCGGTGCGGCGCACCGGTGGTCGGTATCGACGTCGTGGACGGTCGTGCCCGGCGCGTGCGCATCGCCGGTGGCGAGGCGGTCGCCGCCCGGCACGCGGTCGTGGCGACCGTGTCGGCCCCCGCGCTCTACGGCCGGCTCGTCGACCCTCGCCACCTCCCGCCGCGGATCACGACGGGGATGGCCCGCTTCCGGATGGACCCTGGCACGGTCAAGGTGGACTGGGCGCTGGACGGCTCGGTCCCGTGGGCATCACCGCCGCCGGTGACCCCGGGGACGGTGCACGTCGCCGGGTCCGTGGCCGAGATGACCGAGGCCATGGACCAGATCGATGCCGGGTGGGTCCCTGCAGTGCCCTTCCTCCTCGCGGGGCAGATGACGACGACCGACCCGACCCGCTCCCCGCCGGGCACGGAGTCGATGTGGGCCTACACCCATGTGCCCCAGCACGTCCTCGGGGATGCCGGGGACGGCGGGGTCCGCGGGGCCTGGGACCGCGAGGACCGCGAGCGCGTCGCCAACCGGATGCAGCGGCGCATCGAGCGCCTGGCCCCCGGTTTCGGCTCACGGGTGCTCGCCCGCCGGGTACTCGGCCCCCGCGAGCTGGAGGCGCACGACGCCAACCTCCTCGGGGGCGCCATCAACGGCGGCACCGCCAGGCTGGGTCAGCAGCTGGTCCTGCGACCCGTGCCCGGCACCGGCCGCGCGGAGACGCCCGTCCAGGGTCTCTACCTCGGCTCGGCGGCGGCGCACCCCGGCGGTGGCGTGCACGGAGCCCCAGGGATGAACGCGGCACGGGCCGCGGTCTCGGCTCGCTCCCGGCAGAGAATCCTCGGATTCCGAAACCCTCCCCGTCCCCGGCACGAGGAGTAACTTCCCGTAGGCACGGCCCGCCACCCCGGGCCCGACCGCAGGGAGCAGCTCATGACCGACCGTCCGCAGCACCACGACGCGCCTCCGGCGAACAAGGCACTGCTCAC
>CAYSGN010000136.1:0-5958 GCA_964430615.1 uncultured Janibacter sp. | reverse complement strand
CCCCGTGGCAGCGTGTCTTGTGCTCACGCTAGACTTCTGGCTCGGGGAGAGGGAGCACCATGAGGGCCACGATGATGGTCGCGGCGGCTGCGGCGGCGTTGGTCCTGGCCGGGTGCGGGGAGAGCGACACCACGGCCGCCATGCACGACATGTGGGACGACTCGACCGACAACCAGAAGGGCTGGATGTGCATCCTGTACCGCGCCGACAAGGACGCGGAGATGGGCCCGGACGCCGTCGTGGACGGGATCGTGGAGAAGGGCCCGAGCATGGAGCCGGCCGATGTGCACGCCTTCTTGGACGAGACGTGCCCGAGCCGTGCGGAGGTGCGGGAGCAGCTGCAGGAGTAGCGGGTCCGGACCCGCGGGTCGGCCTCGATCGGCTGGGGCTAGTGTCGGCCTCGTGGACCAGAACGCGCGGGAGGTGTTCCTGGCGACGTTGCAGGCGGACTCCAGGGGAGTCGTCTACGTCGACGAGGAGACGGGCGAGGTGGTCATCGACGGCCGCTTCGACGAGGACGTCTTCGGCGTGGCGTTGAGCGCCCCGATGAGGATCAAGCGCGAGCAGTCCGATGACGAGATGGCGCCGCCCGCCTCGTGAGGGGCGGACGGTCCGGCGCGAGCCGGTCGTCGACGCAGAGCGCACCTGTCACTCCCGGGTCGTGTGCCGTGCCCATCCGATGAAGGCGCCCATGGCGAGGATCACCGTGCCCGTCGCGACGGCCGGCCAGGGGAGCAGCAGCGCGACGCCGAGGCAGCCGAGGAGCCCCACCACCGGGACGACGCGCGCGAGCACACCGGGGGCGAGGGTCCAGGCGCTGAGGTTCGCGATCGCGTAGTAGACGAGGACGCAGAAGGAGGAGATCCCGATCGCCTCGCTCAGGTCGCTCACGAGCACGAGCACGATGACCAGGCCGGCGATGAGCACCTCGGCGCGGCGTGGCGCGCCGTGGGTCGGCTCGATGACCGAGAAGTACGGCGGCAGGTGCTTGTCCCGTGCCAGGGCGAGCACCGTCCGGGAGACCCCGAGCGAGAGGGTGAGCAGCGCGCCCCCGACGGCGACGAGTGCGGCCACCCGCAGGGCCGGCCCCAGCCACGGCCACCCGGAGATCTCGGCGGCCTCGGCAAGGGGCGCCTGTCGCGCGGCGAGCCAGCCCACCCCGAGGCCCTGGATCAGGGCGAACGCGATGAGCAGGTAGAGCGCGAGCACGATCCCCAGGGACAGGCCGATCGCCCAGGGGAGGGTGCGTCGGGGATCGCGCACCTCCTCCCCGAGGGTCGCGATCCTCGCGTACCCCGCGAAGGCGAAGAAGAGCAGCCCCGCGCCCTGGGCGATGCCCCGCACACCGCCCGCGTCCGGCAGCTCGTGGAGTGCCTCGCCGGCCGTGCCCGGCGGCGAGGTGAGCATGACGACGACGAAGGTGACCAGGAGCGCGAGCACGCCGAGGGTCGTGATGAGGGCGAGGCATGCCGACCGGTGGATCCCCTGGAGGTTGAGGGCGAGGACCGCGAGGACGGCCACGATCGCGACGACCTTGGCGCTCCCTGGCCACACGTGCACCCCGATGGCCAGTGCCATGGCCGCGCAGGAGGCGGTCTTGCCGACGATGAAGGCCCACCCGGCCAGATGGCCCCACGGGACCCCGAGCTGCTCGCGGCCGTACACGTAGGTGCCCCCCGCGAGCGGGTGCCGCATCGCCAGACGTGCCGACGAGTGCGCGTTCGCGGCCGCGATCACCGCGGCCAGGAGGAGGGAGACCAGCAGCCAGCGTCCGGCGGCAGCGGCCGCCGGGGCGAAGACGACGAAGACCCCCGCCCCGATCATCGAGGCGAGGCCGATGCCCACGGCCCCGCCGAGCCCCAGGCGGCGCTGGAGCTGTCCCGGAGGCGGGGCGGGGGGCTGGGTCATGGGGTGCGGCGCCGGGAGGTCAGCTCGAGACGGCCAGGCGAGCGGCACCGATGATGCCGGCCTTGTTCCTCAGCTGGGCGGGCACGATCGGGGTCCGCAGATCGAGCAGCGGGAGGAACTCGTCGGCCCGCTTGCTGATCCCTCCACCGACGACGAAGAGCGCGGGGGAGAGCAGCGCCTCGAGGGTCGAGTAGTAGGTCTGCAGGCGTTCGGCCCACTCACCCATGTCCAGCCCCTCCCGGTCCCGTGCGGACTCCGCGGCCCGCGTCTCGGCGTCGTGCCCGTCGATCTCGATGTGCCCGAGCTCGGCGTTCGGGACGAGGTGCCCGTCCATGATCAGTGCCGTGCCGATGCCCGTCCCCAGGGTGGTGAGGACGACCAGGCCGTCCTCTCCCTTCGCGGCGCCGTAGTGGCGCTCGGCCATCCCCGCCGCGTCCGCGTCGTTGACGACGTGCACCCGACGGCCCAGACGGTCGGAGAAGAGGGTGTCGGCGTCGGTGTCGATCCACGCCTTGTCGATGTTCGCCGCCGACCGCACGACCCCCGAGGTGACCACGGCGGGGACGGTGATCCCGATCGGGAGGTGCTTCGGGAGGTCGAAGTGCGCGACGACCTGCTCGACGACCTCGGCCACGGCATCCGGGGTGGCGGCGTCGGGGGTCGGGATGCGCAGGCGGTCGTCGGTGAAGGCCCCCTTGCCGGTGGCCACCGGGGCCCCCTTGATGCCGGAGCCGCCGATGTCGATGCCGAGCGCGTCGGGCTTCTTGCTCATCTGGTCGCCTTCCGTCAGGGGATGGTGAGGATCTCGTTGCCGCCGTCGGTGATGAGGATCGTGTGCTCGAACTGCGCCGAGCGACGCAGGTCCTCGGTCACGACGGTCCATCCGTCGTCCCACATGCTCCACGCCGGGGAGCCCAGGTTGAGCATCGGCTCGATGGTGAAGGTCATGCCCGGCTCGATGAGCGTGTCGTGGGCCGGTGCCGCGTCGTAGTGCGGGACGACCAGCCCGGAGTGGAAGTGGGTCCCGATGCCGTGGCCGGTGTAGTCGCGCACCACGCCGTAGCCGAACCGGGAGGCGTACTTCTCGATGACCCGTCCGATGACGTTGATCCGCCGGCCGGGCACCGCCGCCTTGATCCCGCGCATCATCGCCTCCCGGGTGCGCTCGACGAGCAGGGCGGACTCCTCGTCGACCTCACCGACCGGGAAGGTGGCGTTGGTGTCCCCGTGCACCCCCCCGACGTAGGCGGTGATGTCGATGTTGACGATGTCCCCCTCGACGAGCGGGCGGCTGTCCGGGATGCCGTGGCAGACGACCTCGTTGACCGACGTGCACAGGGACTTGGGGAACCTGCGGTAGCCGAGGGTCGAGGGGTAGGCGCCGTGGTCGAGGAGGTACTCGTGCCCGATCCGGTCCAGCTCGTCCGTCGTCACCCCCGGCGCGACGGCCGCACCGGCCGCCTCGAGGGCGCGCGCCGCGAGACGCGAGGCGTGGCGCATCCGCTCGATGGTCTCGGCGTCCTTGACCTCGCTGCCGGCGAAGGGGGCAGGAGCCTCCTTGTCCACGTACTCCGGCCGGGTGATCGACGAGGGCACCGCGCGCCGCGGGGAGACGACGCCGGGGGCCACGGTTGCGGTGGGCGCTGACATGCTGTGGAGTCTAGGCAACACCGGCGCGCAGCACCGCGCCACCGGCACGACGGAGAGGACGGCTGCGAGATGGCTTACTGGTACAACATCGAGACCAAGCAGGTCGAGACCGACGAGACCCGGTCCCAGAACGCCGACGTCATGGGCCCCTACGAGACCCGTGAGGACGCGGCCAACGCCCTCGGGATCGCCGCGCAGAAGACCGCGGAGTGGGACGAGGAGGACCGCCGGGAGCGGGAGTGGCAGGAGGGCGGCCCGGCCGACTGAGCCGACCGGGTCCCGGCTCAGCCGTCGAAGGAGTGCTCGGCCGACGGGAAGCTCCCTCCGGCCACCTCCTCGGCGTAGGTGCGCGCGGCCTCGCCGAGCACCGCGCGCATGTCCGCGTACTTCTTCACGAAGCGGGGCGCCTTCCCCGAGCGCAGCCCGACCATGTCCTGCCAGACGAGCACCTGGGCGTCGCACCCGGCGCCGGCGCCGATCCCCACCGTCGGGATCGACAGCTCGGCGGTGACCCGCGCCGCGGCGGGGGCGGGGACCATCTCGAGGACGACGGAGAAGGCACCGGCGTCCTGGACCGCCCGCGCGTCCTCCAGCAGCCGCTCGGCGGCCTCGCCCCGCCCCTGCACGCGGTACCCGCCGAGGGTGTGCTCGCTCTGCGGGGTGAAGCCGATGTGCGCCATGACGGGGATCCCGCCCTTCGTCATCCTCTCGATCGTCGGCGCCATCTCCACGCCGCCCTCGAGCTTGACCGCGTGCGCCAGCCCCTCCTTCATCAGCCGCGCCGCGGAGAGGTACCCCTGCTCCGGCGAGGCCTGGTAGGTGCCGAAGGGCAGGTCGGCGACGACGAGGGCGCTGCTCGCCGCACGGGCGACCGCCCGGGACAGCGGGATCATCTCCTCGAGCGTGACCGGGACGGTCGTCTCGTGCCCGTAGACGTTGTTGCCCGCCGAGTCCCCGACGAGCAGGACGGGGATGCCGGCCTCGTCGAAGACCTCCGCGGTGTACATGTCGTAGGAGGTCAGCATCGCCCAGCGCTCGCCGCGCTCCTTCATCTGCTGCAGGTGCGGGATGCGCACCCGCTTGCGGCGGGTGGCGGGCTGCCCGCCCCCGGCGTAGGGGGCGGTGGTCTCGTCGGCGGGGCGGGGGCTGTCCGGCGTCGTCGTCATGGGGGCCAGCCTAGGTCGCCCCGGTCGCCGTCCGCCGAACGTCGGAGAGTGCCGGACCGACGGGCGCGATGAGTAAGGATTTCTTCAGGAATTCCGGCGGAAGGCCACACGCGGCGTCAGATCTTGGTTGAGTCCTCCTGCCCCTGTGGTCCGACAGGACCACTTTTCTTCCAGGAGGATCCGTGAAGAGACGCCACATCCACGTCGTGTCGGGTCTTGCCACCTCTGCCCTCGTCCTCGCGCTCATGCCGGTCACGGCAAGCGCGACGACGAGCGCCGGTGGCGTGGCCCGCGAGGGGAACCCCTCGCACGCGCAGCAGGACGACAAGCCCCATCCCCTCGGCGACGCGCAGCGGGAGCTGCGCGAGGAGGCCGTGACCCAGCTCGTCAAGGGCGAGGCGAAGGTCGTGACCAAGGGCGGGAACAAGGTCATCGAGCTCAAGGGGAAGAAGCGCGACAAGAACCGCTACGTCAGCTACGACGTGGACCGCACCGCCTCGGTCTTCACCATCCTCACCGACTTCGGCGACAAGACGATGGACGCGACCGGTGGGAAGCCTGGTCCAGTGCACAACCAGATCGAGGAGCCGGACCGTGACTGGGACGGCGATGCGACCGACGACAACTCCACGATCTGGACCGACGACTTCAGCCGGGACCACTACCTGGAGCTGATGTTCGCCGAGGGCCAGGAGTCCTTCAAGGACTTCTACCGCAAGCAGTCCAACGGCCGTTTCGAGGTCACCGGCGACGTCAGCGACTGGGTGACGGTCCCGTACAACGAGGCCCGCTACGGCCACAACCCCGAGGAGGGTGACGGCACCACCGAGGCCGAGGGGTACTGGAACTACGTCAAGGACACCGCGCAGGCCTGGTACGACGACCAGAAGGCCCAGGGCAAGAGCGACGCCGAGATCCGCGCGTACCTCGAGGACTTCGACGTCTGGGACCGCTACGACCACGACGGGGACGGCGACTTCGAGGAGCCGGACGGCTACATCGACCACTTCCAGGCCATCCACGCCGGCGAAGGGGAGGAGGCCGGCGGCGGTGCGCAGGGCGAGGACGCCATCTGGAGCCACCGCTGGTACGCCTTCTCCAACAACATCGGCACGTCCGGGCCGGAGGGCAACAAGCTCGGCGGTGTCCCGCTCGGCGACTCCGGCATCTGGATCGGCGACTACACGACGGAGCCGGAGAACGGCGGCCTCGGCGTCTTCACCCACGAGTTCGG
>CAYSGN010000135.1:4355-5959 GCA_964430615.1 uncultured Janibacter sp. | reverse complement strand
TCACTGGCCGGGGCCGCGCTGAGCCGTAGGCTGGCGGGGTGATCGACCTGCACACCCACTCCACCCGTAGCGACGGCACCGAGACCCCGGCCGAGCTCGTCGCCCGGGCCGCGCACGAGGGCCTGACCACGGTCGCGCTCACCGACCACGACACGACCGCGGGGTGGGCCGAGGCCGCAGCGGCAGCAGAGACGCACGGGATCTCCCTCGTACGTGGGGCCGAGCTGTCCACACGGCACGACGGGGGCAGCATCCACCTGCTCGCGTACCTCTTCGACCCCGACCACCCGGGCCTGTCGGCCGAGATCGACCGCGTCCTCGGCGACCGCCTCCCGCGGCTGCAGAAGATCGTCGAGCGCCTGGCCGAGGACGGCTTCGAGATCGCCTGGGCGGACGTCGAGGCCCAGCTGGGGGAGGAGCAGCGCACGCCGTCACGGCCCCACATCGCCGACGCGTTGGTGGCGAAGGGATATGCGACCCACCGCGACGAGATCTTCCGGAAGTGGCTGCACCACGGGTCGCGCTACTACGTGCCCTACTACTCGATGGACACGGTCGAGGCGATCCGGCTCGTGCGTGACGCGGGCGGGGTGCCGGTGCTGGCTCACCCCTTCGCCTCCCGCCGTCAGCGCAGCCTGGCCGCCGACGCCGTCGGGGAGCTCGTGGAGGCGGGCCTCGTCGGGATCGAGGCCGACCACCGCGATCACGACCCGGGCGAGCGGCGCCTGGCCCGGCAGCTGGCCGCCGAGCACGGTCTCGTCGTCACCGGGAGCAGCGACTACCACGGCGACGGCAAGGCCAACCGGCTCGGGGAGAACACCACCGACCCCGAGGCACTCGCCCGCATCGAGTCGGTCGCGACGAGCGCGACCGCCGTGCTGCGCTGAGGCGGTCAGCGGATCCTCAGCCGGCCCCTCTAGCGTCGGCTCATGAACGACGTCATCCGTCAGCAGTACGTCATCGACACGCTGGAGACCGCGTTCGCCGACCTCATGCGGGCCGACCCGGCCGCCTTCCGAGTCAAGTACCGGAAGATGGCCGACAACCCGTTCGCCTTCTACCGCGGCACGGCGTGCCTGTTCCACCGGGACCTCGCGGCGGCCGAGCGACCCTGGGCCGACGAGCGGACCGGCCGGGTGTGGATCCACGGCGACCTGCACCCCGAGAACTTCGGCACGTACATCAACTCCCACGGGGAGCTCGTCTTCGACGTCAACGACTTCGACGAGGCCTACGTCGGACCCTTCTCGTGGGACCTGCGTCGATTCGTCGCCGGCTTCGCCGTCATGGCCTGGCAGAAGGCGCTGCCGGAGCAGACGGTGCGGGAGCTGTCGAGGACGTATCTGCGCGCCTACCTCGAGCGGGTCCACCGGTTCGTCGAACGCACCGATGACGAGGAGTTCGCGCTGCGCCTCGGCAACACGACCGGTGCCCTGCACGCGACCCTGCAGCGGGCCCGCCGCAGGAGCCGGGCGGTGATGCTCGACTCGATGACCGAGATCGGCGACGTCGGGCGTCGCTTCACCGACACCTCGGGCGTGCGCCGTCTCGACGCGGCGGAGAAGGAGGTCGTCCTGGAGGCCTACCAGCGGTATCTGGGCACG
>CAYSGN010000135.1:0-4255 GCA_964430615.1 uncultured Janibacter sp. | reverse complement strand
CGGTCAAGGACGTCGTCGGGCGGTCCGGCTTCGGCATCGGCAGCGCCGGCCTGCCGGCGTACAGCCTGCTCATCGAGGGCTTCAACGAGGCGCACGAGAACGACATCGTGCTGTCGATGAAGCAGGCGAACCGGCCGGCCCTCGCGGACGTCGTGGAGGTCCCCTCGATGCAGGAGCACTTCGCCCACGAGGGCGAGCGGACGGTCATCAGCCAGCGGGCGCTCCAGGTGCACGCCGACCCCTTGCTGGGGTTCACGACGATCGGCGAGGTCGGCTTCCTCGTCGACGAGGTCTCGCCGTACGAGCTCGACCTGTCGTGGGACGACCTCCACGAACCGACGGACATGGAGACCGTCGTCGACGCCCTCGGCCACGCCACCGCGAAGATCCACTGCGTCTCCGACACCGACAGCGACCACACCGTCGTCGACTTCCAGACGGAGCGGGCGATCGTCGAGCTGCTCGAGGGTCAGGAGGAGACCTTCGTGCAGCAGATCGTCGACTTCGGCACCGAGTACGCCACCCGGGTGCGGGCCGACCACGCCCTCTTCGTCGACGCCTTCCGCGAGGGGCGGATCGGCCAGGTCCGCGCGGTCTGAGGGCAGGCCTCCCCACCGGTGACCCACATCGCGGTGAGGCGCGGGGGCCACCGGCGGGTCAACCTGAGAGGATGCCCGGGAAACCCACTGAAGGAGAGGGGGCCCCACCGGTGGCTCGAGCCAAGAAGGCGGCGATCATCGCCGTCGCCAACCAGAAGGGTGGCGTCGCCAAGACGACGTCCGTGGCGTCCATCGGTGCGGCTCTCGCCGAGCTCGGCAAGCGCGTGCTGCTCGTGGACCTCGACCCCCAGGCGAGCCTGACCTTCAGCCTCGGGATCGACCCGGACGCCGTCGAGGTCTCGATCAACGAGGTGCTCCTCGGCCAGGCCGAGATCGGGGAGGCCCTCCTCGAGGCCGGCGAGCTCGTCGACCTCGCCCCGTCGACCATCGAGCTCGCGGGCGCCGAGGCCCAGCTGCTGACCAAGCCCGGGCGGGAGTTCATGATCCAGTCCGCGCTCGATGACGTGCGCACCGACTACGACGTCATCCTCCTGGACTGCAGCCCGAGCCTCGGCGTGCTCACCCTCGCCGCACTCACCGCCGCGACGGGTGTGGTCATCCCGATGCAGGCGGAGATGCTCAGCCACCGGGGCGTCGGCCAGCTGCTCGACACCATCAAGGACGTCAAGAAGCTGCTCAACAAGAAGCTCAAGGTCATCGGCATCCTCCCGACCATGTACGACGGGCGCTCCAACCACGCCCGCGAGGTGCTCGAGGACCTCGGTGATCGCTACCGGCTGCCCGTGCTCGCCCCGCCGATCCCGCGGACCGTGCGTTTCGCCGAGGCTCCTGCCGCCGGCCGGTCGGTCCTCGAGACCGCCCGCTCGAGCAAGGGCGCCACCGCCTACCGCGAGGTCACCCAGGGGATCCTCGCGGCACTGTGAGGCCGACCGTGTCTCCGCTGCGCCATCGTGGACGCCGAGCCCTCGACCGACTCAGGGCCCGGGTCGCGCCGACCTCCACCGAGGGACTCGACGGGATCACCGGGTGGTACCTGCGGGCGGCCGAGCGGGCCGGGGTCGAGTCCACCGTCGCCACCGCTCTTCGCACCCGCAGCGGGCTGCTCGTCAGCGTGACGCGGCTGCTCGCCGAGCGCACCGGCGAGGAGCACTGGCGGGCCGGCTACGCGGAGCTGCTCCTGGCCGGCGCGGACCCTGATGCGCGTCGGGTGGGCGTGGGCGTCGTCGCCGAGCTCGTCGATGCCGGGCACGGCGACGACCTGACCGCGCGGCAGGCACGGCTCTACGCGCACGCTCTGCTGGACGAGGGCACGAGGGGAGCGGCCCGACTCGCTCACGACCTGCCCCGCCTGCCGCTGCCCACGAACGAGGCGATCGAGGTGGACGCCGACCGGGCAGCCCTCGCCGGCGACGTGGAGACCTGGTGGTGGCGATTCAGCGACCGCTGGCGCGGGGCCGGTCTGCTCGTGCCGCGGCTCCTCCCCGACGCGGAGGTGGCCGACCAGCTCGAGAGCGCGGTGGCCTTCGACGGGGAGGTGCCGCCGCTGGACCGCCTCACCGTCGACGAGGAAGAGCTGGCCGAGCGACGAGAGAGCGTCATCGGCCGGGCGGCCGCCGCCACCGATCACGGGGTGCTCGTCGACGACCTGCCGCTCGTGAGCGTCGTCGTCACCACCTACCGTCCCGGGCCGTGGCTGGCGACGGCGATCCGCTCCCTGCGTGACCAGACCTGGCCGAACCTCGAGATCGTCATCGTCGACGACCGGTCCGGCCCCGCCTTCGCGGAGACGCTCGCCGGGGCCGCCGCCATCGACCCCCGTGCCCGCGTCGTCACGCGGCATCGCAACGGCGGAGCCTTCCGGGCACGCAGCGACGGCCTCGAGGAGGCGAAGGGGGACTACTTCACCTTCCTCGACGCCGACGACTGGGCGCACCCTGAGTGGGTCGAACGCCTGCTGCTGCCGCTCCTCGCCGACCCCGCACTGCCCGCGACCGGTACCCGCTCGGTGCGGGCCGGGGAGGACCTGCGCCTGACGGGGACGGGTCGACCCGCGGCACGCCACGACGACATCGGCCTGATGCTGCCGTGGCAGACGCTCGTGCGGGTGGGGTCCTTCGACGACGTGCGCAAGGGGGGCGACGACGAGTACCGCGAGCGGATCGCGGCCGTGACCGGGCGGGAACCGCTCGTCGTGGGACCGCCGCTGCACATCAGACGCCTGCGCCCGGGCTCGCTGATGGACGGCGACTCGGCCGTGGGCTGGGTCGCCGGGCCGGTCGCCGGCTACCGCGAGGCATATCGCACCTGGCACCGGCACCTGGCCGGGCTGCGGGAGCGACGCGAGCTCCCGCGCCAGCCGGACGGGCTGGCCGAGTACCCCGGAGGGCCACCTCCGGACCGGGTCCTCGACTGGACGACGCGCACGGCAGACTACCCGTGGCGGACCCTGGAGCCGATGCGTCCCTTCGTGGCGCCCCACTCGTGGCGCACCACCCGGGCGCACGCCCCCTTCGACGTGCTCGTCGTGGACGACCTCACCCTCGCGGAGGACCCGGAGGTGGACCTCTACGGGGCGGTGGAGCGACTGCGCGACCTGGACCTGCGGGTCGCCCTGCTCCACCGGGAGGATGTCTCACGCCTCCGCGCACAGCCGGCTCCGCCGCACCCGGACGTCACGATGCTGCTCGACCTGGCCGAGGACGTGGTGCGTGTCCACCCCGAGGAGCACGTCGAAGCGCGGCTGCTCTGGGTCCGGCGCCCGAGCGCGCTCGGCGTGGACCGGCCGGCTCCGGACGTGGTCGCCGGGGCGGTGGTCGTCGACGAACCACCGGCCGGCACTCCTGCCGTGGACGTCGCCGCGGTGGCGGAGGAGCTGCGCGGCTGGGGCGTGGGCCCCCCGCAGTGGCTGCCCCGCACGGCCGCGGAGGCGCGGGTGCAGGAGCTGGCCCGGGGTGGGTGAGCGCCCAGCGGCCCGAGCCCTGGGTGCTCAGCCCGAGAGGCCCCGCCGTCGCACGGATCCGGAGCTCGTGCGACGGCGGGGTCCGTCGGATGCCCCGGTACCCACCGGGGGACCGAAGAGGTCGCTCAGTCGCCGGACTGCTGCTGACCGGTCGGCTGGCCGCCGCGGGTGCGCCGGCGGTTGCGCCGACGACGGGGCCGGCCCTCGCCGCTGCGCTCCTGGCCCTCGCGGTGCGCGCGCTCGCGGCCGCCGGAGCGACCACCACGACCGCCGCCGTCACCGCCGCGACCACCACGGCCGCCACCCTGGCCACCGCGGCCACCGTGACGGCGCCCGCTCGAGGCGCCGGTCTCGCCGAGGTCCTCGAGACGCTCGGCGTCCAGCCCCTCACGGGTGCGCTTGGAGCGAGGGAGGCGCCCCTTGGTGCCCTCGGGGATGCCGAGGTCGGTGTAGAGGTGCGGGCTGGAGGAGTAGGTCTCGACGGGCTCGGGGATGCCGAGGTCGAGGGCCTTGTCGATCATCGCCCACTTGGTCGTGTCGTCCCAGTCGACGAAGGTGATCGCGACCCCGGTGTTGCCCGCGCGGCCGGTCCGGCCGATGCGGTGGACATAGGTCTTCTCGTCGTCCGGGCACTGGTAGTTGATGACGTGGGTGACGTCGTCGACGTCGATGCCGCGCGCGGCGACGTCGGTGGCGACGAGGACGTCGACCTTGCCGTTGCGGAAGGCCCGCAGCG
>CAYSGN010000134.1:0-6039 GCA_964430615.1 uncultured Janibacter sp. | reverse complement strand
GTGGTCCGGGTAGCCGAAGCTGCACGGAGGCAGGGAGCTGACGTTGATGGACTGGGACTCGTCGACCACATCGCCGTCGCAGTTGGTGTAGGTGTAGGTGACGTCGACGGTGCCGTTGGCCATGTTGCCCACGACTTCGGAGTCGTAGACCCACGAGCGCGAGCTGTTGCCCTCGAGCGTGAAGTCAGTCTCCAGGCCACTGAAGGGGACGCTCTGCCCGCTGTTCGGCGTCACCACGAAAGACGTGATCTTCACCTTGGAGTCGCAGGAGAGGTTGTTCGTGAAGATCAACTCGATGTGGTACCGCTTGACGCCGCTCGTGTGCTTGCAGGAGCCCTGACCAACCGACGGGGCCACCGGCGGAGGCGTCGCGGCCAGGGACGGTGCGGCCACGCCCAGCGTGATGACCGGCGCCGCCCATGCGGCGCCCTTGACGACGGTGCGACGGCGCATCCGCTGGTCGCTCCCCACAACATGATCCATAACGATTCCCCTCTTTTGCCGCCCTCGCCGAGTCGTGGTACTCGCGAGATCAATGGCAGCGTAGCAGCAGCATGACATCACCTGACACAGTTGGGAGCCATGGGGTGGAAAGGACGTCCGGGGATGACCACATCTGCACGTAGCGGAGTCCTCGTGGTGTGCACGGGCAACATCTGCCGATCACCGGCCGGGGCCATGCTGCTCGAGGATCGGCTCGGCCTGACCGCCACGAGCGCAGGGACCGGGGCTCTGGTCGGCCGGTCGGTCGAGCCGGCCATGGCCAGACTGCTCGTGGACGATGGCATCGACGTGGACGGCTTCGTCGCTCGTCGGCTCACCCCCGACATGGTCGCGGGAGCCGACCTGGTCCTCGGCATGACCCGGGCGCATCGCAGCGCGGCGGTCCAGATGGTGCCGGCGGCGCTCAAGCGCTCCTTCACCCTTCGCGAGCTGGCCCGGATGGCCGAGCACGTGGCACCCGCGCAGATCGAGGAGGCGGTGGGCCCGCACGCCTCGGTCGAGGAGCGGATGAGAGCGCTGGTCCACATCGCGCCCCGGCACCGCACGCCGGTCGGTGCCGACCTCGATGACGTGGCGGACCCTTATCGCCGCGATGACGAGGTCTTCGCGACCGTGTACGCCCAGATCGTCGGCTGCGTCGACGTCATCGGACGTGCGCTGGCACCGTCGAGCGCGTGAGTCCGACATGCTAGGTCGCCACCCCGGGCGCGCGGCGCTCGCGTGCGCGATGGGACTGGCTCTCCTCTACGGCGTGGCGGTGCTCCCGAACGCAGGCCAGCTCGCCGACGAAGAGGTCCTGGAGTGGATCCAACGCCTCGGTGTCGGACCTCTCCACTCGTGGTGGCCGCTGCTGGCCCGTCGCGTCCTCCCCGTGGTGCTGCTGGTGCTCGTCACTGTGCTGGCGGTGCGCCGCCTGTGGAGCGGTCACGTCCGACGCGTGGTCGCGGCTGCGCTCGTGGTGGGCCTGTCGACGGGGGCGAGCATGCTGCTCAAGGCAACCTTGATCCGCCCGGAACACGGCCGGGACTACGGCTACCTGGGCAACACCTTCCCCTCGACCCACGTCTCGGCCACGGTGGCTCTGGTGGTTGCTCTGTGGCTGCTCATGGCGCCCGGACCACGCTGGGCCGGCTGGGTCCTCGCGGCCGTGGTGTGGTTCGTCGTCCTGGGCAATGTGGTCGGTCACGCGCACCGCCCCAGCGACGCGCTGGGCTCGGTGCTCCTGGTCGGGTTCGTGGTCGGGCTGCTGACGACGCTGGGACGCGTCACAGGTGGGCGTCGACCGAGCGCCAGACCTCGACATGGCCGGCGAGGCTCCGCTCCCAGGTGAACTTGTCCGCTCTCACGCGACCGCGTGCGGCAACCTTCGCGGTCTCGGGGTCACCGGACGTGGCATCGATGATGCCCTGCGCGAGGGAATCCCCGTCCGGCGAGACCAGGAGGGCGCCGTCGCCCACGACCTCGGGTAGGGAGCTCGTGTTCGAGCTGACGACAGGTGTGCCCACGGCCATGCCTTCGAGCGCCGGGAAGCCGAAGCCTTCGTAGCGGGAGGGGACGACGACCGCCTCCGCGCTCGCCATCAGGTGTGGGACGACCTCGGCATCAACCATGCCGGTCAGGACGACGCCTGGTTGATGGGCGAAGAGGGCGGTGCGGCGTGGGTGCGGAGGGCCGGTGAGGACAAGGGCCAGATCCGGCCTGGCCCGACGGACCGTCGGCCAGGCTTCGGCGAGCCCCTCCAAGTTCTTTCGCTCGGACGCACCTCCCGTCGTCAGGACGAAGGGCGTCGTGATCCCGAGGTCCTGCAGCTGGTCGGGCGTGGCGGGTGCGGCGTCGAGGAAGCGAGGGTCGACTCCGTGGTGGACGACGTGCGGTGGGTCGATCCCGAGGAGATCGACGGCCTCCGACGCGCTGAACTCGGAGACGCAGATGACGGCTGCCGCGCGACGGATCTCCTCCGCGGCTGCCGGGACGGGGTCCGATTCGTCGGCGAACTTCCACGCCACGACGTCGTGCAGCGTGATGACGTCGTGAGGCGCGGGTGGTAGCTCGAGACTCATCCGGTGGACGACCGCCCCGCGTGGGTAGATGACGCGCCCCACGAGTGCGCGCGCCAGGAAGGGTGCGCGAGCCACCTTGCCGAGGGGGAGTCGTCGGGTTCCTTCGAGGGGGGACCGCCAGGACCGCACGACCGATTCGCTGGTCGTCCACGGCGCCGGGACGGACTCCGGAGCGCGGGCGAGGACCTGCTGCTCGTACGCCCCTGTGCCCAGGAGGGTCGGGGAAGCGATCCGGGCGATCGTGAGGTGTGGCATGGCTCTTCCAGGCAGTCGGAGGGGGCTGTCATGATGGCACGCGGACAGGATCAGAGGGGGAGAACATGGGTCGGGGAGGACCACGAAGGGTGGCGCTCGTGTCGTCCTCCTTCCATCCGTACACGGGCGGGGTAGAGGAGCACGTACGCCACGTCGCCAAGGAGCTGGACCGCGCCGGCGTGCCTGTGGAGATCTGGACGGTCGACCGGGGGGAGCATCTGGGGACGCGCGTCGTCGACGAGCTTCCTGTCCGATATCTGCCCACTCCGCTGCCCGCCCGTGACGCCCGTGCACTGGGCAGGTTCGCGCTGGCCGCCCCGGCCGCACTGCGGCAGTGGTGGCGGGCGTACCGGGAGTTTCGCCCAGACGTGTTGCACGTGCACTGCTTCGGGCCTAACGGTGTTTACGCCTTGGCTCTGCACCAGTTGACTCGCACACCGCTCGTCATGAGTGCACATGGCGAGACGTTCATGGATGACCACAGCGTCTTCGATCGATCTGCACTCCTGCGCGCCGCCTTGCGGCGCGCGTTGTCTTCGAGCCAGGCCGTGACCGGGTGCTCCAATTTCGTGCTCGAGGACCTTCGTGAGCGCTTCTCGCTCGTCGGTGGTTGCGTCGTGCCTAACGGCGTCGAGCTGACTGAGCCTGTAGGGGAGCTGGTGCGATCTCCAGAGAGTCCGACCATCTTCGCCGTTGGTCGAGCCGAGCGGATGAAGGGCTTCGACCTGCTTCTCGACGCGGTGGCCAGGCTCGAGGGAGTGCACGTGGTCATCGGCGGGGACGGTAAAGAGCTGGAGGTACTACGCAGGCACGCTGAGCATCTCGGTCTGGGTGAGCGGGTCACTTTCCTCGGGCGATTGTCGCGCCCCGACGTCGGGATCTGGATGCAGCAGGCCGACGTCATCGCTGTGCCCAGTCGTAAGGAGGCCTTTGGCATCGTCGTTCTTGAGGCATGGCGAGCAGGCACGCCTGTGGTGGCAACCATGCATGGTGGAGTTGGAGAGTTCGTGACCCATGGTGTCGATGGGATTCTCGTGGACCCCGAGGACCAAATTTCGCTTGCCGAATCACTACGCAGGGTTGTAGAGGACCGGGAGTTCGCTGCCTCTCTTGCGGATTCAGGATCGGCTCGAGTGGTTGAGTTTGGATGGCCCAAGGTGGCCGAGAGGTACATCAAGATCTACTGCACGAATCGAGGCGCATGATGGCAAGGAGTACGGTCAGTGTCATTTGCGCTCCCCCTAATGGGCGCAACGCGGGTATGGCATCCGTAGACCTAGCCTTTGCTGATATGGCGACTAGGTTTCCGAACCTTGACGTCACTTATTGGAGACTGTGGGACGCCTCTGAGTGGATCGATCCGCAGGGAGTGTCTCAGAGGCGTGGTCCAGGGGCATTCTTCGATCCCGACACCGGTCTCGTGTATCGGATTCTGCGCAATCGCTTGAACGAAGCGCTTGGAGCGGATCGGGTAATCTTCTGGGGTGACTTTCTGCATATGGGGGTCTATCTGGATCAGACGGCCGACGTCTTGCACCGGAGAATGGGTGCGGCGACAAGCCATGAAGAGGCTCTGCGTATGGCGACCGAGACGTACTTGTTGCCGACTGCGGAACAGAGTGTGCTCGATCGGACCCTGTCTTTCGGGACGACGCTGAGTATGAACACGCCGACCCACTATGCCTCCGCATATGGCGATCAGCTCAGACACTTCCACCGTCGCATGTCCCATGTGTGGCATCGCGACCCGTACTCAGCCCAGGTCGCGCGTTTCTCGCGAGTAGACGGATCCGTGTGCCAGGGGCCGGATGCTGCCTTCCTCCTTGACGAGCCGTACACGGGCCCGCGTCGGCCGTCGGCCAAGGTCTTTTTCGGGCGGTCCAACGCCCGCCCTGAAGTGCTGGCCACCTTTGGGCGGAGTCTCACGCGACGCCTGCGTTATAACCCGGAATGCCTGCAATGGGGTGAGGAGCCTGCCTTCTGGCCGATGTCCGGGAGGCGGAGGTTCAGGGCGGCGTGGCCCGAGTTGGAACTCGGCCCGGCGGCCCGGTGGCAGGACCGGGTTGAGTTCTACCGTGTGCTCTCACGACCGGGAAGAGGCACATCCATGGTCGGTGCGCCGTCGCCGAACCAGTTGTTTGAAGAGATCTGCAACGCGAGCTTGGTTATCACCGATACCTACCATCTGGCCGTGAATGCATGGCGGCTGGGGACACCTGCTGTGATGGTGGTTGACGGACCTTCCGGTGAATGGAACGTCAATGCCGGTGAGCCTGGCAGTCGACGAGACAAGCGCGTGGATCTTTACTCTCAGTTGGACGCGCTCGACCTTACGGTCAACGTCGACGATCTGAGGTGGTCAAGCCGCAGCGAGGCAGAGCGCGTTGCGCGCTCATTGACAAATCGTCAGAACATAGCCCACACCCACGCGCGTGTTATGGCAATGCGAGAGATCGGCAGGTCTGCTGTGTCACAAGTTCTCAGTCGGATCGGCTGACCACCTTGATTGGCACCTCGGCGACGCCGCGTAGTTTCTCCGGGAGCGCCCTCAGGAGGGCCTGGCCATCGGCTTCCGTCAGCCCCGTGTTCGAGGCGCGAAAACCGATGGTCAAGAGCCCAAGGCCAAGAACCGCACTTACCACTGCCTGTACCAGCGGCTGAGCAGGCGCGACAAGGCCGCATTGCCAACTTGCGATGCTGGCAACGCCGGCAATCCCGGTGGGTAGCAACGTCGTGAGCGTCTTGCTCATCGGGATCCGCAGTTCCCGTGCCTCACTGGTCCAGAGAATGGCTAGACGTGTCAGGGTGCCGGAAGCATTCGCGACGACTGCTCCCCACAAGCCGAACGTCGGTATGAGGGTCAGCGCGAGTGCCACGTCCACGACCAAGGCGCCAACGTTGGCGATGAGGAAGAGACGTGCGGACAAGCGGGCGAGAACGAACGCCGACAAAGGACCTGTCGACACCGCGAAGCCACCGACGAGGCCTAGGACGAGAAGAGCTGGAGCGGCGTCGACGAACTCTTTCCCGTAGAGGAGTGGCACCAGCAACGTCACGGGCGCCAGCGCCGACGCAACGAGCAGAGCAACGACTGTTGAGGTTGCGCGCATGGACCGCTCGAAGGCGTCGGAGACCTTGGCGGGAGCGACCTCTCGAAGCCCAGCCACCGCCGGGATGAGCGGGCCGGTCAGGGCTTGCGCGGGCGCGAAGATGTGGCTGC
>CAYSGN010000133.1:0-6142 GCA_964430615.1 uncultured Janibacter sp. | reverse complement strand
CGTCAGGTCCGTACCTCGGGGCACGCGCGTAGGCAGGTGAAGGGGAACGCCCCGCACCGGGGTCCGGCCGGGCGGAGACGGGTCCGTCGCCCCGGTCAGCGCCTGCTCAGGCCTCGCCGCGTGCGAGAGCCCCCTCGGCGTGGGTGAGGTCGTCGGCCGGCCCGCGGCCCTTGAAGGCGTGGTAGTACGCCGTGACCGTCTCGTCCTCGGAGTGACCCGTCAGCAGGCTGACGACGACGAGGAGGACCGCCGAGGTGGCCAGGCCGGGTCCGATCTCGTGGATGCCGAAGGGCTGCCCGGCGGCCTGCCAGCCGAGGCTGACGACGAGCGCCCCGAGCATGCTCACGATGACGCCGGTCTTGGTCGCCCGCTCCCAGAACATCGCCGCGAGGACGGGCATGACGAGCGCGGCGGCGGTGAAGGAGAGCGCCACCTGGTAGATCGCGATGATGTCCTTGATCCACATGGCGATGCCGAGACCCATGACCGACATCGCGCCGACCGAGAGCCGCGAGACACGCAGGATCTTCTGGTCGTCGGCGTGCGGGTTGAACCAACCCTGGTAGATGTCCTTGGAGACGTTGATCGCGCCGCTGAGCAGGAAGGACGTGGCCCCGGTGAGCAGCGCGGCCAGCAGCGAGACCATGAAGAGCCCGCCGATCGAGCCGGGGAAGATCTCGGTGATGAACGAGGTGTAGATCAGGTCGGGGTCGGTGCCGGCGGGGAACTCCTGCACCGCCGCGATCCCGATGAAGATCGCGAGCAGGCCGATGACCCCGGAGATGAGGAAGCCGATGACGATGGCGGAGATCCCCACCTTCTGGGACTTCGCCGCGGTCAGCCGCTGCCAGGTCGTCTGCCAGACCATGTAGAACGGGCCGAAGACGAGGAACCAGTTGAACAGCTCCTTGCCGCCGATGCTGCCGAAGGTCAGCAGGTGGCGCGGCGTGGACTCGGCGACGACGGCCGGGCCGCCCACGTGGATCAGGCCGAGCACGAGGGTGAGGATCACGCCGGCGAGGATGACGAGGGTCTGGATCGCGTCGGTCCACGCGACGCTGGGCATGCCGCCGATCATCGTGAAGGCGACCGTCACGAGGAAGCCGAGGATGATCCCCCAGACGAAGGGGACCTGCGTGATCGAGGCGAGGATCGAGCCCATCCCGACCAGCTGCATCCCGAAGGTCGGGGTCATGTAGAGGAAGCCGATGATGATCGCGGGCAGCAGCGCGGAGAGCTTGCCGAACCGGCGGGTGAAGAGTTCGGGGACGGTGTAGAGGCGCAGGCGACGGATGGCCGGCCCCATGACGAGCATCGCGACGACGGTGAAGGCGACGAAGCTGATGACGGTGATGAAGTAGGACAGCCCCATCTGGAAGCCCTTGCCGGCGCCACCGATGAGGGCGGCCGAGCCGGTCACCGTGGCGATGACCGACCCGCAGATGGGGAAGAAGCCCAGGCTGAAGTCGGCCATGACGTAGTCGTCGGCCGTGTGGACCTTCTTCGAGGACCACACGCTCACGCCGAAGAGCAGGAGGAGGAAGGCGATGATCCAGACCAGGTACCAGTTCACGGGAAGCACATCCATCGGTCGTCGGCTGCAGGGGATCTCCTGACCCACCCGTCCGGTGTTCTGGATCACCCTGCTGTGCCGGGGCGAGGACGGTAAGGGCCAGATGGGGTTCGGTTGTGTGGGGCCAGTCGTGCACCCCATGGTCAGGGGCCGTGGACCGCCCGTCTGGTCCCCGCCGGAGGGGAGCCGTGTGGACCTTGCCGGAGATCGTGTGCCCGATCACACTGGTGGGCGATTGTACCCCCTCCGAGAGGATCCGCATGGAGACAACGACCGTGTACGTGGCCCGCCGGGTGCGCACGATGGACCCCGCCCGGCCCGAGGCGGAGGCGGTGGCGGTGCGCGGAGAGCGCATCCGCGCGGTGGGCAGCGTCGCGGAGCTCATGGCCTACCCGGGGGCGGTGCTCGACGAGCGGTACGCCGACGCGGTGCTCCTGCCCGGCTTCGTCGAGGCGCACAGCCACGCCGGCACCGGGACGGTGTGGTCCAACACGTACGTCGGCAAGGTCGACCGGATAGACCCGGAGGGGCGCCGGTGGCCCGGCTGCCACTCGATCGAGGAGATCCTCGAGCGGCTCGCCGACGTCGAGTCGCAGCTGGCGGACCCGGAGACGCCGCTGCTCGCCTGGGGCCTGGACCCGATCTACTTCCCCGGCCAACCGCTCGGCGCCGCGGAGCTGGACCGGGTCTCGTCGACCCGGCCGATCCACGTGGCCCACACCAACGGCCACGTGTGCACGGTGAACACCGCCGCCCTTCGTCGCTGCGGCATCGACGCCTCGGTGAGCGTGCCGGGCGTCGTCAAGGACGAGGACGGCCGGCCGACGGGGGAGCTCCAGGAGTTCGCCGCGATGGGTCTGGTCCAGGAGATCACCGCCGGCTCCAGCCTGCTCGACATCACCGTGGAGGGGATGCGCGCCTTCGCCCAGGACGGGGTGAACACGGGCACCACGACGCTCACCGACCTCGGCTCCATGGTCCTCATGGACGACGACGGGGTGGCCCTGTACCGGCGTGCGGTGGACGAGGACTTCCCGGCCCGGCTCAACGTCTTCCACTTCGGTGCGGGCGTGGGGCCGGTCGCCCGCTCCCTGCCCGAGGCGGCCGAGCGGCTCACCCGCCTGCGGGAGGAGTCGGACGCGAAGCTGCGCATGGGCAACGTCAAGCTCATGCTCGACGGGTCCATCCAGGGCTTCACGGCCCGTCTCATGGAGCCGGGCTACTACGGCGACGAGCCGAACGGCATCTGGGCGGTGACGCCCGAGGAGTTCCACGAGGCCTTCGCGACCTTCCACCGCGCCGGGGCGCTCGTGCACGTGCACTGCAACGGCGACCAGACGACCCAGCTCTTCGTGGAGACCCTCGAGCGGATCCTCACCGAGCACCCGCGGCCGGACCACCGGCACACCTGCACCCACTCCCAGATGACGACACCGGCCCAGTACCGCCGCCTGGCGGCGCTCGGGGCGGGGGCGAACGTCTTCGCCAACCACATCTGGGCCTGGGGCGACCAGCACGCGGACATCACGGTCGGGCCCGACCGGGCCGCGCGGATGAACGCGGCGGCGACCGCCCTGCGTCACGGGGTGGCGATCGCGCTGCACTCCGACACCCCGGTGACCCCGCTCGGCCCGCTGCACAGCGTCAAGCACGCGGTGACCCGCCTGACCCCGTCCGGTCGGGTCATGGGCGAGCACGAGCGCATCGACGTGCAGACGGCGCTCGAGGCGGTGACGATCGGGCCCGCGTACCTGCTGAAGATGGATCACGAGGTCGGGTCCGTCGAGCCGGGCAAGTACGCCGACCTGGCCGTGCTCGCGGAGGACCCGCTCGAGGTCGAGCCCGAGCGGATCGGCGAGATCCACGTCCACGGCACGATGGTCGGTGGGCGGCACTTCGCGACGAAGGTGGCACCGGCCACCGCCGTCGCCGCGCCGTGAGCGCCCGGCTGGGGATCATCGGGGGCTACCTCGGCGCGGGCAAGTCCACGCTCGTCAACCGCCTGCTCACCCGGGCCACGCTCGGGCGGACGGCGGTGGTCGTCAACGACTTCGGCAGCGTGAACATCGACGCCGACCTCATCGCCTCGGCCGACGACGACACCATCGCGCTGACGAACGGGTGCATCTGCTGCCAGGCCACCGACGACGCCGCGCGCACCATGACCGCGCTCGCCGCTCGCAGCGACCTCGAGCACGTGCTGTGCGAGGTGAGCGGCGTCGGCGACCCCGGCCAGCTGGCCGCGTGGCGGGAGTACCCCGGCTTCGCGCCCGGACCGGTGCTCGTGTGCGCCGACGCCACCCGGGTGCCTCGCCTGCTGCGCGACCCGTACGTCGGTGACACGGTCGCGCGCCAGCTCGCCTCCGCCGATGTCGTCCTCGTGACCAAGACCGACCTGGTCGGCCCCGACCAGCTCGACGAGGCCGTCGACGCCTGCGCCGAGGTGGCGGTGGGGGCGCAGGTGGTGCGGCAGTCCGCGGCGGAGCCGGAGGCGAGCGCGGCGGAGGTCTTCGCCGGGTGGTCGCCCGGCGCCGCGGGGTCGGGCCAGGGCCGGGCGCGCGGAGCGTCCGGGGACGGCGGTGCCACGGACGGTGACGAGCACCCGAGCGTGCACGAGAGCGAGACGCTCACGGCAGCCGGCCGGGTGGACGTGCCCGCGCTGGTGCGGGCCCTCACCGCGCTGCCCGAGGTGGTCGTGCGGGCCAAGGGCGTGCTCCGCGGCCGCGACGGCTACTGGCACGAGGTGCACCTGGCGGGCGGTCGCGTGGAGGAGCGTCGGCTCTCCGCCGGACGGCCGGCCACCTCCCCGTCCTCCCTCGTGCTCATCGCGGCCGGCCCGGACGCCGCGCACGACCTCGCGCGCGCCCGGGCGGTGCTGCTGCCCGTGCTCGCCTGAGCGGGTCCGGGCGGGGAGGGAGCGGCCGGCAGCACGCCGAGGTGGCGGGGCGGTAGCGTCACGAGCATGATCACGGGCTACTCAGTCGAGACCATCAGGGCGGCCGAGGAGGCCCTGCCGGAGCTGCTGGAGAGCGGCGAGCTGATGAGCCGCGCCGCGCGCGGGGTCGCCCGGATGACCGCCGGGCGCATGCGCGAGCGTGGGCAGCGGCGGGTCACCGCCCTCGTCGGTCCTGGCAACAACGGCGCCGACGCGCTCTTCGCGATCGCCAGGCTGGCCCGACGCGGCTTCGTCGCGACCGCCGTGTGCGTCGACCCGACCGCCTCCGAGGCGCAGACGACCGCGGCCGAGCAGGCCCGCTCCCGGGGCGCCCGGGTGCTCACCGGTGACGGCCCCGAGGCCCTGACCGCGATCAGCCGTGCGGAGGTCGTCCTCGACGGGATCACCGGCATCGGCGGAAGGCCCGGGCTGCCTCCCTTCGCCCGCCCGTGGGTGGACGCGATCCGCGACAACGCCTGGGTGATCTCCGTGGACACCCCGAGCGGGCAGCCCGTCGACGGGGGACGGGTGCTCGCCGACGCGGTCTTCGCCGACGAGACGATCACCTTCGGCGCCCCGAAGCCGGTGCACCTGCTGCCCCCGAGCGAGGCGGCCTGCGGGCTCCTCACCGTCCTGGACATCGGGCTGGACCTCGGCGAGGCCGAGCCCGCGGTCGTGCGGATGACTCCCGACGACGTCGCGCGGCTGTGGCCGGTGCCGTCGGCGAGCGACGACAAGTACACCCGCGGCGTGCTCGGGCTCGTCGCCGGGGGAGAGGCCTTCACCGGGGCTGCGCTGATGAGCGCCACCGCCGCGGTCACGGCCGGTGTGGGGATGCTCCGCTACGTCGGCAGCGAGACGCCCACCGGCCTCGTGCGCGCGGAGGTCCCCGAGGCCGTGATCGGCGAAGGGCGGGTCCAGGCCTGGGTCGTCGGGCCCGGCCTCGACGTCACCGCCGAGGCGAAGGGCGGCGCCGAGCAGGTGGCGACCGCCCGGCGTGCGCTGGGGTCCGACCTCCCGGTGCTCCTCGATGCGGGCGGGCTGGACCTCGTCGACGGAGTCCGGGAGGCGCCGACCCTGCTCACCCCGCACGCGGGGGAGTGCGCCCGGCTCATCACCCGGCTGCGCGCCCGCACGACCGACCTGACCCGTGAGGAGGTCGAGGAGGCCCCGCTGGAGCACGCCCGGATGGTGGCCGACCTGACCGGCGCGACCGTCCTGCTCAAGGGCTCGACGACCCTCGTCGTGGAGCCCGGGTCGGGTCCGGTGCACGTGCAGGACGATGCGCCGACGTGGCTGGCCACCGCCGGGACCGGAGACGTGCTCGCCGGGCTCGTCGGCGCTCTCATGGCCGGCGGGCTCGCGCCCGCCCGGGCCGGTGCCCTCGGCGCGCTCGTGCACGCTCGTGCGGCCACCCGCGCCAACCCCGGAGGGCCGGTCCGGGCCCTGGACGTGGCCCGCGCCGTCGGGCCGGCCGTCGCGGAGCTGCTGGCTCAGTCGTAGGAGATCTCGACGCGGCGGTTCTTCGCCCGCCCCTCGGGGTTGTCCTCGCCGCCCTTCTCGTTCGGCTCGACGGGGTCGGCGCTGCCGCGGCCACGGGCCGTGGTGTCCAGGTCGGGGCGGGCGTCGTCGAG
>CAYSGN010000132.1:0-6279 GCA_964430615.1 uncultured Janibacter sp. | reverse complement strand
GCGAGCCGATCATCCGCGACCCGCGGCTGCGCAAGCTGACCTTCACCGGCTCCACGCCGGTGGGCCGCACGCTCGTGCAGCAGTCGGCCGACCAGCTGCTGCGGGTCTCCATGGAGCTCGGGGGCAACGCCCCCTTCGTCGTCTTCGAGGACGCCGACCTCGGCAAGGCGCTCGACGGCGCGATGCTCGCGAAGATGCGCAACATCGGCGAGGCGTGCACCGCGGCCAACCGGTTCATCGTCCACGAGTCGGTCGCCGAGGACTTCACGCGTCGGCTGGCCGAGCGGATGGGGGCGCTCACCGTCGGCAAGGGCACGGTCACGGGCAACGACGTCGGGCCGCTCATCACCGAGAAGGCGCGCGAGAAGGTCGTCGAGCTCGTCGAGGACGCCGTCGTCTCCGGGGCCCGGGTGCTCACCGGCGGCGAGGTCCCGAGCGGCAGGGGCTGGTTCTACCCGCCGACCGTGCTCGCCGACGTCCCCGCCGGGGCCCGCGTGCTCGGCGAGGAGATCTTCGGCCCGGTCGCCCCGGTGACGACCTTCCGCACCGAGGAGGAGGCCGTGCGCCTGGCCAACTCGACCGAGTACGGCCTGGTCGCCTACGTCTTCACCGAGCACACCGCACGCACCATCCGGGTCAGCGAGGCGCTCGAGTTCGGGATGGTCGGGGTCAACCAGGGTGTCGTCTCCAACCCGGCCGCCCCGTTCGGCGGGGTCAAGCACTCCGGCTTCGGTCGGGAGGGCGGCTTCGAGGGCATCGAGGAGTACCTGGAGACCAAGTACGTCGGCCTCGCGCTTTGATGAGCACGGCGTGGAGGCGGCGCCTCCAGCTCGTCGGCGGGGTGCTCCTCCTGCTCGTCGCGGGCTGGATCCTCCTCGTCGGAGGGGGCTCCGGCGAGGAGGGCGCGGGCTCCTCGACATCGGCGACCTCCCAGCGGGCCGGTGGCGGAGCGACACCGGACTCCGGGCTGGAGACGGTGCCGGAGTCGCAGCTGCCTCCCGAGGGACAGGAGACCCTGGACCTCATCCGTGACGGCGGCCCCTTCCCGTTCGAGCGGGACGGGATCACCTTCGAGAACAGGGAGGGCATCCTCCCCGACGAGGAGCGGGGGTACTACGCGGAGTACACGGTGCCCACACCCGGCGAGGAGGACCGCGGCGCCCGGCGCATCGTCAGCGGCGAGGAGGGGGACCGGTACTACACCGAGGACCACTACGCGAGCTTCCGACAGATCGAGGAGGGCCAGTGATCCACATCGAGGCCGGAGGGGTCGAGGGGCTGCTCGCCCGGGCCCGGGCCGGGACCGACCACGTGCACCTCGTCAACGGCGGGACCGACCGGGCGGAGGCGCTCGCGCGCTTCGCCACGGAGCTGGACTTCCCGGGCTGGTTCGGCGGCAACCTCGACGCGCTCATGGACTGCCTGCGTGACGTCGCCGACCGGCACGAGCACCCGTGGACGCTCGTGTGGCGCCCGGGCGCCGTCGAGCCGGACGGCGGCACCGACCCGGGCATCCTCGGCGTGCTCTCCTCGCTCGAGGAGGAGTACGCGGGCGTGAGCGTCGTCGTCGCCGACCGCTGAGCCGGCTCAGGCGAGCTTGGAGAGGCCGGCGGCGAGGGCGAAGCCGACGACCGTCACGGGGCCGGCGAGCGCACCGACCTTCTGCTGGGCCTCGGGGATCATCTCGTCGACGAGCATGACGAGCAGTGCCCCGGCGGCGAAGCCGTTGATGAGGGCGGCCGTCCACGCGCCCGAGACGTCCGCCAGGGCGAAGCCGACGAGGGTGGCGAGCGCGCACACGGCCGAGACGGCGAGCCAGAGCAGGACGATCGAGCGGGTCGGGCGGCTGCCGCGCAGGTCGGCCGCCGAGCCGATCGCTTCGGGCAGGTTGGAGATCCACACGGCGACGAGCAGCGCGATGCTCACCCCGCCGCCCGAGGCCAGGCCGATACCGAGCACCGCCTGCTCGGGGATGCCGTCGAGGAAGGCCCCGAAGGCCAGGGCCGTCCCACCCCCTTCGTCCCCGCTCTGCTCGGCCCGACCGCGATGGCGCCGGGCACCGAGCCGCTGCACGCCAGCGCTCCCGAGCGCGAAGGCGGCGGCGCCGAGCGCGATCCCGACCGCCACCGGCACCGGCCCGCCGGTCTCGAGCCCCTCCTCGGCGAGCTCGAAGGCCACGGAGGCGATGAGGGCCCCGGCGCCGAAGGCGAGGACGAGCCCGACCCGTCGTGGCGGCCACGAGCGGATGACGCCGACCACGGCGCCGACGAGGAGCGAGGACGCGGCCAGCGCGCCCCAGAGCAGTGCCTCGAGCACGAGCGACCTCCCTTCGTGCGTCCCCCTCGATGATGGCACCGCTTTGCGATGATGAGGCGGTGACCACACCCACCGACACCCGCATCACCCTCTCCCGGGTCATGTCCAACGCCGAGGCCAACCTGCTGGGCACCGTGCACGGCGGCAACATCATGAAGATGGTCGACGACACCGCCGGCGTCGCCGCGAACCGCTTCGCCCAGGGGCCCGCCGTCACCGCCGCGATGGACGAGATGGCCTTCCACAACCCGGTCCGGGTCGGCGACGTCCTCCACGTGAGCGCCGCCGTCAACTGGGCCGGGCGCACCTCGATGGAGGTCGGCGTCCGCGCGGAGGTCGACCGCTGGGACGCGGTCACCGACCGGGTGCACGTGGCGAGCGCGTACCTCGTCTTCGTGGCCGTGGACGGCGAAGGGGGGACCCGCGAGGTCCCCGACCTCGACGTGGTCACCCCGGAGGAACGTCGCCGCTTCCGGGAGGCCCGGATCCGGCGGGAGAGTCGGCTGGCCCGCCGGGAGGCGATCAGCTCCTCCCGCGCCGCCCAGGAGGAGTCGCGGTGAGCACGTCCGTCGCGCTGCTCGGGTCCACGGGGTCGATCGGCACCCAGGGGCTCCAGGTCATCGCCGGCCACCCGGACCGCTTCGAGGTCGCGGCCATCGCCGGCGGCTCCAACGTGCGTCTGCTGGCCCAGCAGGCCGCCCGCTTCACGCCGGCCCTCGTCGCGGCCGCCGGTGGGACGGCGGAGGAGCTGCGCGCGGCGGTGGCCGCCGCGGCCGAGGCCGCGGGGGTGCGGGGCTACGAGCCGCGGATCCTCGTCGGGCCGGACGCGGCGACCGAGGTCGCCGGCTCCGGGAGCGACGTCGTGCTCAACGGCATCACCGGCGCCATCGGGCTGCGGCCGACGCTCGCGGCCCTTCGCTCCGGGGCCAGGCTGGCCCTGGCGAACAAGGAGTCCCTCATCATCGGTGGCCCGCTCGTCACCGCGGCCGCGGCACCCGGGCAGATCGTGCCCGTGGACTCCGAGCACTCGGCGATCGCGCAGAGCCTGCGCTCGGGGAGCGCGGAGGAGGTGCGCAAGCTCGTCGTCACCGCCAGCGGTGGCCCCTTCCGGGGGATGAGTGCCGAGGAGCTGGCCGCGGTGACGCCGGAGGCGGCGCTGCAGCACCCGAACTTCGCCATGGGCCGGGTCATCACGACCAACAGCGCGACGCTGGTCAACAAGGGGCTCGAGCTCATCGAGGCCCACCTGCTCTTCGACGTGCCGATGGAGCGGATCGAGGCGGTGGTCCACCCGCAGCAGATCATCCACTCGATGGTCGAGTTCCACGACGGGGCGGTCATCGCCCAGCTCGGGCTGCCGACGATGCTCGCCCCGATCGCCTTGGGCCTCTCCTGGCCGGAGCGTCTCGTCGACGTGGAGACCCCGGTGGACTGGACCCGGGCGGCCGACTGGCGTTTCGAGCCGATCGACGACGCGGCCTTCCCCGCGGTCGAGCTGGCCAAGCAGGTCGGTGCCGCCGGCGGCACCCACCCCGCGGTGTACAACGCGGCGAACGAGGTCGCCGTCGACGCCTTCCACGACGGGGTCTGCGCCTTCCCGGACATCGTCGGCACGGTGGCGCGGGTGGTCGAGCGGCACGACGGGGCACGCTTCGGTGCGGACACCGTCGAGGGCGTGCTCGCGGCCGATGCGTGGGCGCGGGAGGAGGCGGGAGCCGTGCTGGGCGTCGACCGGCGGCAGTGAGACGATAGGGCTCATGCTGCTGTACGCACTGGGGGTCGTCCTCGCCTTCGTCGGCATCGCCCTCTCGATCGCGCTGCACGAGGTGGGGCACCTCGTGCCGGCGAAGAAGTTCGGCGTGCGCGTCCCCCAGTACATGGTCGGCTTCGGCCCGACCATCTGGTCGCGGCGCCGCGGCGAGACCGAGTACGGCGTCAAGGCCATCCCGCTCGGCGGCTATATCCGGATGATCGGGATGTTCCCGCCCGCCCCCGGGCAGGACCCGATGACCACGCGCGCCGCGAGCACGGGACGCTTCGGCCAGCTCATCGACGAGGCCCGCCAGCTGAGCCTGGAGGAGGTCCGCCCCGGTGACGACGGACGGATGTTCTACCAGCTGCCGGTGTGGAAGCGGGTCGTCATCATGCTCGGCGGCCCGGCGGTGAACCTGCTCATCGCCCTGGTCCTGCTCACCGGCATCTTCACCCTCCACGGGGTGGCCGTGACCACGCCCGAGGTCTCCTCGGTCAGCGAGTGCGTCGACATCTCCGAGGTCGGCCAGAGCGCGAAGAAGACCTGCACCGACGACATGCCGGTCGCGCCCGCGAACGCCGCGGGCATCAAGCCGGGGGACACGATCACGAAGATCAACGGCACGTCGATCTCCACGTGGGACGACGTCAGCCAGGCCATCCGTGGCAACCTCGGCAAGCAGCTGCACATCACCGTCGAGCGCGACGGCCGGACCCAGCGCCTCACGGCCGACCCGATCGTCCTGCAGATGCCCGTCTACGACGAGGACGGCAACGTCCAGCGCGGTCCCGACGGGTCGGTGCGCAGCGAGCGGGCCGGCTTCCTCGGGGTCTCCGGCACGCGCGAGGTCCAGCAGCAGCCGATCACCGCGGTCCCCGGGCTCTTCGGCGACGCGCTGGGCGACACCTACGAGCTGCTCGTGAAGATCCCGCAGAAGCTCGTCGGCGTCTCCCAGGCCGCCTTCGGCGACGCCGAGCGCGACCCGAACGGCCCGATGTCGGTCGTCGGGGTCGGCCGGGTGGCCGGCGAGGTCGCCAGCTCCGACGTCTTCGGCGACACCTCCGACAAGGCGATCCTCCTCGTCAGCCTGCTCGGCTCGCTCAACCTCGTGCTCTTCGCCTTCAACACCATCCCGCTGCTGCCCCTCGACGGGGGCCACATCGCCGGCGCCCTGTGGGAGGCGGTCAAGAAGGGCTGGGCGCGGGTGCGCGGCCTGCCGGACCCCGGACCGGTCGACGTGGCCAAGGCGCTGCCCCTCGCCTACGGGGTCGCCCTCGCCTTCATCGCGATGACCCTCCTGCTCGTCTACGCCGACATCGTCAGCCCGGTCCGCCTGACCTGACCGCCCCCGCCTGCGCGCCACCCAGCCGGCCCACAGGCGACGGGACGCATAATGGGAGGCATGAGTGTCTCCCTGGGAATGCCGAAGGCCCCCGAGCCGGTCCTCTCACCTCGCCGGAAGACCCGCCAGATCAAGGTGGGCGCGGTCGGGGTCGGCAGCGACAGCCCGATCTCCGTGCAGTCGATGACGACGACGAACACGACGGACATCAACGGCACGCTCCAGCAGATCGCCGAGCTCACCGCGTCCGGCTGCGACATCGTGCGCGTCGCCTGCCCGAGCCAGGACGACGCCGAGGCGCTCCCGCAGATCGCCCAGCGCAGCCAGATCCCGGTCATCGCGGACATCCACTTCCAGCCGAAGTACGTCTTCGCGGCGATCGAGGCCGGCTGCGCGGCGGTGCGCGTCAACCCGGGCAACATCCGCAAGTTCGACGACCAGGTCAAGGAGATCGCCCAGGCGGCGAAGGAGCACGGCACCTCCATCCGCATCGGCGTCAACGCGGGCTCGCTCGACAAGCGCCTGTTCGAGAAGTACGGCAAGGCCACCCCCGAGGCGCTCGTCGAGTCGGCCGTCTGGGAGGCCTCCCTCTTCGAGGAGCACGACTTCCACGACTTCAAGATCTCGGTCAAGCACAACGACCCGGTGACGATGGTGCGCGCCTACGAGCTGCTCGCCGAGGCCGGCGACTGGCCGCTCCACCTCGGCGTGACCGAGGCCGGGCCCGCCTTCCAGGGCACGATCAAGTCCGCGACCGCCTTCGGTGCGCTGCTCTCGAAGGGGATCGGCGACACCATCCGCGTGTCCCTCTCGGCCCCGCCGGTCGAGGAGGTCAAGGTCGGCCAGCAGATCCTGCAGAGCCTCGGGC
>CAYSGN010000131.1:0-6411 GCA_964430615.1 uncultured Janibacter sp. | reverse complement strand
ATGATCAAGGACCCGGAGACCAAGATCGGCCGCCCGCGCCAGATCTACACCGGCTCCCCGGAGCGCCACTTCGTGCCGCTCGAGGAGCGCTGAGGCGCCGGCCGCGGGGCCTCGTGCCCGTCAGTTGAGCGTGACGACGACCCGGCCCGTGGGGGCCGGGTCGTCGCTCTTGTGCCAGGACATGGGGTCCTCGCCCTCCCGCGACCAGGTCCGGTCCCCGACGGTGACCTCGGTGACGTTGCGCGCCTTGGCCTGGGCGACGGCCCAGGCGCCGACCGCCCAGGCGTGCCGTTCGTCGCTCGCGGTGACCTCCACGGTCCTCCCGGACGCGCTCGCCGACTGCCCGGTCTGGGCCTGGACGGCCTCGACCATCCGGTCGGCGCGACCCGCGTCGGTGGGTGCCTCCAGGCGGCAGATGAGGCCGGCCGGGGAGTGGCCGGAGAGCGCGGACGCGAGGGTGCGCCCTTCGTGCTCGTGGTCGGCGTAGGCCTCCGGGTAGGCGCTGCGTTGGACCACCTGGGCGATCTCGGTGATCCGCATGTCCTGCCAGCCGTCGGTCTTGACCAGCTCGTCGTAGAAGGCGTTCGCCGCGTACACGGGGTCCTGGATCTGCTCCGCGGTGCCCCAGCCCTGGCTGGGGCGCTGCTGGAAGAGCCCGACGGAGTCCCGGTCCCCGTAGGTGAGGTTGCGCAGCTTCGACTCCTGGATCGCGGTGGCGACGGCGATGCTGCCCGCACGCGCCGGCAGGTCCCGCTTGACCGCGAGGGCCACGATCGTGCCGGCGTGGTTCATCTGGTCCGGGTCGAAGCTGACGCTCTCGCCGAGCGCGGTCGCGCGACACTCCTCGCCACCGACGAGGAAGCGCAGCTGGTCTCGCTCGGTCCACGCCCACGTCCCCGCTCCGACGAGCGCGAGCGCTGCGGCCGCGGCGACCAGCCTCGGTGCCAGGGGCCTGCGGGCCCCACCATCCCCCGGATCGGTGTCCGTGGGCACCGTCAGGTGTTCGCGTGCAGGGCTTCGTTGAGCGCGATGCCCTGACCGGTACGGTCGCGCGCCTCCACGCCACCGGTGAGCGAGTTGCGGATGAAGAGCAGGGAGTCGCGGCCGGAGAGCGCGGCCGCCTTGACGATCGAGCCGTCGGGCAGGCCGATCTTCGTGCCCGCTGTGACGTACAGGCCGGCCTCGACGATGCAGTCGTCACCGAGCGCGATGCCGACCCCGGCCTCGGCGCCGACGAGGCAGCGCCGGCCGATGGCGACCCGCTCGGTGCCTCCGCCGGACAGGGTGCCCATCGTCGAGGCGCCGCCGCCGATGTCGGAGCCGTCGCCGACGACGACGCCCTGGCTGATCCGGCCCTCGACCATGGAGGTGCCGAGCGTGCCGGCGTTGAAGTTGACGAAGCCCTCGTGCATGACGGTGGTCCCGGGGGCCAGGTGCGCCCCGAGCCGGACCCGGTCGGCGTCGCCGATGCGCACGCCGGAGGGGGTGACGTAGTCGGTCATCCGGGGGAACTTGTCGATGCTGGTCACCTGCACCGGGCCCCGGGCGCGCAGCCGGAGGCGGGTGGTCTCGAAGCCCTCGACCGCACAGGGGCCGTGGTTGGTCCACACGACGTTGCTCAGCTGCCCGAAGAGGCCCTCGAGGTTGATCGTGTTGGGCGCGACGATGCGGTGGGAGAGCAGGTGCAGGCGCAGGTATCCGTCCGAGGCGCCCTGCGGGGCGGCGTCGAGGTCGATCGAGACCGTGACGACCTCGGTGCGCACGCCGCGGTCGGTGTCCTCGCCGGCGAGGGCGAGCAGCTCCGCGGGCGCCTGCGCGTCCGCGGGGGCCTCCCCGAGGGCCGGCTCCGGGAACCACGTGTCCAGCACGGTCCCCTCGGTCGTGATGGTGGCCAGTCCGTGGGCCCAGGCGGAGCGCTCAGAGGTGGTGGTCGTCATGGACCAGAGTCTACGAAACGGCACCGGCCGCCGGAGCCGGTGCCGGTCCCCGCGGAGGGCGAAGGGGCGGCCGGCCCCCCTTCGCCGGGGTGGGGTGGTGCCGGAGCCGTAGGGTGAGGAGCATGCCGACCCTGGACCTGACCGCGGACGTCGTGACCCTCACCCGGCAGCTGTGCGACATCGAGTCGGTGAGCAAGGACGAGGCCGCCATCGCCGATGCCATCGAGGCCGCGCTCACGCCGCTGACGCACCTGAGCCTGACCCGACGGGGCCGCACGATCATCGCGCGCACCGACCTCGGGCGCGCTGAGCGGGTGGTCCTCGCCGGGCACATCGACACCGTCCCGCTCACCGACCCGCCCAACCTGCCCACACGACGGCAGCACGTGGGCGGCGAGGACGTCGTCTGGGGCCGGGGGACCGTCGACATGAAGGGCGGCGTCGCGGCCATGCTCAAGGCCGCGCTGCTGCCCGAGCCGAGCCGGGACCTGACCTTCCTCTTCTACGAGTGCGAGGAGATCGACGCCGTCCACAACGGCCTCGCGCTGCTCGCCGAGTCCGACCCGGCCCTGCTGGAGGCGGACTTCGCCGTGCTGCTGGAGCCGACCGCCGCGGCCGTCGAGGGCGGCTGCAAGGGCACGATGCGGGTCGAGGTCCAGCTCAAGGGCACCGCGGCCCACTCGGCCCGGCCGTGGAACGGGCACAACGCCATCCACGACGCGCACGAGGTGCTCGCGGCCCTCGCCGCCCACACCGAGCAGACCGTGCACGTCGACGGGCTCGACTACCACGAGGCGCTCCAGGCGGTCGGCATCGAGGGCGGGATCGCGGGGAACGTCATCCCGGACAGGTGCAGCGTGCTCATCAACTACCGCTTCGCCCCCGACAAGGACGCCGAGGCCGCCCTCGCCTACGTCCAGACCGTCCTCCCCGGCCGCCAGCTGCACGTGCGCGACCTCGCCGAGGGCGCCCGCCCCGGCCTCGACCTGCCCTCCGCGAAGGCCTTCGTCGAGGCGCTCGACGTCCCGGTCGGCCCCAAGGAGGGGTGGACCGACGTGGCCCGCTTCGCCGCGCTCGGCATCCCCGCGGTGAACTTCGGTCCGGGGGACCCCAACCTGGCCCACCACGACGAGGAGCGCTGCCCCGTCGAGCAGCTCGAGACGGTCGAGGCGGCCATCCTCCGCTGGCTCACGTAGGGTCGGCTCGTGAACGATCAGGGGAAGCCGCACACGAGCGAGCGCTGGTACCACAAGGGCCCGGTCCTCATGCGGGGGCGGCAGGTGCCGCAGTCCACGACCGACCAGCGACTCCTCGACGACCGCGGCCGGGCCGACTGGCTGCACACCGACCCCTGGCGCGTGCTGCGCATCCAGGCAGAGTTCGTGGAGGGCTTCGGCGCGTTGGCCGAGATCGGCCCCGCGGTGAGCGTCTTCGGCAGCGCGCGCATCCCCGTCGACTCCGAGTGGTACGCCCAGGGGGTCGAGCTCGGCCGGCGGATCACCGAGGCCGGGCTCGCCGTCATCACCGGTGGCGGCCCGGGGGCGATGGAGGCGGCCAACCGCGGCGCCCGGGAGGCCGGCGGGACCTCCATCGGGCTCGGCATCGAGCTCCCCTTCGAGGCGGGGCTGAACCCCTACGTCGACCTCGGCATCAACTTCCGCTACTTCTTCGCCCGCAAGACGATGTTCGTCAAGTACAGCGAGGGCTTCGTCGTCCTCCCCGGCGGGTTCGGCACGCTCGACGAGGTCTTCGAGGCGGTGACCCTGGCCCAGACGGGCAAGGTGACCAGCTTCCCCGTCATCCTCATCGGCACCGCGTACTGGTCGCCGCTCATCGACTGGCTGCGCGACTCGGTCCTCGCGGGCGGGATGATCAAGGAGGAGGACATCGACCGCCTCCACGTCACCGACGACCTCGCCGAGGCGGTCGAGATCCTGCGCGACGTCTCCGCGCGGCTGCACCCCGAGCCCCCGACCGACGGGCCGGCGGACTGAGCCGTGGTCTGGGTCGTCTTCGTCCTCGTCGCCGTGCTCGTGGTCGTCGCGACCACGGCGCTGATGACCGGCCGGATGACGGTGGACCCGATGGCCGAGCCGGTCGGCTCCACCCCCGACCACGGGCTGCCCTCCGGTGAGCTGAGCGCGGAGGACGTCGCGGCGGTCCACTTCGACACCGCGCTGCGGGGCTACCGGATGGACCAGGTCGATGACGTGCTGGAGCGCCTCCAGGATCGCATCGCGGCCCTCGAGGCCCAGCGAGACGGGGCCGTGGACGGCGCGGGCGAATCCTAGACCCGATTAGGAGAGGCCCCCCACTGGGGTGGATAATGGGGTGAACGCGGCGACGCAAGGGCGTCGCCCGACCGATGCCCGGTCGGATGAGATCGAAGGGAAACGCACATGGCGGCGATGAAGCCACGCACGGGGGACGGTCCTCTCGAGGTCGTCAAGGAGGGCCGCGGCATCGTGCTGCGCATGCCTCTGGAGGGCGGCGGTCGACTGGTCGTCGAGATGACCCCGGACGAGGTCCGCGCCCTCGGTGACGCCATCGACAACTGCGACGGTCTCAAGTAGCCCGATCCGAGACGGCCCCCGGACGACGCCAGGCGTCCGGGGGCCTTCGCGCGTCCGGGGTCGTATCCTCGCCCCTGTGTCCGATGCCACCTTGCTGACCCCACCGACCACCGACCTGACCACCGCCACGGACCTGGCGAGCGCACTCACCGGGGCCGGCGACCAGAGGGCCGACCTCCTCGTCGTCGACGCGGCGCACCTCCCGGTGCTCGCCGACCTCGGGTTCGAGCTGCCCCGTGGGGCGGTCGACCTGCTCGAGGGCGAGTCCCTCGTCGACCTGGCCCGGGACACCCCGCGGGCGGCCCGGGTGCTCGGCGTGGCCGATGCCGAGGACCCCGCGGCACTGCGTCGCGTCGGGGCGGCGGTGGGGCGCGCCGGGAGCGACGCCGCGCGGGTCGTCGTCGCCCTCACCGCACCCGAGGGCGGGCTGCGCCCCCTCGTCGAGGGACTCGTCCTGGGCGGGCACCAGCCGGCGCGGCGGGGGAGCGACGGGCCGGTCGCGGGCGCCACCCCCGCCACCGCGACGGTCCTCGTGACCGGGGGGACCCCCTTCGACCCGGGGGCGGCGCTCGCCGCCGGAACCGCCTCGCTGCTCGCCCGCAACCTCGCCAACACCCCGGCCAACGTCAAGGACCCGCAGTGGATGGTCGAGCGCGCCCGTGAGATCGCCGACCGGCGCGGCCTGGAGATGCAGGTGTGGGACGAGGAGGCGCTGGCCGAGGGGGGCTTCGGGGGGCTCCTCGCCGTGGGGGCGGGGTCGGTGCACCCGCCGCGGCTCGTCCGGCTGACCCACCGCCCGGCGGGGGCCGCCGGCCCGCACGTCGTGATCGTCGGCAAGGGGATCACCTTCGACACCGGCGGGATCAACGTCAAGCCCGCCGCGGGCATGGTGCAGATGCGCACGGACATGTCCGGCTCGGCGGTCGTGCTCGCGGTGCTCGACGCCGTCGCCGCCCTCGGGCTGCAGGTACATGTCACCGGGCTGCTGCCGCTCGCGGAGAACGCCTTCGCCGAGGGCGCCTACCGTCCCTCGGACGTCATCACCCCCTACGGCGGGCGGCGCACGGTGGAGGTGACGAACACCGACGCGGAGGGACGGATCGTCATGTCCGACGCCCTCGCCTACGCCGACGAGCACCTCGACCCGGACCTGCTGCTCGACGTCGCCACGCTCACCGGTGCGGCCCGGGTCGCCCTGGCCCGGAGCATGGCCGCGGTCCTCGGCACCGACGAGGAGCTCGTCGGGCAGCTGCGCGCCGCGGGGGAGCGCTCCGGCGAGCCGCTGTGGCAGCTGCCGCTGCACGAGGAGTACCGGTCGATGCTGCGCAGCGACGTGGCCGACCTGCAGAACGCGCCGGGCAAGGCGGGTGCCATCACCGCGGCGCTCTTCCTCCAGGAGTTCGTCGGGGAGCGGCGCTGGGCGCACCTGGACATCGCCGGCCCCGGCCGTTCGGATGATGACACGGGGCTCCTCAGCCAGGGAGCCACTGGCTACGGTGCCCGGACACTGCTGTCGTGGCTCGAGGGGATCGGATGAACGCTGGATACGGACTGTCGGTGCGCTGGTCGCTCGCGGACGCCCCCGCGGACGTCGCGGAGCAGCTGCGCGAGTACGTCGTGGGGACCTCGATGGCGAACTTCATGTTCCTCGAGGGCCTGGCCTTCAAGACCTGGCGGATGCGCGAGGGCGAGTGGTTCGAGGGGACCTACGTCTTCGACGCCGCGAAGGACCGGGACGAGTTCCACGAGTCCTTCCTCGCCGGCGCGGACGTCTCGCCGGGGAGCCAGATCATCGGATCGCCGCCGATCGAGGTCGACGACTTCGAGGTCGTGGCCATCGCCGAGGGCCCGGCGCGCTTCCGGCGCGGTCCCGGCCCGGGCACGGCCTGAGCGCCTGCCGC
>CAYSGN010000130.1:4754-6534 GCA_964430615.1 uncultured Janibacter sp. | reverse complement strand
GTGGCGTCGAGGTGCCACCAGTACTCCTTGACGTCCTCGCCGTGGTTGCCCTGCGGGCCGCTCAGGCCGAAGAGGCGCTCCTTGAGCCGGTCGTCCCGGCCGTTCCAGACGGCGGTGGCGAGGTTGAGGAAGCCGTAGCGGTCGGTCAGCCCGGCGATGCCGTCCTCGCCCCACCGGTAGGCGCGGGTGTGGGCGTGGTCGAAGGGGAAGAAGCCCCACGCCTTCCCGTCCGGGCTGTAGTCCTCGCGCACGGTGCCCCACTGACGGCCGGCGAGGTAGGGCCCCCACAGCCGCCACGGGTCCTCGGAGGTCGGGGCCTCGGCCAGTCGTCGGTGCTCCGCGGTCTGCTGTGCCTCGTCCACGGGCCCCACGCTGTCACAGCCGGTGGGCCCGTGGGGCGGTGTGCGGCGGGGTCAGCTCCGCTCGCCGGGGGTGGCGAGCGGGTCGGGGACCGCACCGGTGACGAGGTTGACCAGGCGCATCCCGTGGAAGACGAGGAGGGCGGCCCCCGTCCCGAGGGCGATCCCGGCGAACTCGATCCCGCCGACCTGCCAGGTGAAGTCGGCGATGCCCACGATGAGGGCGACGGCGCCGGTCATGAGGTTGATCGGGTTGCCGAAGTCGACCCGTGACTCGACCCAGATCCGGGCACCGAGGAGGCCGATCATCCCGTAGAGCACGGTGCCGGCACCACCGAGCACCCCGGCGGGGACGGTGGCGATGGCCTCCCCGAACTTCGGGACGAAGGAGAGCAGCAGCGCGACCCCGGCTGCCACCCAGTAGGCGGCCGTGGAGTAGACGCGGGTGGCGGCCATGACCCCGATGTTCTCCGCGTAGGTCGTCGTCCCCGACCCGCCGCCGAGCCCGGCGAGGGTGGTCGCGAGCCCGTCGGCGACGAGCGCCCGCCCCGTCACCGGGTCCAGGTCCTCGCCGGTCATCGTCGCCACCGAGCGCACGTGACCGACGTTCTCGGCGATGAGCACGAGGACGACCGGGACGAAGAGCCCGGCGACCGCCACGTCGAGATGCGGCGCGGTGAAGTGCGGCAGACCGAGCCAGCTCGCCGACTCGACCGCGGCGAAGTCGACCTCGCCGCGCACGAGAGCCGTCACGTAGCCGGCGGCCACACCGACGAGGATGGCCACCCGGCTGAAGAGGGTGCGGGTGGCCACGGTGACGAGAAGGATGCCGAGGATCGTCACGAGTGCGGTCACCGGTGACTCCATGACGTTGCCCTTGGCCGCCGGCGCGAGGTTGAAGCCGATGAGCGCGACGATCGCGCCGGTCACCATGGGCGGCATCGCGGCCCGCAGCCAGCGGTCGCCCGCGAGCTGCACGAGCACGCCGACCGCGGCGAGCACGAGCCCGGCCATGACGACGCCACCGAGCGCCGTGGGCAGGTCGTGGGCCTGGGTCGCGGCGGTCAGGGGGGCGATGAAGGCGAAGGAGCTGCCCAGGTAGCTCGGCACCCGCCCCGCGGTGACGAGCAGGAAGAGCATGGTCCCGATGCCGCTGAAGAAGAGGGTCGTCGCGGGCGGCAGGTTCGTCAGGAGCGGGACGAGGAAGGTCGCCCCGAACATCGCCACGACGTGCTGGGCGCCCAGCCCGATCGTGCGGGGCCAGGAGAGCCGCTCCCCCGGCCGGACGACCTCGCCGGGCAGCACCGCGCGCCCGTCACCGTGCAGCCTCCAGCCGAGGCCGAAGGGAGGCCGCCTCCCCGGGGACGGGTCGGCGTCGGGAAGGGTGTCGGGGCGCTGGCTCACCGCCGCATCCTACGAGG
>CAYSGN010000130.1:0-4654 GCA_964430615.1 uncultured Janibacter sp. | reverse complement strand
CGGCGTGCCTCAGCGGCCCCGGCGCCAGAGCCAGGGGCCACGCTGCCAGAAGAACTTCGGCACATCAGGTACCTCCGGGGGCGGTGGCGGCTCGGCCCGGAGGGCGCCGACGAGGATCGCCGAGCCGGGCGCCGGCCCGGAGAGACCGGTCGGGTCGAGGCTCCACTCCCCCGCCAGAGCCGCCACCCCACCCTCGAGGTCCACCTCCTCGCGCAGGCCGTGGTGATCCACGCGCAGGCAGTGCCGTGCCCCGCCGTGGGGAGGTGCGAAGGTCTGCACCTCGGTGCCGAGCATGGCCGCGAGCGACCGCACCCGCGTGGCGGAGGTGTGCGCCACGTCCTGACCGACGACGAGCGTCCACCGCCCGCCCACGCCCGGGAGCGGGGGCAGCACGGCCGTCACCCCCTCGAGAGACGCACGGACCGCCTCCTCGACCTCGCCCATCCGGCCGCCTGTGAGCCCGAGCGCCTCGACGACACCGACCTGCGGCCGGTCCCGGACCGCCATCCAGGCCCGGTCCTCGCCGAACGGCACCAGCTCGCTCACAGCGTCCTGGCCATGATCACGCGATCGCGGTCGTCCCCGTCCGCGACCCGCAGGGCCCCGGGGACGCGGCCGACCTCGGTGTACCCGAACCGGGTGTAGAACTCCTCGAGCCCGGTGCCGCCGCGGTAGTCGAGGGTGACCATCTCCACCCCGCGCTCGCGGGCGGCACGGTTCAGCCCCGCCAGGAGCAGCCGGCCGCGGTTGGTGTGGCGCCGCTCCGGGTCGATCATCACCCGTTCGAGGTTCGCGGTGTGCGCCTGCAGGTCTCCCGCGCCCAGGACGAGGCACCCGAAGCCGAGCAGGTCACCGGTCGGGGAGTTCAGCGCCGCACCGACGACGCTCCCGGAGGCCATCCGCTCGGCGTAGCCGTCGAGCGTCTCGCCGACCTCCACCCGGCCGGCACCGGGCCGGAAGCCGACCGACCCGCCGCTGTCGTTGACCGTGATCCACATGTCGATGACCGCCTCGCGGGCGCGCGGCGGGATCCGGTCGACCTGCCGGACGTAGGGCAGCTCGAGGACCTGCCAGCTCTCCCCGTCCGCGGTGTGGTCCAGCTCCGGTACGTGCACCAGCCCGGCCGCCGTGAGCAGCTCCCGTGTCCGGGTGTCGTCGGGGGCCACCCGCATGCGCACCGGCAGGTCCGGCAGCCACTCGACGGCGTGCGCCGTGGCCAGGCGCAGGGAGTGCACCGCCCGCTCCTGCGCCACCCCCGCCACGAAGCGGGTGGTCAGCCGGATGAAGTCCCCCTGGTCCTGCAGCCCCACGAAGCCGACGGCGCTCCCGTCCTCGTCGCGCACGACCCAGGTGCCGTACCCGTGCTCCTCCCAGTGCGCGGACCACCCGGCCACGACCTCCCGGGGCCGCTCGTCGTCCTCGGGCACGTCGAGCAGCTCGGCGACGAGCGCGACGTCTCCCTCACGGGGAGGGTCCATCGTGGTGTCCCGGCCGGTGATGCTGCGGGGCACGGGCCCCCCTTCGCCGTCCGCGGTGACTGGCAGGTGACTCATGGGCCCTATCGTGCACCGGACCCGGCCCGGCTGCCACGATGTGCCCACCATGACCTCTCCTGCGCCCGCCCCGCCCACCCCGCTCTCCGTCCCGGACGGGATGGAGCCCGACGACCTCTTCGAGCACTTCTCGCAGTGGGCCGGCGCGCGGGGGACCGAGCTCTACCCGCACCAGGAGGAGGCGCTGCTCGCCCTCCTCGGCGACGACCACGTCGTGCTCGCCACGCCCACCGGCTCGGGCAAGTCGCTCGTGGCGACCGGGGCGATCGCCCACGCCCTGGCCAAGGACGAGGTGGCCTTCTACACGGCCCCGATCAAGGCGCTCGTGAGCGAGAAGTTCTTCGACCTGTGCGCGATCTTCGGCGCCGACAACGTCGGCATGCTCACCGGCGACGCCTCGGTCAACGCGGACGCCCCGGTCATCGTGTGCACCGCGGAGGTGCTGGCCAACCTCGCCCTGCGCGAAGGGAGGAGCGCCGACGTCGGGCTCGTGGTCATGGACGAGTTCCACTACTACTCCGAGCCGGACCGCGGCTGGGCCTGGCAGGTCCCGCTGCTCGAGCTGCCGCAGGCGCAGATGCTGCTCATGTCGGCCACCCTCGGTGACACCCGGGCGATCGAGGACGACCTCGCCGAGCGCACCGGTCGCGACGTGGTCGTCGTCAGGGACGCCGAGCGCCCGGTCCCGCTGACCTTCCGCTGGGCGATGACGCCGCTGCAGGAGACCATCGAGGAGATCCTCGAGTGGGACCGCGCCCCGGTCTACGTCGTCCACCAGACCCAGGCGAAGGCGGCCGAGCACGCCCGCAGCCTGCAGACCACCCGGCTGCTCTCCACGCAGGAGAAGCAGGCGATCGCCGACCGGCTCGCCGGCTTCCGCTTCTCGGCCGGCTTCGGACGCACGCTCAACGCGCTGCTGCGCCGCGGGATCGGGGTGCACCACGCGGGGATGCTGCCGCGCTACCGTCGCCTCGTCGAGCAGCTGGCGCAGGCCGGGATGCTCAAGGTCATCTGCGGCACGGACACCCTCGGCGTGGGCATCAACGTGCCGATCCGCACGGTGCTCTTCACCTCGCTGACGAAGTTCGACGGCAGCCGCCACCGGGTGCTGCGCGTGCGCGAGTTCCTCCAGGTCGCCGGCCGCGCGGGCCGGGCGGGCTACGACACCGAGGGTTATGTCGTCGTCCAGGCGCCCGAGCACACCATCGAGAACCACCGGGCGCTCCTCAAGGCGGGTGACGACCCGAAGAAGCTCAAGAAGGTCCAGCGCAAGAAGCCGCCGGACGGCTTCATCGTGTGGACCGAGGACACCTTCACCAAGCTGACGACCGCGGAGCCGGAGACCCTGCGCTCGCGGATGAAGGTGGACAACGCGATGATCCTCAACGTCGTCGCGCGACCCGGTGACGCGGTGAGCGCGCTCAGCAGGCTGACCCGGGACAACCACGAGGACACCCGCGGGCGTGCCCGCCTGGCCCGCCGTGCGGTCCGGCTGGGCCGCAGCCTGCTGGACTCCGGCGTGCTGCAACGACTTCCGGAGCCCGACGAGACCGGTCGGACGGTCGCGCTGACCGTGGACCTCCCGCGGGACTTCGCACTCAACCAGCCGCTGGCCCCCTTCGCGCTGGCGGCGTTGGACCTGCTCGACCGGGACGAGCCGGACTACGCCCTGGACCTCGTCTCCACCGTCGAGGCGGTGCTGGAGGCGCCCTTCGCCGTCCTCCTGGCGCAGCAGCACGCCGCCCGCGGCGAGGCGATCGCCGAGATGAAGGCCGACGGCATCGAGTACGACGAGCGGATGCGCCTGCTCGACGAGATCACCTGGCCCCAGCCCTTGGCCGAGGAGCTCGAGGCGGCCTTCGAGACCTACCGGCAGACCCACCCGTGGCTGCCGGAGGAGGCGCTCGTCCCGAAGTCCGTCGTGCGGATGATGTGGGAGGAGGGGATGTCCTTCGCCGACTTCGTGCGCCGCTACCAGCTCGCCCCCCGCGAGGGGCTCGTGCTGCGCTATCTCTCCGACGCCTACCGGACCCTCACCCACACGGTGCCCGAGGCCTACGCCGACGAGGAGTTCGAGCAGCTCGTGGACTGGCTCGGGGAGACCGTGCGCCAGACCGACTCCTCCCTCCTCGACGAGTGGGAGGCCCTGGCGAACCCCGACGACCGCACCGCCGACCGGGTCAGCCACCACGAGGCCACCGCCCCGCCGCGCCCGCTCACCGCACGGACGGGCCCCTTCCGGGCGATGGTCCGCGGCGCCCTGTGGCAGCGTGTCGAGCTCGCCGCCCGGGACGACCTCGAGCGGCTCACCGCGCTCGAGGTGGCCGCCGCCGAGCTCGCCGACGACGGGCGCGGCCACGTCATGGGTCACGAGGACTGGGACGTCGCCCTCGGGGACTACTGGGAGGAGCACGACCGGATCGGCACCGATCAGGACGCCCGCGGCCCGCACCACCTGCACATCGAGGAGACCCGGGGGCCGGCCCCGGGAGGCCCGGGCGACGGGGAGGTCCGCCTCTGGGAGGTCCGCCAGACCCTCGCCGACCCCGCCGGTGACCACGACTGGGTCATCGAGGCGGGCGTCGACCTGGACGCCTCGGACCGGGTGGGGGCCGCCGTCGTCCAGGCCACCGCGCTGCGCCGCCTGTGAGGTCCTAGGCTTCGTCCATGCCATCCCCCCGGCGCCTGCTCCTCCTCCTGCCGGCCCTCGCGGTCCTCCTTCTCTCCCTGACCTTCGTGCCGGCGGTCGCGGACGAGCCGTCGGCGCAGCAGCCTGCGACGGGCCCGGACCAGGCCGCGTCGAAGAAGATCCCCGACCCCCTTCGCGTCGGGACCGAAGGGGTCTACGCCCCCTTCTCGATGCGCAAGGGGGATGACTTCACCGGCTTCGACGTCGAGGTCATGAACGCCCTCGGTGAGCGGCTCGGCGTCGAGGTCGAGTACGTCGCGACGCCGTGGGACTCGATGTTCGCGGCGCTCAAGGCCGGACGCTTCCACATGGTCGCCAACCAGGTGACCTACAACAAGGAGCGCGACCAGCTCTACGACCTCTCCGACCCCTACGTCGAGACCGGTGGGGTGCTCGTCGTCGCCGAGGACAA
>CAYSGN010000129.1:0-6535 GCA_964430615.1 uncultured Janibacter sp. | reverse complement strand
GTCCCGCCGGCGACCTGCCGCGCGGCATTCATGAACTGTTGTGTGCGCGTGCTCACATCACTCTTCCCCTCTGACTGAGTGCCTGCCTGATGTCCCGTGAAGTCTTTCACAGGCACTGATGGCGAAGGGGGAGGAGCGACCGCTAGTCGGGGAGCTCACCGCCGGCGTCGACCACGGAGCCGGCGAGATTGCTGAGCTTGGTGTTGCGGGTCTGGGAGAGGCGCTTGAGGGCTGCGAGCGCCTGGTCCTCGTCCATGTCGTAGCGCACCCTGACCATCCCCAGCGCCTGGCCGATGGCGCGGGCATGCTCCAGGGCGGTGCGCAGCTGGGTGCTCGTGCGCGTCGAGGTCAGCGCGACGGCCGCGTGTGACGCCAGCACCCAGCCGAGGCGCTCGTTCTCCGGTCCGAAAGCCCCGCGGGTGCCGCTGTAGAGGTTAAGGGCGCCGAAGACCTCCTCGTGGTGGAAGAGCTGGAACCCCAGGATGCTCCCCACGCCGAGCTCGCGCGCCCGCGGCAGATACCTGGGCCACCGCTGATCGGTACGGGTGTCCTCGCAGCGAAAGACCTCGTTCTCCCGCACCTGTCGCAGGGCCGCGTCGAAGCAGGGGCCCTCACCCGCCTCCGCCTGGGCGGCGTCGGAGTCACGGACGATCTGGCTCGTGGCGACCGGGGTCTGGACCCGGCCCTGCTTGGTCAGCAGCATGATCCCGGCGTCCTCGCACGCAGGCAGCAGCGCCACCGCCTGGTCCACGACCGCGGTGAGCACCTCCTCCTCCGAGGCCTGGCTGGCCAGATGGCGTGCCAAGTTGGCGAAGATGACCTCGACCTCCTTGTTGATCACTGGCCTTCCTCTCGGTCGCGCTGTGGTGCCGCCACACACCGCGGCGGAGCGGAACAAATGCTGCCACAGCTTCCCCGGTGTCGGTATCGCAGCCGGGGGCGCCCCGGTGAGCGGTGCCCACGGCCGCTTCTTGACCGTGGGCACCTCGCAGCTCGCCGACTCCCGGGCGCAGCGAACCGCTCTCCCTGCCGTAGCCGGGGGGAGGCCTGCCCAAACATGGGGCGCCGCGATCGGGACGGATCCGTCATCGGCGTTTGCGACCGTGGGCGCCGGGTAGTGCCCCCCCCTGCCATCCGGCCGCCGTGGCCGGGAGCGACGCAGGAGGTAGACGATGGGTGCAGAGACCCGCATCCTCGCGGGTGCAGCGGCTGGCTACGTGCTCGGCCGAACCAAGAGGCTGCGCCTCGCGATCACCGTGGCGAGCATGCTCGCTGGCAAGCAGATCAGCACCGACCCGAAGAAGGTCGCGCAGCAGGTCGGCCGCCTGATCGATGACAACCCCCAGCTGGCCCAGCTGAAGGGCGAGATCACCGGCGAGCTGCTCACCGCGGCCCAGTCGGCGGCGACCGCCGTGCTGACCAACCGGATGAACACCCTCTCCGACACCCTGCACGAGCGCTCGGACGCCCTGCGCGGCCTGGCGGCCGAGGCGGAGGAGATCGAGGGCGAGGTCCTTCCCTCCGGCGACGAGGAGACCCCTGAGGACGACGGCCAGGAGGAGGGTGAGGAGACCACGGAGGAGGAGCCGCAGCAGGCCGAGGAGCCGGCCGCGGAGGAGGAGACGTCGTCCACGACGTCCTCGGCCAGGAGATCGACGTCGCGGACGTCGACCGCCAAGAAGGCTCCCGCGAAGAAGGCCCCGACGAAGAAGTCGACGACGAAGAAGGCCCCAGCGAAGAAGTCCACCGCCAAGAAGGCCCCGGCGAAGAAGACCACCGCCAAGAAGGCCCCGGCGAAGAAGACCGCCTCCAAGAGCACGGCCCGAAGGGAGCAGCGATGACCGCACGCGACAGCGCAGGCAGCATCCTCAAGGAGATCGGCAGCAACCTGCCGGTCGACCGGCTGCGTGACGAGGCCAAGAACGCCCTCAGCGCGGCGGGGGAGCGGGCCGTCTCCTCGGCCGGCGACAAGGTCAAGCAGGCCACCACCTCCCTCAACGACGTCACCGACGGCGGCGGCGTCCTCGGCAAGGCCGGTGCCGAGGGAGCCAAGGCGGCCGCCGAGGGCGACTCACCCGCGAAGGGCGCGGTCGTCGGCGGCCTCAAGGGGATGAAGGACAAGGTCGTCTCCGCCTTCACCGGGGGCGGCACCGACCCTTCCCACTCGGTGAACATCATCGAGTCCGTCGAGGTCGGCGTGCCGATCGACGTCGCCTACAACCAGTGGACCCAGTTCCACGAGCAGGCCGACTACATGCGCAAGGTCGAGAGCGTCGACACCCCTGAGGACACCGAGGTCGAGTACCGGGCCAAGATCCTCTGGTCCTCGCGCACCTGGACCGCGACCATCATCGAGCAGATCCCCGACGAGCACATCGTGTGGCGCTCGGAGGGGGAGAAGGGCCACGTGGACGGGACGATCTCCTTCCACGAGCTCGCTCCCCGGCTGACCAAGGTCATCGCCGTCCTGGAGTACTACCCGAAGGGCTTCTTCGAGAAGACCGGCAACATCTGGCGGGCACAGGGCCGGCGTGCCCGCTCCGACCTGCGTCACTTCGCCCGTCACGTGCAGACCCGCACGATCCTCGAGCCCGATGAGGCCGAGGGCTGGCGCGGGGAGATCCGCGACGAGGAGGTCGTGCGCACCCCCGAGGAGGTCGCCGAGGACGAGCAGGCCGAGCGCGATGACTCCTACGAGGGCGGCGAGGAGCCGCAGGAGCCCGAGGAGGACTACGCCGAGGGCGAGTACGAGGAGGAGGCGCCCGCCGAGGAGGAGGGCGAGTACGAGGAGGAGGCCCCCGCCGAGGAAGAGGGCGAGTACGAGGAGGAGGCGCCCGCCGAGGAGGAGATCCCGGCGGACGAGGAGTACGAGGACGAGGAGCCGGAGGAGCGGCGCTGAGCCGCCTGACGGCCGAAGGAAAGGACTTCGCACCATGACTGCCACAGCAACACGCCGCAGCAGCGGCGGCTACCTCGAGAGGCCGGCACCGAGCGGGCTCGCCGACGTCATCGAGATCATCCTCGACAAGGGCATGGTCATCGACGTCTTCGTGCGGGTTTCGCTGATCGGCATCGAGGTCCTGACCATCGATGCCCGGATCGTGATCGCGTCCGTGGACACCTACCTGCGCTTTGCCGAGGCCACCAACCGACTGGACCTGGAGAGCAAGGGCAAGGACATTCAGGACCTCGTCGGCGGCACGATGGAGAGCGGCGCCAAGGGCAAGACGAAGGGCGCCCTGGAGGGTGCCAAGGACGCCGTCCTCGGCGACGACGATGACGACGAGGAGAAGCGTCCTCGCCGTTCCTCCTCCAGCAGCCGTCCGCGCAAGCAGACGGAGCGGTCCCGCTGATGACCACGACGACGGAGACTCTGATGAGTGAGGAGAGCGCCACGCGGGGCTTCTACGCCTACGGCATCGTCCCCGCCGACCGCACGGACCTGCCGACCGAGGGCATGGGGTTCACGAACCTCGAGCTGGCCCCCGCCGGGCCGGTGGCGGTCATTGGTGAGTGGGTCGACCTCGAGGAGGACCTCGCCCGGCGGCGTCACCTCACCGCGCACACCGAGGTGCTCAACCAGGTGGCACAGGGCGGAGCGGTGCTCCCGCTGCAGTTCGGGTCGGTCCTGGCCGATGACCGCGACGCCGTCGCCGAGCTCCTCGGCGCCGGCGCTCGGTCGTACGAGCAGTTGCTCGCGGAGCTCGAGGGCCTGACCCAGTACGTGCTCCGGGCGAGGTACGACCTCGACGAGGTCCTGGCCGAGCTCGTCGACGCCGACCCCGAGATCGCCCGACTGCGCGAGCTGACACGCGATCAACCCGATGAGGAGCACCACCAGGAGCGGGTGCGTCTCGGGGAGCTGGTCGCCGCCGCGATGGAGACCAGGAGCGGCGAGGACGCGGCCTGGCTGCAGTCGGAGGTCGAGCCGCTTGCGACCTCGCTCGCGGTGCGCGCCGTCGGCGGGATGGACGGCCTTACCGAACTCGCGCTCGCCGTGCGGTCGGACCAGGTGGAGACGCTCGAGCAGCGGGCAGAGGAGCTCGCCGAGCAGTTACACCCGTGGGCACGGCTGGCTCTCGTCGGGCCGATGGCCCTCTACGACTTCGTCCCCTCGGAGTGAGCCGACCGTGGGACTGATCAAGGAGGTCGGCCTCCTCCCGGTGGCGCCACTGCGCGGAACCCTCTGGGTGGCCGAGCGCGTCCTCGAGAAGGCCGAGGAGGACTACTACAACCCGGCCTGGATCCGCCGCGAGATCGAGCAGGTGGACCAGTTGCGCGCCAACGGTGAGATCACCGAGGACGTCGCCGACGAGTGGGAGGACACGCTCATCGAGCGCCTCATCGAGAGCAGGCGTCGACCAGGCGCCCGAGGAGGTTGACACAGAAGGCCGACGAGAAGGCAGCTGAGAAGACCGAGGAGACGCCGAAGAAGCGGGCCGCCCCCGGCGGGGCCGCGAAGAAGCGGGCGCCCTCGAGCAGCAAGGCCCCTCGCAGGACCCGTCCGAACGCCGTGAAGGTGGCTCGCCACGCGCGAGAGCAGCTGGGCGAGCTGCTCGGCCGGGAGAGCGAGAGCGTCATCGGGGTCCGGCGCACCGACGACGGCTGGGAGGTCGACCTCGAGGTCGTGGAGACCCAGCGCATCCCCGACACCACCGACGTGCTCGCGATCTACCGGGTCCAGCTCGACACCTCCGGGACGCTCGAGGGCTACCAGCGGGTCGAGCGCTACATCCGAGGTCAGGCCGAGGGGGGCGTCGCCGATGGCTGAGACCCCATCCACCGACCGACCCGTGCCGCGGCACCTGCAGGGGCCGATGCAGCGGCAGATGGAGCCGCGGCAGGCCAACCTCGCCGACATCCTCGAGCGGGTGCTCGACAAGGGGATCGTCATCGCCGGCGACATCTCCGTCTCACTCGTCGACGTCGAGCTGCTGACGATCCGTATCCGCCTGCTCGTCGCCTCGGTCGACAAGGCCAAGGAGATGGGCATCGACTGGTGGGAGAACGACCCGATGCTCAGCAGCCGGGCCCGCCGGCGGACCGGGATCCGCCAGGGCGACGACGCCGAGCAGCTCGCGATCGAGAACGAGCAGCTGCGTCGCCGCCTGGAGCGTCTGGAGGCCGGGCATGACTGACGGTCTCTACGCCTACGCGCTCACCCGAGAGGCCGTCGCCGCCCGGCTGGAGACGACCGGCATCGGCGGCGCCCCCGTGCAGGTGGTCGCCCACGACGGCCTCGCGGCCCTCGTCTCGGTCGTCGACCTCGACGAGTTCGGCGAAGCGGGGCTGCGCGCCCACCTGGAGGACCTGGACTGGGTGCGTGATGTCGCCGTGGCCCACGACGACGTGGTCCGGGAGGCCGCGCAGCTGGGGCCGGTCGCCCCCCTTCGCCTCGCCACGGTCTTCCACGGTGAGGCCTCGGTCGACGACCGCCTCCGTCACCTCGGTCCGCAGGTGCAGGACGTGCTCGACAGCGTCGAGGGCCGCAGCGAGTGGAGCGTCAAGGTCTACAGCGAGCCGGACGCGGCCAAGGCCTCGACCTCCCGGGCGGGCTCCGGCACCGAGTACCTCGCCCGCCGTCGCCGAGAGGCCGACGAACGGGAGAGCGCCTCGGAGGGCCACGTCGCCGCCGCCGACGAGCTGCACGGCTCGCTGGCGGAGGTCGCCGTCGCGGGGCGCTCGCTCCCGGCCCAGGACCGGCAGCTGACCGGCCACCGCGGCGAGATGATCCTCAACGTGGCCTACCTCGTCGAGGACCGCGACGCCGAGCGATTCCGCGGCCTCGTCGAGGACGTGCGGCTCCCGGCGGGGGCGCGAGCCACCGTCGACGGGCCCTGGCCGCCGTACTCGTTCGCGGTGCTGGAGGAGACGTGACGCAGCAGGCACCCGGGCGGGAGCCGGTCGCGACGGAGGAGTCGGTGCGGGCGGCGCTGGCCCCGGTCGCGCTCGTCGACCTGCTCGACCGGCTCCTCGGGGAGGGGGTCGTCCTCTCGGGGGACCTCGTCATCTCTCTCGCCGGGGTCGACCTCGTCCAGATCCGGCTGCACGCGCTCATCGCGTCGGTGCGGGCGGAGATGCAGCAGGAGGAACGATGAGCCAGTCCGACACCACGGGGCTGGGCAGGACGCACGCGCTGCCCCAGCGCATGGAGACCGATGCCGACTCCGTCGAGCGGGACCTCATCAAGCTCGTCCTGACGATCGTCGAGCTCGTGCGTCAGCTCATGGAGAAGCAGGCGCTGCGCCGGGTCGACGAGGGTGACCTCGAGGAGGAGCAGGTCGAGGAGCTCGGCGTGGCGCTCATGCGGCTCGAGGAGGCGATGAACGACCTCCAGGAGCGCTTCGACCTGACCGCCGAGGACCTCAACCTCGACCTGGGGCCGCTCGGGACGATCCTCTGAGACGACCGATCGCCAGCGGGAGGGTGAGCAGTGCCGCCACCGCCGTGACGAGCATGGCCCCGGGGAATCCGGTGCCGGCCGCGATCATGCCGACGAGCACCGAGCCCAGGCCGGAGCCGAGGTCGAAGCCGA
>CAYSGN010000128.1:0-6590 GCA_964430615.1 uncultured Janibacter sp. | reverse complement strand
CCCGGGCCGGCGATACCCGGGGAGGGGAGGCCGCCGTCGAGGTCCGCGGCAGCCGCAGCCGGCTCTACCCGGGGACCGAGCGCACCATGGCCTTCGACCTCGGCGAGCGCGGGCTGCAGGTGGCGCTCGACGCGGAGGTGCCGGACATCGTCGAGCGTCACCTCGGCGAGGACGTCGACACCTTCCTCGCCGACCACGACCTGGGCCGCGACGACATCGACTGGTGGGTCTGCCACCCGGGCGGCCCGAAGGTCATCGACGCCGTGCGCGACACCCTCGACCTGGCCGAGGAGGACCTGGCGCTGACCCGCGAGTCCCTCGCCACGGACGGCAACCTCTCCTCCGCGTCCGTCCTGCACGTGCTCGCCGACACCCTGCGCGATCGGCCTCCCGGCCCCGGCAGCCACGGGGTGCTCATGGCGCTCGGCCCGGGCTTCTGCTCACAGCTGGTCCTCCTGCGCGGCCGACCCGCGTGAGCCCGGCCGGTGCCGCACCCGCTCCCGCACGACCGTGGTCGTCACCCGGGTCAGGCACGGTCGTCGCGGGGTCGAGCTGAAGCCGAAGCGGGGCGCGGGGACCACATCGGCGAGGCCTCCGAGGTCCTCCCCCGCCCACGTGCCGACCAGACCGGTCACGGCATGCTGGTCCTGGGCCCCGTAGTACTCCCGCCGGCCGCGCCCCGCACTCCCGCGGGTGCGGACGCCCGGTTGGACCCGGCGGGCGAGCGGGTCGACGAGGCCCGCGAAGACCCTGCTGCGGGAGAGGACCCTGGGCAGCAGGGCCAACACGCGACCGACCACCGTCCGGGACCCGAGGTCGACGTGGACGACCAGCGGTCCGGCCTCGACCAGCCACCCCTCGTCCCCCGTGGTCCCGGTGGACGTCAGGGCGACGGGACACCGCACGACCTCGTCGAAGGTGTAGGTCGCCGCGACGTAGTCGGCCACCTCGGCATCGGGCGCGAGGAGGACACGGCGCCCGTCAGCGGTGGCGACCATGACGTCGGTGAAGGCGCCCAGCGGGGAGCGGTCCCAGTCCCCGACCACGAGGCGCACGCCGCTGCCCGTGCCGGCCCCGAGGATGCGCCCGTCGAACCGCTCCACCGTGCGCCGCATGCCGTCCATCCAAGCACAACCACGTTGTGCACAACCTGGTTGTGTGCAATCGTTCTGTTCGTGCGCACCGACCACCAGCTCGATCACCAGATCTGCTTCGCCCTGTACTCGGCGGCGCGCACCGCCACCTCCGCCTACCGCGAGGCGCTCGCCCGGCTGGGCCTGACCTACACCCAGTACCTCACCCTCCTCGTCCTGTGGGAGCAGGACGGGCGCACCGTCACCCAGCTCGGCTCGACGCTGCGCCTCGACAGCGGGACGCTCTCCCCTCTCCTGCGCCGGATGGCCGACGCCGGACTCGTCGAGCGCCGGCGCGAAGGGGGCGACGGGCGCGTCGTCACCGTGCACCTCACGGACGCCGGGCGGGCGCTGGAGACGCAGGCCTGCGCCATCCAGCGACGCCTGTACGAGACCGTCGACATGGACCCCGGCGAGCTGGCGACCCTCCGTCGTCTCGCGCAGCGCTTCAGCGAGGCGAGCGGCGACCTGATCCCTTCCGAAGGAGCACCACGATGACCACACCCACGACGACCCGCCAGATCGTCCTCGCCGCGCGTCCCCACGGGGAGCCGACGAGCGAGCACTTCCGCCTCGAGGAGGCCGACCTGCCCGCGCTCGCCGACGGCGAGGTCCTCGTGCGCAACTCGGTCATGTCGGTCGACCCGTACATGCGTGGACGGATGAACGACGCGAAGTCCTACGTCGCCCCCTTCGAGGTGGACGCGCCGCTCGACGGCGGCGCGGTCGGAGAGGTCATCGCCTCCCGTTCGGCGCGGCTCGAGGTCGGGACCCACGTCCTCCACGGCAAGGGCTGGCGGGAGCACGCCGTGCTCCCCGACACCGTCGCCCGGGCCGTCGACGTCGAGGCCGCACCGGCCTCGCGGTACCTCGGCCTGCTCGGCCTGACCGGGCTGACGGCCTACGTCGGGCTGACCGCCGTCGCCGAGATGCGCGAGGGGGACACCGTCTTCGTCTCCGGCGCGGCCGGCGCGGTCGGCCAGGCCGCGGGCCAGATCGCGGCCGCCCTCGGGGCGAAGCGGGTCATCGGCTCGGCCGGCTCCGCGGAGAAGGTGGAGCGGGTGCGAGAGCTCGGCTACGACGCCGCCTTCAACTACCGCGAGACGCCCGTACGCGACGGGCTACGAACCGCAGCACCCGAGGGCATCGACGTCTACTTCGACAACGTCGGCGGCGACCACCTGGAGGCGGCGATCAGCTCGCTGAAGACCTTCGGCCGGGTCGCGCTCTGCGGCGCGATCTCGCAGTACAACGCGACGGAGCCGGCTCCCGGCCCGCGCAACCTCTTCCAGGCCATCGGCAAGGGGCTGACCCTGAGGGGCTTCATCGTCGGGCAGTACGACCACCTCGCCGAGGAGTACCGCGCCCGGGCGAGCTCGTGGCTGGCGGAGGGACGTCTGCGCGGTGACGAGACCTTCCGCGACGGGATCGAGCAGGCGCCGCAGGCCTTCATCGACCTCCTCGGGGGCGCCAACACCGGCAAGATGCTCGTGCGCCTCTGACGGGTGCACGGCGGCCTCGACTCCGGCGCCGTGCCGACCGGCACCCGGTGGCCCCCGGCCACGTTAGCGGCGCAGCACGCGGGGTACAGCCGGGCCACGGACGCGTCCCCGACCACGTCCGAGAAGGCAGGATGACGATGAACGAGTCGCAGCAGAAGGTCGCCGACATCATCTCGTCGACGAAGATCGCCATGATGACCCACGTGGCCGAGGACGGCCGGCTGACCGCGCAGCCGATGGCCACCCAGGACGTCGAGTTCACCGGGACCGTCCTCTTCATCGCCGAACGTGACAGCGACAAGGTCAGAGAGCTCACCGCCGACCCGCGGGTGAACCTCGCCTATGCGGGCAGTGGCTCCTGGGTCTCCCTCGCCGGGACCGCGCACATCGTCGACGACGAGGCGCGCCTGCGCGAGCTGTGGGACACCTTCACCAGCGCGTGGCTGGAGGGCGGGCCGGACAACCCGAACAACATCCTCATCGAGGTCGAGCCGGAGTCCGCGGAGTACTGGGACGCGCCCGGCAACAGCCAGATCGTGCAGCTGGCCAACCTGGCCACGTCGGCGATCAAGGGCGAGCGCGTCGAGGGCGAGCGCGACGTCGTCGACTACCCGTGACCCGGTCGGTCCGTCGAGGGCCACTGCGGCCCCCGACCCGGGCCACCGGCTGACTCAGCTGGGCCGCTCCTGCGGCGCCTGCTCAGCGGTCAGGGCCGGGTCCCGGTCGACGTGTCCGGCGAGGACCTCGTCGACCCGGGCCATGATCTCCGGCTCGAGCCGCACGCCGGACGCCGTGACGTTCTCCTCGACCTGCTCGGGGCGGGAGGCGCCGATGATCGCCGCGGAGACGTTCTCGTTCTGCAGCACCCATGCGACCGCGAGCTGGGCCATGGTCAGGCCGAGGTCCTCGGCGATGGGCCGCAGCCCCTGGACCGCCTCGAGGAGGGCCTCGTCGCCCACCCGCCCGGAGACCGACTGACCGACGTGCTGGTGGGCGGCGCGGCTCCCTTCGGGCAGCGCCTCGCCGGGGCGGTACTTGCCGGTGAGCACGCCCTGCGCGATCGGGCTCCACACGATCTGGGACATGCCGAGCGCCCGGGAGACGGGCACGACCCGCTCCTCGATGACCCGGTGGAGCATCGAGTACTGCGGCTGGTTGGAGATGAGCCGGAAGCCCAGCTCCTGGGCGAGGGCGTGACCTTCGCGCAGCTGTTCCGCGGTCCACTCGCTGACGCCGATGTAGATCGCCTTGCCCGAGCGCACGACGTCGGCGAAGGCCTGCATCGTCTCCTCGAGGGGGGTCTCGGTGTCGAAGCGGTGCGCCTGGTAGACGTCGACGTGGTCGGTCTGCAGCCGGCGCAGCGAGGCGTCGATCGACTCGCGGATGTGCTTGGCGGAGAGGCCGGAGTCGTTGTGACCACGGGGCCCGGTCGGCCAGTAGACCTTCGTGAGGATCTCCAGCGACTCGCGCCGCTCTCCCTGGAGCGCCTCCCCGAGCACGGACTCCGCCCGGGTGTTCGCGTAGGCGTCGGCGGTGTCGAAGGTCGAGATGCCGTGGTCCAGCGCGGCCCGGACGCACGCCCGCGCCGCCTCCTCCTCCACCTGGGAGCCGTGGGTGAGCCAGTTGCCGTAGGCGATCTCGCTGATCTTCAGACCACTGTCGCCGAGGTAGCGGTACTCCATGTCGCCCACGCTAACCCCGAGGTCAACGGGTCAGGGCGTGACGTTGAGCCGGGAGAGGACCTGCCGGGCGATCGCCTCGTCGCCCTCGATGGTCACCCGTGCCTCCTCCGGCGCCAGCCGACCACCCGTCAGCAGCAGCCACGTGGCGTCCTCCATGGAGAGGGCGGCATCGCTCCCTTCGTCCGGGTCGAAGGGAGCCGCCCGCCCGTCCTCGCCGACGCGAGCCGAGAGCACCCGGCCCTGCGGGCCGGAGATCCGTGCGACCACCGCCGTGCCCACGGGCAGACGTCGCAGCGCGGCCGGGAAGGCCGCGGCCATGACCCCGGCGACGTGCGCCGCGCCGACCGCGGTGAGCGTCATCTCCCGGCCGGTGGCCCGGCGGATGTCCTGCTCGTGGACCCACAGGTCGATCGGGCGGTTGCGCAGCCAGGTGCGCAGGTCCCAGCCGAGGTCGCCGGCGAGGCCGGGCGCGAGGGCCTTCGGGTCGCTCGTGTCGAGGTCGGCGAGCGTCGCCCGACGGCGCACGCACGCCTCCTCGAGCTCGTCCATCAGCTCGGCAGGGCTCTGCCCGGCCCGCGCCGCCACGCCGGCCTCGGTGAGTTCGGTCGGCATCGGCTGGTTGCGCCGGGCCTGCGTGGTGACGCGCCCACCGGAGGGCTGCTCCATGCCGGCGGCCTCGGACTCCAGGTGCGCGAGGTGGGCCAGCACCTCCCGGACGCGCCAGCCCGGCAGCGCGGTCGACCGTGCGAAGTCCGCCTCGTCCAGCTCGCGCAGCACGCCGAGCAGGTCCTCGGCGGCGGTGTCCCACACGGTCAACGGGTCGGGGGTGGTCATGGAGGCCAGCCTAGGCTGGGCATCGTGACGCAGAGCCCACGAACCCTCCTCCTCGGCAGCGGTGACCTCGGCATCCGCATCGGTCTGCGGCTCGTGGAGCGCGGGCACGAGGTCACCGGGCTCCGGCGCACCATCGAGGCGATCCCCGCTCCGATCCGCGGGCTGCGCGCGGACCTCGTCGCGGGTGATCTGCCGGACCTGGCCACCGACCTGCTCGTCGTCGCGCTCACCGCGGACTCCCGGGACGAAGGGGGTTACCGCCGCACCTACCTCGAGGGCATGGCCCGCGGGCTGGAGGCGGTCCGGCGCGGGGGGATGCCGGGACGCGCGGTGCTCGTCTCGTCCACGAGCGTCAACGGGCCGGTGGAGGGGCCGGTGGACGAGACGACCGCCCCGGAGCCTGGCTCGGCGACGGCGCGCGTGCTGCTCGAGGCGGAAGGGCTCTTCCTCGAGCACGTCCCGCACGGCACGGTCCTGCGACCGGCCGGACTCTACGGCCCGCCGCGCAACCGTCTCGTCGCCCAGGTCCGACGTGGGGAGAACCCCGACCCGGGGCGGATGACCAACCGGATCCACCGGGACGATGCCGCGGCCGCCGTGGTGCACCTGCTCACGCAGGTCGAGGCCCCCGCGGGGCTCTACCTGGCCTGCGACGACGAGCCGTGCCCGGTCGGCGAGGTCCGGGACTTCGTCGCCGACGAGCTCGGCATCACCCGCCCGGAGGTCACTGGCCGGCTGTCCCCGCACGGCAAGCGGATCGACAACACCCGCCTGCGCTCCACCGGGCTCGAGCTGGCCTACCCGAGCTACCGCGAGGGCTACCGGGCGGTGCTCGCCGCGCACGATCGGGACTGACCCGCCCGACCTCGGGAGGCAGGCGTCCTCCGTGGTCCCCGTCGTGCACGCGGGTGCTAGCGGCGGCCCGCCGAGGTGCTCGTCGAGAAGGCGACGACGCTGCCGCCGCCCTGGCCCCCGCCGGAGCCGCCACGGGTGCCCTGACCGGACCCGCCGCGCCGACCACGGCCCGAGCCGCCACGGGTGCCCTGACCGGACCCGCCGCCCTGACGGCCGCGACCGGCACCGCCGCGCTCGCCGCGCGCGCGGCCGCCACCCTGGCCGCCGCGGCCCTTCCCGCCGCGCTGGCCACGGCCGGAGCCGCCCTTCGCGCCGCCGGTGGACTGCTGCTGCGGGGTCTTGACCTCGAAGGCCCCCGGGAAGGTGCGCTCCCCCGGTGCGAGCTCGTCGAGGAGGCCGTGGCCGACCGAGACCTTGGTCGTCGTCGGCTTGATGCCGGCCTTGCGGGTGAGGTCGCGCACGTCCCGGACCTGCTCGTCGGTCATGAGCGTGACGACCGTGCCCTCGGCCCCGGCCCGCGCGGTTCGTCCGGAGCGGTGCAGGTAGGCCTTGTGCTCGACCGGCGGGTCGGCGTGGATGACGAG
>CAYSGN010000127.1:0-6691 GCA_964430615.1 uncultured Janibacter sp. | reverse complement strand
CGGCTGACCGGTATCCCCCGCGGGGAAGTCCCAGCCAGGTGCACATCCCCCTAGGGGAAGTTCCGTCCGGAGGGTTCTTTCCCTAGGGAGATGCGAATTCAGGCGGCCCTACGGGCCGACCCGGGTGACCGCGGCGGCGGCATCGTCGACCCCGCGCCGGACGGCGCGCTCCAGGGCGCCGGCGTCGGGGGAGCGCAGTCGTTTACGGGCGCCGGCGCCGCCGAGCAGCCCCTCCTCGAGCAGGGCCGAGAGCAACCCGGCCATGAAGGCGTCCCCGGCACCGACGGTGTCCACGACCTCGACGCGGGGCGCCTCGACCCGCACGCGCCGGCCACCGGCGTGCAGGGCCAGGGCCCCTCTCGCCCCGAGCGTGGCGACGGCCAGCCGTGGCCCGAGGTCGAGCCAGCGCGCCAGCTGCTCGGCGACCTCGTCCTCGTCCGTCGCACGGCCGAGCAGCCAGTCGATGTCCTCCTGGCTGACCTTGACGACGTCGCTCACGGCGACCCGACGCTCCACCTCCTCGAGGGTGGCCTCGGGGGTGCCCATCAGGGTGGGGCGCACGTTCGGGTCGTAGGAGATCGTGGCGCGCCGTCGCAGCCCGTCCATCGCCGCGAGCACGTCCACGCCACCGGGTCGCACGAGCGCGCCGATGGAGCCGGTGTGCACGTGGTCGCAGCCATCGGGCAGCTCGGGCATCCGCCACGCGATCTCGAAGGTGTACTGCGCCCCGCCGTGCTCGTCGAGCCGCGCCGTCGCCACCGAGGTGTCCTCGGCGGTGTCGCTCCCGGGGGCGAGCAGGACACCGGCGTCGGAGAGGCGTTCGCCGATGGCGGCGCCGCGCTCGTCCCGACCGATGTGCGTCGCGAGCGTGACCGGGCGCCCCCGTCGGGCCAGGCCGACCGCGACGTTGAGCGGGGAGCCGCCGACGTGCTCGCTGCGCCCGCCGTCCGGCGCGATGACCACGTCGACGAGTGCCTCGCCGATGACGAGGGTGGAGGTGGGTCCCTGTCGGCGTCGGGGCAGCGGCACGTCAGGTCCCGGCGAAGGGGGAGACCCGCTGCACCTTGGTGAGGTTGTGGTGGGCCTCGACGGTGCGGATCGTCCCCGACTTGCTGCGCATGACGAGGGAGTGGGTGGTCGCCCCGCCCGCCCGGTAGCGCACCCCGCGCAGCAGCTCGCCGTCGGTGATCCCGGTCGCCACGAAGAAGCAGTTGTCCGTGGCCACGAGGTCGTCGGTGGTCAGCACCTGGTCCAGGTCGTGCCCGGCGTCGATCGCCTGCTGGCGCTCCTCGTCGTCGCGGGGCCACAGCTTGCCCTGGATGACTCCGCCGAGGGACTTGATGGCGCAGGCGGTGATGATGCCCTCGGGCGTGCCGCCGACGCCGAGCAGCAGGTCGATCCCGGTCTCGGGACGGGCGGCCATGATCGCCCCGGCCACGTCGCCGTCGGAGATGAACCGGATCCGGGCCCCGGCCGCGCGCACCTGGTCCGCGAGGTCGGCGTGACGCGGGCGGTCGAGCATGACGACGGTGACGTCCTCGGGCAGCTCGTCCTTCGCCTTGGCGATCCGGCGGATGTTCTCCTTGACGGGCAGGCGGATGTCCACGACGTCCGCGGCCACCGGGCCGGTCACGAGCTTGTCCATGTAGAAGACGGCGCTCGGGTCGTACATCGTGCCGCGGTCGGCCACGGCCATCACCGAGACGGCGTTGGTCATCCCCTTCGCCGTCAGGGTGGTGCCGTCGATCGGGTCCACGGCGACGTCGCAGGCGGGGCCGTTGCCGTCCCCGACCTCCTCGCCGTTGTAGAGCATCGGGGCCTCGTCCTTCTCGCCCTCGCCGATGATGACGGTGCCGTCCATGTGCACGCCCGCGATCATCGAGCGCATCGCGTCCACGGCGGCCCCGTCGGCGCGGTTCTTGTCACCCCGACCCACCCAGCGTCCGCCGGCGAGCGCGGCGGCCTCGGTGACCCGGACGAGCTCCATCGCCAGGTTGCGGTCGGGGTGCATGACCCCGGTGGTGGACGTGTGGGTCTCGCTCATGGTTCTCCTCCGGCGTGGCCTGCGGTCGGGCCGAGCCTATCCGGAGGCGCCAAGGAGCGCGTGCGACCATGTGCCCCATGAGTTCCGTCCCGAGCGACGCCCCCCACCGCGAGCCCACCCCGGAGGAGCTGGCGAAGCAGCAGGGTGTGCCCGCGCGGGGTGCGAGCCACTACGCGAAGGGGACCGCCGCCAACATCGTCCGGTCGATGGCGGTCATCGTCGCGATCACCCTGGCCCTCTTCTTCATGACCGGCCGGCAGAACACGACGACCCCGCAGAAGATCGACGTCCAGGCGGTCGCGGCCGACCGGGGCGCCCAGGCGGGGCAGACCTTCGCCTACGGGGAGGACCTGCCCGACGACTGGCTGGCGACGAGCGCCCGCTACACCCGCACCACCGGCGGCATCATGATGTGGGACGCCGGGTACACGATCTCCGACGAGGAGTACGTCTCCGTCCGCCAGGCGCTGGGCGCCCCGGAGGAGTGGCTGCGGGCCCAGACCCGCAAGGGGGAGCGCACGGGGGCCTTCGAGTCCGCGGACGGCCGGCGCTGGATGCGCTACGAGTCCGAGGACGAGGGGAAGCGGCTGCGCAGCCTCGTCGCGGACCCGAAGGGGGCGAAGAAGCTGACTACGGTGGTCGTCGGCACCGGCTCGTGGGCGCAGGTCGAGACGCTCGCCGAGCATCTCGTCGAGGCCGAGCCCGCGGCGGGCGAGCCGAGCACCTCACCCACCTCGTGATCATCGGGTGACCCGATAACCCCCGCCGTCGCAAGAGTTCGAACCCCCGCGAGGGCGGGGGTTTGTCTTGGTCATGGGGAGGCGAAGGGAGAGCGCGGCGGGCGGCCGGTCGCCCTCACCCGTCGGCGGCCGCCTCGGACGCATCCCCTGCGGGAGCGTCGTCCTGGGTCTTCTGCGACAGGCTCGCCTCGGCCCGGTCCAACCAGGCCTCGCAGTGCGCCGCCAGTGCCTCCCCGCGCTGCCACAGGCGCATGCTCTCCTCGAGCCCGACCTGACCGCCCTCGAGGCGGGCGACGAGGTCGACGAGCTCGCCGCGTGCCTCCTCGTACCCGAGGTCGGCGACGTCGGTGTGCTCCTGGTCGGCGGGCTGCTCCGGCATGAGGCCCACCCTATGCGTCCCGTCCGTCGGTGACCCGGACCGCGAAGTCCCCGTCCGCGACGGTCACCCGCAGCAGGTCGTCGACGGCGATCTGCTCGCGGCTGCCGACGATCTCGCCCTCGGGGTGCTGGACGATCGCGTAGCCGCGCTCGAGCGTCGAGGCGGGGGAGAGCACCCGGGCCTGGGCGCGCAGGTGCCCGACCCGGTCCCGGTCGCGGTGCAGTCCGGCCTCGACCCGGTGACGCGCCCGGTGCCGCAGCGAGGTGACGACCTCGCGCTGGGCCCGCACGAAGGCGGTCCGGTCCGCGAGCACCGGCCGGGAGGTGAGCTCGACGAGCGCCCGGCGCTCGCGGTCGACCCGCTGGGTGAGGTGGGCGCGGAGGCGGTCCCGCCCTTCGCCCACCGTGGCCCGCTCCGCGGCGGCATCGGGGCAGATGAGCTTGGCCGCGTCGGTGGGGGTGGAGGCGCGCACGTCGGCGACGAGGTCGAGCAGCGGGGTGTCGACGTCGTGGCCGACCGCGCTGACCACGGGGGTGCGGGCGTCGGCCACCGCCCGGATCATCGTCTCGTTGCTGAAGGGCAGCAGGTCCTCGACGGACCCGCCGCCGCGGGTGACGACGATGACGTCCACCTCCTCGAGCGCATCCAGCTCCGCGACCGCCGCGGAGACCTCCGAGACTGCGTTACCCCCTTGCACGGCCACCTGCCGGATGGCGAAGGGCAGGCCCGGCCACCGGCGCCGGGCGTTCTCGACGACGTCGCGCTCGGCGGCGCTGGCCCGCCCGCACACGAGCCCCACCCGTCGCGGGAGGAAGGGGGGTCTCCGCTTGCGCGCCGGGTCGAAGAGACCCTCGGAGCGCAGGTTCTGCTTGAGGTACTCGATCCTGGCGAGCAGCTCGCCCACACCGACCGGGCGGATCTGACGCACGTCCATCGTCAGCGAGCCGCGCTGGGTCCAGTACTCGGGCTTGGCCTGGACGACGACCCGGGCGCCCTGGGTCAGCGGGCTCGGCATGGCGTCCAGGGCCGTGACGCGGACCGAGCAGGAGAGGGACATGTTCACGTCCGTGTCGCGCAGGGTGAGGAAGGCGGTGCGTGCCCCGGGCCGCACGTTGAGCTGGACGACCTGCCCCTCGACCCATGTGACCGACATCCGGTCGACGTACTCGGCGATCTTCGCGCTGAGCAGGCGCACCGGCCAGGGGTGCTCGGCGGTCGTGTCCGCGGCCTTCTCCGGCAGGGGCGAGCTCATGGCGGTCCATCGTAGGGCGGGCCGGGGACAGCGGCTCGTGGGCGGGTCCGCCCGCCCGGGACCGCGGCGATCAGGGCTTGTGCAGGGTGCTCGCCTACCATGGAGGCCATGACGGACAGTGCCAGCACCCCCACCCAGCAGCCTCCGGCCGCCGAGGAGACCAGGCGCGTGCTGCTGGCCGCCCCCCGAGGCTACTGCGCGGGCGTCGACCGCGCGGTCGTCGCCGTGGAGAAGGCTCTCGAGCTCTACGGTCCGCCGGTGTACGTGCGCAAGGAGATCGTGCACAACAAGCACGTCGTGAGCACCCTCGAGAAGCGGGGCGCGATCTTCGTCGAGGAGACCGACCAGGTGCCCGAGGGGGCCACGGTCGTCTTCTCCGCGCACGGCGTCGCCCCGGTCGTGCACGAGGAGGCCGCCGCGCTCAACCTCAAGACGATCGATGCCACCTGCCCGTTGGTGACCAAGGTCCACCGCGAGGCCGTGCGCTTCGCCGCCGACGACTACGACATCCTGCTCATCGGTCACGAGGGGCACGAGGAGGTCGTCGGCACCTCGGGCGAGGCCCCCGAGAACATCACCCTCGTCGAGGGGCCCGACGACGTGGACGCGGTCGAGGTCCGTGACCCGGACAAGGTCGTCTGGCTCTCCCAGACGACGCTCTCCGTCGACGAGACGATGGAGACGGTGCGCCGGCTCAAGGAGCGCTTCCCCAACCTGCAGAGCCCGCCGAGCGACGACATCTGCTACGCGACGCAGAACCGCCAGACGGCCGTGAAGCAGATGGCCGCCGACTGCGACCTGATGCTCGTCGTCGGCTCGCGCAACTCCTCCAACTCCGTGCGCCTCGTCGAGGTGGCGCTCGAGCACGGCACCCGCGCCGGGCACCTCGTCGACTACGCGGAGGAGATCGACGAGTCCTGGCTCGACGGGGTGCGCACCGTCGGCGTGACGTCCGGTGCCTCCGTGCCGGAGATCCTCGTGCGCGGCGTGCTCGACTACCTCGCCGAGCGGGGCTTCGAGGACGTCCACCCCATCACGGCGGCCGAGGAGAGCCTGCTCTTCGCGCTGCCGAACGAGCTGCGCAAGGACCTCAAGGCCGCGGGCATGAGCGACAAGATGAAGCACGACGCGAGCTCGCTCGAGGACGCCGGTCAGCTGCACTGAGCACGGCCGCGGGCGGCGGTGGCATCCGTATGTGATCCGTGGCACGTTGTGCTCATGGACGCAGCCACCGACATCTACCGCGCCGCCCGTGACCAGCTGCTCGACCTGAGGGGCGAGCACGACCGGGCCCGGGAGGTCTTCGCCTTCCCGGACCTCGGCGAGCGCTTCAGCTGGGCGGTCGACTGGTTCGACGCCATCGCCCGCGGCAACGAGCGCGCCGCCCTCGTCCTCGTCGAGGAGGACGGCTCCGCCCAGGAGGTCACCTTCGACGAGATGGCCGCCCGCTCGGACCGGGTCGCCGCGTGGCTCACGCAGCAGGGGGTGGCGAAGGGGGACCCGGTGATCCTCATGCTCGGCAACCAGATCGAGCTCTGGGAGACGATGCTCGGTCTGATGAAGGTCGGCGCGATCGTCATGCCGACGACCACGGCGGTCGGGGAGAGCGACCTCGAGGACCGGATCCGGCGTGGTGGCGCCCGCTTCGTCATCGCCAACGCCGGTGACACCGCCACCTTCGCCGACGTGCCGGGTGACTACGGCCGGATCAGCGTCGGGCCGGCCGAGGGGTGGAGCGACCTGCGGGCCGCGCAGGAGCTCGACGTCCCGCCCGCGGTGCACCCGGGCACCGCTCCGCAGGACCCGCTGCTGTACTACTTCACCTCCGGGACCACCTCGCGCCCGAAGCTCGTCGAGCACACCCAGGTCTCCTACCCGGTCGGGCACATGTCGACGATGTACTGGCTCGGCCTGCAGCCGGGGGACGTGCACCTGAACATCTCGAGTCCGGGCTGGGCCAAGCACGCCTGGTCCTGCTTCTTCGCGCCGTGGATCGCCGAGGCGACGATCTTCGTCTACAACTACTCGCGCTTCGACCCCGCCGCGCTGCTCACGCAGATCCGCGAGCGGCGCGTGACGACCTTCTGCGCGCCGCCGACGGTGTGGCGGATGCTCATCAACGCCGACCTCTCCGGCGGCCCGGGCTCGCTGCGCGAGGTCATCGGCGCGGGGGAGCCGCTCAACCCGGAGGTCATCGACAAGGTCCACGAGCACTGGGGCCTGGAGCTGCGTGACGGCTACGGCCAGACCGAGACCACGGCGTCGGTGGGCAACCC
>CAYSGN010000126.1:0-6698 GCA_964430615.1 uncultured Janibacter sp. | reverse complement strand
CGACCCTCAAGGACGACCACCTCGTCCCCGGTCGCGGCAGCCAGCCGTGCGGGCGGGTGCTCGAGCACGTCGCGCAGAACGGCTTCGCCGGGTCGGTCGTGCTCGAGGTGGGCACCCGGAAGCGGCCCCGTCGGCGGGAGGCGGACCTGCGCGAGTCCCTCGACTTCGCCCGGCGCCACCTGGGCCAGGTCGCGGCGACGACCGCCAGCGGCCACGCGGCGTCGTGAGCCCCCGGGGCCGACGGCCTCGCGGGGGCAGCACCCGTGAGGAGATCCTCGAGGCGGCGCGGCAGGAGTTCGCGACGAAGGGGTACGACCGCACCTCCCTCCGTGGCATCGCCCGCGTCGCCGGGGTCGACCCGGCCCTGGTCCACCACTACTTCGAGGGCAAGCCCGGTCTCTTCGAGGAGGTCGTGGGCGTGCCGGCGGGGATCGAGCAGCTCATCGCCTCGGCGGTGACCGGCCCGCGGGAGGAGGCGGGGGAGCGGATCGTGCGCACCTTCCTGTCGGTGTGGGACTCCCCGGAGGGGCGGGTGCGCTTCCAGGCCCTCGCCCGCTCGGCCACCTCGCACGCCGACGCCGCCCACCTGCTGCGCGACTTCGTCTCGCGCACGGTCATCGCGCGCATCGCCACGTCCCTGGCGGAGCAGGACGAAGGGAGCGAGCCCCCGTCGGACCTGGCGATCGCCGCGGCCGGTGCGCAGCTGGTCGGGATGGCGATGCTGCGCTACGTCATCGAGCTGCCCGCCCTGCTCGAGGCCGAGCCCGAGGAGGTCGTGGCGACCGTCGGCCCGACCGTGCAGCGGCTGCTCGTCGGCTGAGCCCGCGAACCCGTTTTCTCCCCGTCATGGGGTGTCGTGGCGGTCTCGCGGTGCTAGCATTCATCACATGATGAATTACGCGGTGGAGATCACGGGCCTGCGGGTCGCCCGCGGTGGCCGACTGGTCATACCCGGGCTCGACGTCCGCGTCCCGACCGGGCAGGTCGTCGGACTCCTCGGGCCGAGCGGGGGTGGCAAGTCGACGGTCATGCGCTCGGTCGTCGGGGTGCAGCGGGTCGACGGCGGGGAGGTGACCGTCCTCGGCCACCCCGCCGGGACCCCCGGGCTGCGGCGCCGGGTCGCCTACGTCACCCAGTCGCCGAGCATCTACGGCGACCTCACCGTGACGGAGAACGTCGCCCACCTCGCCGCCCTGCTCGGCCTGCCCCACCCCAAGGCGGCCGCCCGCGCCGCCATCGAGCGGGTCGACCTGAGCAGCCACGCCGCCACGCGTGCCGACGCCCTCTCCGGCGGGCAGCGCAGCCGGGCCTCGCTCGCGGGCGCCCTCGTCGGGGCACCCGAGCTGCTCGTCCTCGACGAGCCGACGGTCGGCCTCGACCCGGTCCTGCGACGCGACCTGTGGGACCTCTTCCGGGACCTGGCCGCCGAGGGGGCCACCCTCCTCGTCTCCAGCCACGTCATGGACGAGGCGAGCCGCTGCGACCGCCTCCTCCTGCTGCGCGAGGGACGCATCCTCGCCGACGACACCCCGGAGGGGCTGCTCGCCGAGACGGGGGCGGAGGACGCCGAGGGCGCCTTCCTCGCGCTCGTCGACCGGGCGGAGGCGGCGGCATGAACCCGCGGCTGTCCCTCGTCACCGCGGGCCGCGTGCTGCGGCAGATGAGTCGCGACCACCGCACGCTGGCGATGATGCTGGTCATCCCCGTCGTGCTCATGGGGCTGCTCGCCTGGGTCTACCTCGACAGCCCGTTCTTCGACCGGATCGGCCCGATGCTCGTGGCCGTCTTCCCCTTCGTCGTCATGTTCCTCGCCACGAGCGTCGGCACGCTGCGCGAGCGGACGAGCGGCACCCTCGAGCGCCTGCTCACCACGCCGGTGGGCAAGGGGGACATCGTCATCGGCTATGCGCTCGCCTTCGGGTCGCTCGCGGTGCTCCAGGGCGTGGTCGTCGTCGGCGTCTCGGTCCTGCTCTTCGGGCTCGACGTCGCAGGCTCGCTGGCCTGGCTGGTCGTGGTCGTCGTGTGCAGCGGGCTCATGGGCACGGCCCTCGGACTGCTCGCGTCGGCTTTCGCGGCCACGGAGTTCCAGGCCGTGCAGATGATGCCGGCCACGGTGCTGCCGCAGTTCCTGCTGTGCGGGCTGCTCATGCCCCGCGACCAGCTGCCCCGGACGCTGGAGCTGGTCTCCGACGTGCTCCCGCTCTCCTACCTCGTCGACGGCGCGCGGGCCGTCGCGACCTTCCCGGACCCCGTCGAGGACCTCGTCACGCCCGCGATCGTCCTGGCCGTGTGGCTGGTCGCCGCGCTGGTCCTGGGCAGCGTCACGCTGCGTCGACGCACGCCCTGAGACGGGGGGCGCGGGCGCGCGCCCGGTGGGGACGGTCACCCGCGAGGCGCCGCCCGCTCTCGTCGGGCACTCGTAGTCTGGGCGCGTGCAGCGCATCCTCTTCCTCGTCAACGCCTCTGCGGGCACCGCCGCCCGACCGAGCCTCGATGCCGCCCTCTCCGTGCTCCGGGAGCAGGCCGACGTGGAGGTCCTCGAGACCGAGAGCATCGAGGAGCTCACCGACGCCGTCCGCGACCGGGACGGACGCGAGATCGTCCTCGCCGGAGGGGACGGCACGCTCAACGTCTTCGCCACCGCCCTCTGCCGGACGGGAGCGCTCGGCGAGGACCGGCCGGTCGTCGGCCTCATCCCGCTCGGGACCGGGAACGACTTCGCCCGCAGCACCGGGCTGCCCGTCGACCCCGCCCAGGCCGCCCGGGTCGTCCTCGAGGCCCCCGCACGTCCCGTCGACGTGCTCATCGACGACTCCGACAACCTCGTCGCCAATGCCGTGCACATCGGGGTCGGCGAGGAGGCCGGGCGCCTCGCGGTGCCGTGGAAGGAGCGCCTCGGCAAGGTCGGGCTCGGCGGCCTCGGCTACGTCATCGGGGGGCTCGCCGCCGGGCTCGGCAAGCAGGGGCGGCACCTGAGGGTGGTCGCCGACGGCGAGACGGTGAGCGACGGGAGCCGCCGCCTCCTCCAGGTCGCGGTGACCATCGGCTCCAGCGTCGGGGGAGGCGCGGTCATCGCCCCCCAGGCCGATGAGGGGGACGGGCGGGCCGACCTCGTCCTCTCCTGGGCCGTGCCCATGGCCCAGCGACTGCGCTACGCCATGAGCGTCGCGACCCGACGCCACCCCGACCTCGCGGACGTGCTCACCCGGCGGGTGCGCACCGTGACCGTCACCGGCGTCAACCACGACTTCACCGCCAACGCCGACGGGGAGCAGCTCGACCCCGCCCGCGAGCGGACCTGGCGCGTCGTGGCCGACGCCTATCGTCTGCACACGGAGGAAGAGACCGCATGAGCCGCCTGCCCGAGACCCTGCGCGCGAAGCTCGTCGAGACGCTCGCCGACCCACGGCGCCGTGAGTTGGTGGCGGGCACCCCCTTCGTCCGGGCCGCGAAGGCCCGTTTCGTCGCGGGCGAGAAGGTCGAGGACGCCGTCACCGAGGCCGTGCGGCTGCGCCGGACCCACCGCCTCGCGGCGCTGCACCCGCTCCTGCCGGCGGCCGCCGGCCCCGCCGATGTCGAGCACTCCGTCGCGGAGGCCGTCGACGCGATCACGGCCGTCGCCCCCTTCATCTCCGGCGGTGACCTGCACGCCGAGGTCTACCTCGCACCGGAGCACCTGGGCATCGGGATCGACCCGGACGGTGCCCGTGCGGCACTGCGTCGGGTCTGCGAGGTGGGGGCCGAGCACGGGGTCGACGTCACCCTGCGCTCCGGGCCGGTCGAGGCCGCCGACGAGGTGCTCGACCTCGTACGCCGCACCCACGAGGAGCACCCTCGCCTCACCGCCTCGCTCGTGGCCCGACGTCATCGCAGCGAAGGGGATGCCGCCCGCCTCGTCGCCGACGGCGTCCGCGTCCGGCTCGTCCGTGGAGGCAGCGGCGACCCGGCGTCCGTCTCGTGGCAGGACAGCCACGAGGTGATGCTCGCCTTCGCCCGCTGCCTGGCGATCCTCTACGAGGCGGACCTGCCGACCGTCGTCGCCACGCACGACCCGCTGCTGCTCGACCTCGCCGACGGGCTGGCCGACCAGACCGGCCGCGAGGACCAGTGGCTGGAGTACCAGTTCTTCCACGGCGTGCAGCCGGACCTGCAGATGCGCACCGCCGACGCCGGGCACCGCGTGCGCGTGCTCGTGCCCTACGGGCGGCTGTGGTTCGAGCACCTGCACGACCTGGCCCGGCGCACGACCGGGCTGCGCAGCCTCGTCACGGCACTGACCGACGGCTGAGCCGTCGACCCACGGATACCCTGCACGGACACCGACCCAGGAGGTACGCGTGAGCACCACCGCCATCCACGGCATCGGCTCGATGGGGGGCGCGATCCTCGACGCGCTCCTCGCCGACGAGGAGTCCGACGTCCTCGCGGTCGTGCGCCGCCAGGAGCAGGCCGAGGAGCTGCGGGCCCGCCTCGAGGGCACCCGCGGGTCCGTCGCCACGGCGCAGGAGGCAGCGGAGGCCGCCGACGTCCATCTCGTCGCGGTCAAGCCGTACGCCGTCGCCGACGTGCTCGAGGCGATCGGCCCCTCCCTTCGCCCCGGGGCGGTCGTCGTCTCCCTCGCGCTCGGGCTGACCACCGCCGACCTCGCCGCCCATCTGCCCGAGGGGACGCCCGTCGTCCGCGCGATGCCCAACACGCCGGCGCGGGTGGGGCAGGGGATGGTCGTGCTCAGCCCCGCGGAGGGGGTCGACGAGGAGCAGCTGCGCCGCGTCGAGGCCACGCTCGCCGCGACCGGGCGCACGCTCGTGCTCCCGGAGTCCCAGCAGGACGCGGCCACGGCGCTCTCCGGGTCCGCGCCGGCCTACTTCTACCTCGTCGTCGAGGCCCTGGTGGACGCCGGGGTCGCCCGGGGCCTGCCCCGTGCCCAGGCCCGTGAGCTGGCCTCCCAGGCCGCTCTCGGGGCCGGCGCCATGCTCCGTGAGACCGGCGAGGAGCCGGCCGTGCTCCGGGCCCAGGTGACCTCGCCCGGTGGCTCGACCGCCGCCGCGCTGGCCCGGCTCGAGGCGCACGGCGTCCGCCACGCGCTCGCCGACGCGGTGGACGCGTGCATCGAGCGCTCGGCGGGTCGATGACCTCCCCGGACTGGCGGATCCGTCGGCTCACCGGTGAGGACTGGGCGCTGGTGCGCGCCACCCGCCTGGCCATGCTGCTGGACGCGCCGTCGGCGTACGGGAGCAGCTTCGCCCGGGAGCAGGCCTACCCCGAGGAGACCTGGCGCGAGCGGGCCGCGGCCGGCGGGACCCTGCTGGCCGAGCGCGTCGACGGCCTGCCCGTGGGGTCGGCCACGCTGCTCTCCGCCGAGCCGGGCACGGCCCCGGAGATCGTCGCGATGTGGGTCGCGGGGGAGTCCCGGGGCAGCGGGGTGGCGGCCGCTCTCGTCGAGGCCTGCCTGTCCCTGGCCGCCGCGCGGGGCGAGCCGCGCGTGCGGCTGCACGTCATGACCGACAACCCGCGCGCCGTGGCCTTCTACACGAGAACGGGCTTTCGGTTCGACGGGGTCTGCGGCAATGTGGACGGGTGTGAGCAGATGACCAGGGAGACCGACGACGTCGTGGCCCGGGGGTGAAGATTCGGTGACCCCGGCCCGCGCGGTGCGGCTGAGGATGAGAGAGTGACGCCATGAGTGAGATCACCGTGCGAGAGCTGGGCGAGGACGAATGGGAGAGCTTCCGCTCCCTGCGCCTGGAGGCGCTGGAGGAATCACCTGACGCCTTCGTGGCCGAGCACTCCGACGAGGCCGAGAAGTCCGAGGACTTCTGGAAGGCCCGTATGCGCCGCTCCGTACGGCTCGTCGCCGAGGTCGACGACCAGCAGGTCGGCGTCGTGAGCATCGGTGACGCCCACGAGAAGGAGGAGGACACCCACGGCCAGCTCTTCGGCCTGTGGGTCCACCCCGAGTGGCGCGGCCGCAGCGTCGCCGCGGCCCTCGTGCGCCAGGGTGCGCGGATCGCCGAGCGGCACGGCCGCTCCCAGCTCTACTACTGGGTCGGCTCCGACAACGGCCGCGCGGTGGCCTTCGCCTCCAGCTTCGGCTTCCGGCCGACCGACGACCGCCGTCCCATGCGCACCGGCGACGACGAGATGGAGATCGCCATGGTCCTCGCCCTCGGTGAGGACCGCGGCTGAGAGCCGCCCCTCCCCAGGGGGATGACGCCCGGGAGGGGCCTTCCCCGAGGGGTCTGCTGCCCTGAGGGGATGCGCGTCCGGGCGGGCCGTCCCTGGGGCGGCGCCCCCGTCGGTCCTTACGGCCGGGCGGCCATCCGCTCGATGAGGCTCGTCGGGCCGCTGACGATGATGAGGTCGCCGCTGCGGACCTTGGTGTCCGGGCGGGCGTAGGTGAAGTCCTGGCCGGGGGACTTCACGCCCACGACGGTCACGCCGTACTTCGTCCGCAGCCCGGACTGCTCGAGGGTGAAGCCCACCGTCTCCTGCGGCGGGGTCATCTTGACGATGGCGAAGCCGTCGTCGAACTCGATGTAGTCCATGAGACGGCTGCCGATGAGGTGGGCCAGCCGCTTGCCGGACTCGATCTCGGGCGAGAAGACGTGGTGCACGCCGATCCGGTTGAGGATCCGGGCGTGCGCGGGGCTGACCGCCTTCGCCCAGACCTTCTCCGCCTCCCCGTCGATGAGGTTGAC
>CAYSGN010000125.1:0-6771 GCA_964430615.1 uncultured Janibacter sp. | reverse complement strand
CCCCACCTTAGCCCGCCGGCTCCAGGAGACCTTCCACACCTTTCCTGACGTATATCACCGAAAACCTCCGCTTTTCACGGCAACGAAACGAGGGCAGGCTGGGTGGTGACGACGACGTACTGGAGGTCCCCATGCCCTACTACCGTTCCGCGGGCTCGGTCCCGCCCAAGCGCCACACCCAGCACCGTGGGCCCGACGGCACGCTGTACTTCGAGGAGCTCATGGGCGAGGAGGGCTTCTCCTCGGACTCCTCCCTCCTCTACCACCGGCACATCCCCTCGGCGATCCGCGAGTACCGCGTCTGGGAGCTGCCGGACCAGAGCCTGACGCCCAACCACCCGCTCGTGCCGATCCACCTCTCGACGCACGACCTCTTCGACGAGAGTGGCAGCGGCGTCGACGGCGTCACCGGACGCCGCCTGCTCCTCGGCAACGGCGACGTGCGCCTCTGCTACGTCCTCGCCGACACCGTGAGCCCCTACTACCGCAACGCGGTCGGCGACGAGTGCCTGTACATCGAGGACGGCGAGGCGGTCGTCGAGACCGTCTTCGGCGACATCGAGGCGGGCAGCCGTGACTACGTCGTCGTGCCGCGCGCCACGACCTACCGGATCGTCCCGAAGCGCCCCACCCGCATATACGCCATCGAGGGCAACAGCCACATCACGCCGCCGCGGCGCTACCTCTCCCGCTTCGGTCAGCTGCTCGAGCACGCGCCCTACTGCGAGCGCGACCTGCGCGGGCCGAGCGAGCCCCGCGTCGTCGACGAGCAGGACGTCGAGGTCCACATCAAGCACCGCGGCGCCGGGCCCGGTGGCATCGTCGGCACGGTGCACGTGCTGCCCCATCACCCCTTCGACGTCGTGGGCTGGGACGGGTGCCTCTACCCCTTCGCCTTCAACGTCGACGACTACATGCCGATCACCGGCAAGGTGCACCAGCCGCCGCCGGTGCACCAGGTCTTCGAGGGACACAACTTCGTCATCTGCAACTTCGTGCCGCGCAAGGTCGACTACCACGAGCTCTCGATCCCCGTGCCGTACTACCACTCGAACGTCGACTCCGACGAGGTGATGTTCTACTGCGGCGGGGACTACGAGGCCCGCAAGGGCTCGGGCATCGGCCAGGGCTCGATCAGCCTCCACCCCGGCGGGCACCCGCACGGCCCGCAGCCGGGCGCCTACGAGCGCTCGATCGGTGTCGAGTTCTTCGACGAGCTGGCGGTCATGGTCGACACCTTCCGGCCGCTCGAGCTCGGCGAAGGGGGCCGTGCCGGCGACGACGGCGCCTACGCGTACTCGTGGGTGCGTGGCGACCGCGGCGAGAGGGGAGCGACCGACGGATGAGCGCGCTCTCCCCGGACCATCCCCTGCTCACCGCCCTGTGCGACGACGCGGCGGTCTTCCCTCCCGGCGATCTCCCGCTCGGCGACGCCGTGCCCGCCCACCTGCGCCACGCGAAGGGGGCCCACGCGGCCCTCGTCGGCCCGTTCGTGCTCGCGGCCAAGGACCTGGGCTCCCTCGCCGAGCTGACGGCCGGGCTGCCGGAGTCCTCCTTCGAGCTCGCGCTCACCGCGCCCCTGCCGGGCCTCGCCGACGCCCTCGAGGCGGCCGGCTCCATCCCGGCCGCACGCGTGGTCGCGCTCGAGGTGGCCCTGCCCGAGCAGACGGCGCCGGCCGAGGTCGTCCCGGCGCTGGACGCGGTGCTCACCGGCCGGCCGGGGATCAGCACCTACGTGGAGGTCCCGCGCGACGGGCGGCGCGCCGACGTCATCGGCGCCCTGGCGGGCACCCGGTACGCGGCGAAGTTCCGCACCGGCGGCGTGCGCGACGAGCTCTACCCCGACGAGGCCGAGCTGGCCGGCGCCGTGGCCGCGGTGGTCCGCGCGAAGGTGCCCTTCAAGGCCACCGCCGGCCTGCACCACGCGATCCGGAACACCGACCCGGTGACCGGTTTCGAGCAGCACGGCTTCCTCAACCTGCTCCTGGCGACGGACTCCGCCCTTCGCGGCGATGGGGAGGAGGAGCTGGTGGCGCTGCTCGCCGAACGGGACGGGGCCGCGCTGGCGGAGCGGGTGCGCACCCTGGACCCCGCCGTCCGCGAGACCTTCCGCTCCTTCGGCACCTGCTCGATCGCCGACCCCGCCACCGAGATGGCCGACCTGCACCTGCTGACCCCCGACACGACGAAGGACCTCACATGACCCGCCTGACCGTGCCCGCCGACGACCTCTTCGGGCTGCACAACCTGCCCTACGGCGTCTACTCGACCGCGGGGGCCGACCCACGGGTCGCGGTGCGCTACGGCGAGCACGTCGTCGACCTCGCGCTCCTGCTGCGCGACGAGGCCACCTTCGACCGGCCCTCCCTCAACACCTTCATGGCCCAGGGGCACCAGCGGTGGGTCGAGGTGCGTGCGGCGATCACCGAGGCGCTCCAGGGCGAGGTCCTCGACGCCGCCGTCCACGCGCTCGACGAGGTGACCCTGCACCTGCCGGTCGAGGTCGCCGACTACGTCGACTTCTACGCGAGCGAGCACCACGCCTCCAACCTCGGGCGGCTCTTCCGGCCGGACAACCCGAGCCCGCTCATGCCCAACTGGAAGCACCTGCCCGTCGGCTACCACGGGCGCTCCGCGTCGGTCGTCGTCTCCGGGACCGACATCGTCCGCCCGACCGGGCAGCGCAAGGGCCCCCAGGACGAGGAGCCGGTCTTCGGGCCCTCGACCCGTCTCGACATCGAGGCGGAGGTCGGCTTCGTCGTGGGCACGGGCAATGCCATGGGCGAGCGGATCGACGTCGACACCGCAGGCGAGCACCTCTTCGGGGCCGTGCTCTTCAACGACTGGTCGGCTCGCGACATCCAGGCGTGGGAGTACGTGCCGCTCGGCCCGAACCTCGGCAAGTCCTTCGCCTCGACGATCTCCCCGTGGGTGGTGCCGATGCTCGCGCTCGACGCCGCGCGGGTGGACACCCCGACCCAGGACCCCACGCCGCTGGAGTACCTGCGCCCGGAGCGGCCGTGGGGGCTGGACATCGACCTCGAGGTCAGCTGGAACGAGCACGTCGTCTCCCGCCCGCCGTACCGGGAGATGTACTGGTCTCCGGCGCAGATGCTCGCGCACCTCACGGTGAACGGCGCCCCCACCCGCACCGGCGACCTCTTCGCCTCTGGCACGGTCTCGGGGCCCGAGAAGGACCAGCGCGGCGCCTTCATCGAGCTCACCTGGGGTGGTGCGGAGCCGGTGGCCGTGGACGGCGAGGAGCGCACCTTCCTCGAGGACGGGGACGAGGTCGTGCTCACCGCCACCGCTCCTGCCGAAGGGGGGGCCCGCCTCGGCTTCGGCGAGGCCCGCGGCCGGATCCTCCCCTCCCGCCCGTAGCAACGCGTCCGCCCCCGGGTCCCTCGGGCGACGGGGCCGGAGGAACTTCCCCAGGCAGATACGGCCCGGAGTACGCATCCCCCTGGGGACATGCGCACCGGAGCGGGGCCCACACTGGGGGCGGTGGGCGTCCCGGTGCGTTCAGCCGCGGGCGAAGGCGGCCACGGCCTCCAGGCACTCACTGGGGTCCTCCCAGAGGTTGCCGTGGTCGCGTCCCTCGATGACGACGCGGCGGGCGTCCGGGATCTGCTCCGCGAGGGCCTCGCTCATCGACGGGGGCACGAGCGCGTCGCGCGAGCCGTGGACGAGCAGCGTCGGCACCTCGATGCGCGCGGCCAGGCGGTCGGTCTCCCACCGGTCCGGCACGAGACGCCGGGGGAAGACCCGCACGACCTGGCGCACCATCGCGGTCATCGAGGTGAAGGGGGAGACGAGCACCAGCCGGCCGGAACCGCCGGAGGGCTCCCCTCCTCGATCATCGGCGCCGGCCCGTGCCCGGTCCCCGGACGCCGCGAGGGCGCCGTCCGCCGCCAGGCGGGCAGCCACCGCGCTGCCGAGGGACTCGCCGACGAGCACGATGTCGGTCACCGGGAGACCACCTCCGAGGAGGTGGTCCAGGCCGTCCCGGGCCGACTCCACGATGGCGCCCTGGGTGATGCGCTGGCCGGACGCCGGGCCGTACCCCGGGTACTCCACCGCGGCGAACCCCAGCCCGCGGGAGGCGAAGAGCGCTGCGAGCGGGCTCACCGAGGCCAGGTCGGAGCCGTTGCCGTGCATGTAGACCACGGTGCGCCCACCCTTCGGCGCGGCGTGGTGCAGGACGTGGGCACCGCCCTTCGCCTGCTCGATGGACAGACCGTCCCCGCCGGGCCAGGCCGGGACCGGGTAGATCAGTCGGCGCAGCATCAGCGGACCGGCACCTCTCCGAGGAGCCGCCCGTCACCCGGGTCCGGGTCGGGCAGCACGTCGTCGCTGTCGTCGAGGTAGACCTCGTGGCCGTCCAGGCGCAGCCGACGGGTCGCCTCGAGGAGCATCCTCCGGCCGACCCCGGAGATCGAGTGCACGCCCGTGAGGTCCAGGGCCAGCCGGCGCTCCGCCGGTGGGTGCTCGGCGAGCAGGCTGACCACCCGCTCCGCCCCGGTGAAGCCGATCGTCCCGGCGAGGCGGTAGACCCGCACCGCGTCCTCCCCCTCACCGAGGACCACCGTCGAGTGGATGACCGACCGCGCCGGCGGGGCGACCCGCATGAGGTGCAGCCCCATGTCCACCGAGAGCCGTTCGAAGGCCTCGATGCCGCGCACGCTGTTGCCGTGCTCGTCCAGCCGCGGCGAGAAGGAGGCGATGCCGACCTGACCGGGCAGCGCCCCGATGATCCCGCCACCGACGCCGCTCTTCGCGGGGATCCCCACCGAGGAGACCCAGTCCCCCGCCGAGTCGTACATGCCGCACGTGAGCATGACCGACAGCAGGTGCCGCACCTGATCGCCGTCGAAGATCCGCTTGCCGGTCACCGGCTGCACCCCGGCGTTCGAGAGCGTGGCCGCCATGACCGCGAGGTCCCGCGCCGTGACGAGCACCGAGCACTGCCGGGAGTAGGCGTCGACGACCTCCTCGGCGGAGTCGGTGAGGATCCCGTGGCTGCGCAGCATGTGGGCGATCGCGAGGTTCCGGTCGCTCGCGGCCATCTCGGACCGCCACACCTGCTCGTCGACCGACAGCTCCCGACCGGCGAGATCGGAGAGCAGGTCGATGATCTGCTCCACCCGCCCCGCCGGGCTGGTGTCCTCGCCGCCGATCATCGCGTGGGCGGTGAGCGCCCCGGCGTTGATCATCGGGTTGAGCGGCCGCCCCGACCCGTCCTCGAGCGAGAGCTCGTCGAAGGGCTCCCCCGACGGCTCGACGTCGATCTTCTCCAGCACGTGCGCCAGGCCGTGCTCGCGCACCGCGAGCCCGTAGACGAAGGCCTTGGAGATCGACTGGATCGTGAACTCGCGGTCGGCGTCACCGACGGCGTAGACCTCGCCGTCGACGGTCGCGACGGCCAGCCCGAAGCGGTCGAGGTCGACCTTGGCCAGCTCGGGGATGTACGAGGCGGGCGCGCCCTCGTGGTTCGGCGAGCACGCCGTCACCACCTCGTCGAGATAGTCCGGGACCGGGTTGTCCATGCGCCGATCCTGCCACGGGACGGGGCGCCGGGCCCCGCCCGATGTCCGCGAAGGGGGCCGCGTGCGGGGCCCCCTCCGCGGACCGCGAGCGGGGTCGGGTCACCTACGCCAGCGGCATGCACACCTCGGTGACCAGGTCCTCCTGCGCGCACCGGGTCGGGTCCGTGAGGTACCGGTTGGACCCGAGGACGCGGACCGGGTCGTCGAGGCCCGCCCGGGCGGCGAGCGTGAGCCCCTCGGCGCGGACGAACTCGTCGATGCGCGTGTGCGCCTCGGTGATGAGGCCGTAGGGCCCCTCGACGCGGGCCATGACGACCTCCTGCTCGGGGAGGTCGTGGACCGTCAGCGGCTCCTGCGCCGCGGTCCCCGGCTCGACCGGCAGCCAGATCGACAGGGTGGGGTCGGACTCCTTGTAGTCGGTGTCGTGCTCGAAGACACCGCCGGGGCCGAGCGGCGTGATCCCTTGACGGTCGAGCTCGGGCACGAGCTGCTGCCAGAGCCGGCCCTCCTGGTCGTAGGCGGGGACGACGCCGCGCAGGGCGACGACGGAGCGGGCGGGGACGGTCTCGCGGGAGACGGTGATGGCGGGCATGACGGAACCTTCCTGGTCCAAGAGCTGGTCGATGAGGGCCAGTCGCTCCCGGGCGGCGCGCAGCTCGCCGTCGAGGGCCTCGCGCTGCAGGGCCAGGGCCCGGCGATGGCTCTCGGTGCCGCGCGCGGCGAGGAGGACCGACATGGCCGACACGGTGAAGCCGACGTCGCGCAGCCGGCGCACGTGCGCGGCCTCCTCGAGCTGCCCCTCGGAGTACCGGCGGTAGCCGGACACCGGGTCCACCTCGGCCGGCACGAGGATGCCGTGCTCGCCGTAGTGGCGCAGCATCCGCACGCTGAGGCGGCTCCGGGAGGAGAAGTCCCCGATCGACATGAGCCTGACGGTCCCGGTCATGGGGACCACCCTGTCGCCTCACACCGTGTGAGGGTCAATGCGCCAGCTTCTACCCGCTGGAACCCCGCTCGAAGTCCGCGAGCGCCGCCACGCGTGGGGCCCGTTCGTGGACACGGAGTGAGGTTCGGCGAAGGGGGCCGCCGCCGAGTCCGTGGGCTAACCTCCCCACGAGACCGACCATGGAGGAGATCTTGGGACAGCGCACCGCCGCGGCCACCGCCGTCGCCGCCTGCTCACTGCTGGTCCTCACCGGCTGTGGCCTCGTCGTCGGCGAACCCG
>CAYSGN010000124.1:0-6921 GCA_964430615.1 uncultured Janibacter sp. | reverse complement strand
GGCTGCGGTGGGGCCAGCACGCCCTGCTCGCGGTGCTGGCCGTCATCTGCCTCACCCGGGCGATCGGCGCGGGCGTGCACCCGCTCGCGCAGGTCGGCGGCCTGCTCGGCTTCGTCGCCTGGTACTTCATGGGCATCCCGCTCACCCGGCGCGGGGTGCACGGCGCGGTGTGGTTCGTCCTCCTCGCCCTGCTGTGGGTCGGCCTCGTCCTCGTGTCGCCGGAGAACGTCTGGCTCGCCTTCCCCCTCTGGCTCCTCGCCGGGCACCTGCTGCCCCTCCGCGGCGGGGCCGTGGTCTCGGTCGCGATCCTCCTCGTCGTCGTCCTCGAGCCGCTGCGGCAGGGCCAGGAGGCCTCCTTCGCGGCGGTCATCGGCCCGCTCGTCGGCATGATCGTGGCCCTCGGGATCTCCCGCGCCCAGATGGCCCTCGTCCGCGACGGCATCGAGCGCCAGCGCCTCATCGCCTCGCTGTACGCCGCCCAGCAGGAGACCGCCGCACTCACCGACGAGCTGGCCCGGGTGCAGCGTGCCGAGGGCGCGAGCAGCGAGCGCACCCGCCTCTCCCGGGACATCCACGACGGGCTCGCGCAGGGCTTCTCCTCGATCCTTCTCCTGGCCCGGGCCGCCCGCGCCGAGGAGGACCCGGACCGGGTGCGCGAGATCCTGCGGCACGTGGAGACCGGCGCCGCCGACGGTCTGGACGAGTCCCGGCGCGTCGTGGGAGCACTGGCCCCGGCGGACCTGGACGAAGGGAGCCTGACCGGCGCGGTCCGCCGGGTCACCGCGCGCTTCGGTGCGGAGGCCTCGGTCGCCGCCCGGGTGCGCGTGAGCGGCGCGGTCCCGCAGCTCCCCACGACGGTCGAGGTGGCGCTGCTCCGCTGCGTGCAGGGCGCCCTGGCCAACGTCCGGGCCCACGCCGGGGCCCGGGAGGTCGTCGTCGGCCTCGAGCGCACGGAGGACACGCTCCGGGTGGACGTCGTCGACGACGGGCGGGGCTTCGACACCGAGGACTGGGTCGCCCGGCGGCCTGGGGACGCGGGTGAGGGCGGCTACGGCCTGCGGGCCACCCGGGCCCGCCTGCGGGAGGTCGGAGGCGGGCTGGGCGTCGAGTCGGCACCGGGCGAGGGCACCGCCGTCTCGGCGTGGGTGCCCCTGGCCCACCACGGCGAGGAGGAGTCGTGAGCGTCCGGGTCGTCGTCGTGGAGGACCACCCGGTGACGCGGCTCGGGGTCGTCGCGCTGCTCGGGCAGGACCGTCGTCTGGAGGTCGTCGGCGAGGCGGCCACCGGCGAGGAGGCGCTCGTCGTCGCCGCCCGGGAGGACCCGGACGTGGTGCTCACCGATCTTCGCCTCGGTGCGGGGATGGACGGCGTCGGTCTCACCACCTCCCTTCGCTCGGCGGCGCGCGCGCCCGCCGTCCTCGTGCTGACGACCTACGACACCGACCGCGACATCGTGCGCGCGGTCGAGGCCGGTGCCGCCGGCTACCTGCTCAAGGACGCCGCGCCGGAGGAGATCGTCGCCGCGGTCACCCGCGCCGCGGCCGGCGCGACGGTGCTCTCCCCCGACCTGGCCCAGCGCGTGGTCGCCCGGATCGGACGGCGTCGGGTCGAGCTGTCGGAGCGGGAGGTCGAGATCCTCGCCGCCGTCGCGCGCGGCCTCTCCAACCGCGACATCGCCTCGGAGCTGATCATCTCCGAGGCGACGGTGAAGACCCACCTCGTGCACGCCTTCACGAAGCTGGACGTGGACAGCCGCACCGCCGCGGTCGCCCGGGCCCGCGAGGAGGGCCTCCTCCCCTGACGGGTCAGTCGCCGGGGCGCAGCCGGTAGCCGACGCCGCGCACGGTCATGATCCGCTCGGCCCCGATCTTCGCGCGCAGGGAGCGGACGAAGACGTCGACGACGTTCGAGCCCGGGTCGAAGTCCATGTCCCAGACCATCCCGAGCAGCTGCTCCCGGCTGAGGACCTGGTCCGCGTGCTCCACGAAGGCCTCGAGGAGCGCGAACTCCCGTGCGGTCAGCTCCACCTCCTCCCCGGCCACCCGGGCGGTGCGCCGGCGCACGTCGAGGCTGAGGTCACCGACGCCGAGGGTGGCCTCGGAGGCAGGGACGGCGCCCCCTTCGCGCAGGCGCAGCCGGACCCGGGCCAGCAGCTCGGCGAACTGGAAGGGCTTGGTCATGTAGTCGTTGGCCCCGCCCTCCAGGCCGGCGACGGTGTCGTCGACCGCGTCCCGCGCGGTGAGGATGATGACCGGGATGTCCACGCCGTCGCCGCGCAGGCGGCGCAGCACCTCGAAGCCGTCGAGCCCGGGCAGACCGACGTCGAGCACGAGCAGGTCGAAGGCGCCGGTCGAGGCCAGCACCCACACCTCGCGGCCGTTGACGCTCACCGTGGTGCGGTAGCCGCTGGCCCGCAGCCCCTTGTCGATGAAGCTCGAGATCGCCTCGTGGTCCTCGGCGATGAGGATGCTGCTCATGACACCTCCGGGATCGGCTCGGTCTCCTCCGTCTGCGGCTCCACCGGGTCCTGGCGCCCGATGGGTACGAGGAGGGTGAAGACAGCACCCTGCCCCGGTTCCCCGCCGACGTCGACCCGGCCGCCGTGGGCCTCGGCGATGGCCTGGACGATCGCCAGCCCGAGCCCGGCCCCGCGGTGGCGCCGACCGTCCGGGGTCTCACCGTGGGCGAACCGCTCGAAGATCCGCTCGCGCTCGACCACGGGGATGCCCGGCCCGTCGTCCTCGATGCTGATCGCCAGCACCGGGCCCAGCACGGAATCGTCGACGAAGGCGGAGGCGAGCGTGATCGCCCCGCCGTCCTCGGTGTGCTGCACCGCGTTCTGCGCGAGCTGGAGGACCGCCTGGGTGATCCGCTGCGGATCCAGGCGGGCGCTGCCCTCGGCGATCGACCGGATGCCCCAGCGCCGCTCGGCGAGCGCGGTGATCCGGGCGTCCAGGCCGACCGTGAGGTCGGCGACGTCGACGTCGTCGACCATCTTCACGAAGTCGGGCCGGTCGGCCTTGGCCAGCGCGAGCAGGTCGGTGACGATGCGGCTCATCCGGTCCAGCTCCTGGTTGACGATCTGCATCGTCGCCGCCCGGGAGGTCGGGTCCTCGTCCATGAGCTCCAGGTGGCCGCGGATGATGGTGATCGGGGTGCGCAGCTCGTGCCCGGCGTCGTCGACGAAGCGCTGCTCGGCACGGAAGGCCTCCTCGAGCCGGTCGAGCATCCGGTTGAAGGTGCTCGCCAGCCCCGACACGTCGTCGTCGCCGACGTCGATGCGCCGGGTCAGGTCGTGCTCGGTGATCTCCTCCGCCGCCTCGTGGACCTGTCGCACCGGGCGCAGGATGCGCCCGGCGACGACCCAGGAGACGACGCCACCGAAGACGAGGGCGACGAGCGAGATGAGCGTCAGCGTGCGCAGCGTCGTGTCGACCCGCTCGTGCTCGTGCTCGGTGAACTGCGCGGCGATGAGCATCGCGCTCTCGCCACCGGGGACCTCGACGACCGACCGGGCCCACCGCATCTCGCCCGCCGGGGTCTCGCGCGTGCCGGAGCTGGCCCGGGTGGCCGCGGTGAGGAACTCCCGGTCCGAGGCGAGGTCGTACTCGCCGTCCTCCACGTCGGGCGTGCCCGGCCCGGGCGAGTAGAAGACCCGGCCCGTGGTGCCGACGTACCCGACGATGACCTCACCGCGGGAGAGCCGCTGCCGGTCGAGGAAGACATCGAGGAGTCGCTCGGTGGAGGTGAAGGGACGCCCCGTCACGGGATCGATGCCCTCCCGGGTGAACGCCTGGAACTCGCTGATCTCCTGGGAGACGTCGGAGTTGGCCCGCTGGGCGACCCCGAGGTGGAGCGACTCGTGGATGACCACGACGACGCTGGCCAGGCTGACGAAGAGGACCACCACCATCCAGCCGACGATCGTCTCCCGGGCCAGGCGGGGACGTGGTCGCGACGGGGTGCGCGGCCGCTCAGCCATCATCTCCGTCATCGTCGTCGTGGTCGTCGTCGTCCTGGTCGTCGTCATCGTCGTCGTCGTAGCTCGGCGGCGGCTGGACGGTCCGGCTGGTCCACTGCGGGGCCTGGGTGCTCGTCGGACGCGACGAGGGGCGGGTGCTCGTGCTCGAGGGCTCCTCGGTCGTCGTCGTGCTCGTCGAGGTGCTCGTGGACGTCGTCATGCTCGTCGAGGTGCTCGTCGGCGTCGGTCGATCCGTCCCGGAGGTGCTCCTGCCGGTGTCCGAGCCGCTCGTCGAGGGGCTCCCCGGCGTCAACGTCACCCCGCCGTCCTCGACCGGCGGGTCGGCCGGGGCCGCGGCCACGCGGAAGCCGAGACCGACGAGGACGGGCAGGGCGAGGAGGGCGACGAGCAGCAGGCCGCCCCGCCCGAGACGGCTCCTCACGGCAGGCCCCCGAGGTGAGCGCTCGCGTGCACGATCATCGTCCTTCCCTTCCCGGATCCAGGATCTCACCCCAGCCTAGGGAGACGCGATGAGGCGATCGTGAGCCGAAGATGAGGGGATCTTCATCCGCCGCGTCCCCGCTCGCTGTGCAGGTCGCGCCGGCTCGTGCAGATCAGGTGGGCGACCATCCCGGTCCACCCGAGCTGGTGCGAGGCGCCGAGACCGCGTCCGGTGTCCCCGTGGAAGTACTCCGAGAAGGTCGGGTGCGCCTGCCCCCACAGGCGACCGGTGGGCACGTGGATCGGGTCCGAGGGGCGGCGCCCGTCCTCACCGACCCGGAAGAGGTCCACGAGCCGGTCCTCCAGCTCCGACGCCGCCTCACGAAGGGGGACCCGCCTCCCCGACCCCGTGGGCACCTCGACGAGCAGGTCCTCGTGCAGGTCGACCGCGTGAGCGCGCAGCGCGTCGGTGAGCAGGATGTTCACGGGGAACCACACGGGGCCGCGCCAGTTCGAGTTGCCCCCGAACATCCCGGTGTCGGACTCCGCCGGCACGTAGCGCAGCGACAGGTCACGCCCGTCGAGGGGCACGGTCACCCCGTCGCGGTGCGCGGCGGAGAGGCTGCGCGCACCGTGCGGGGAGAAGAACTCCTCCTCGTCGAAGAGGCGGGTCAGCAGCCGCTCCAGCCGGCGGGTGTCGACCAGCGACAGGCTCGTGTCGACCTCGTGGGCGCGCTCGGTGCGGACGACGGAGTCGGTGAGGTCCGGACGGTTCTCCCGCAGCCACGCCAGCCGCCCGGTGAAGTCGGCGAGCTCCTGCGGGACCCAGTCCGGCTCGTTCGCGACGGCCATGATCGGCAGCAGCCCCACCATCGAGCGCACCCTGATGGGGGTCGCGCCGCCGGGCCCGACGACGACGTCGTGGAAGAAGCCGTCCTCCTCGTCCCACAGGCTCACCCCACCGCTGCCGAAGTGCTCCATCGCGTCGGCGACGTGGAGGAAGTACTCGAGGAACTTCGTGGCCACCGAGTCCCACGCGCTGTCCACGCGGGCCAGCTCCCAGGCCATCCGCAGCATGGCCAGGCTGAAGAAGGCCATCCAGCTCGTCGCGTCCGACTGCTCCAGGCGCTGCCCGTCCGGGAGCGGCTCGGACCGGTCGAAGGGCCCGATGTTGTCCATCCCGAGGAAGCCGCCCTCGAAGAGGTAGGAGTCGTCGGCGTCCTTGCGGTTGACCCACCAGCCGAAGTTGAGCATGAGCTTGGTGACGATCCGTACGAGGAAGCCGTGATCCACTCCCCCTTCGAGCGCGTAGACCTGCCACGCGGCCCAGGCGTGGACGGGCGGGTTGACGTCGGAGAAGTTCCACTCGTACGCGGCCATCTGCCCGTTCGGGTGCATCGCCCACTCGCGGCAGAGCAGCACGAGCTGCTCCTTGGCGAAGGCGGGGTCCATGTGCGCGATCGCCACCGCGTGGAAGGCCGAGTCCCAGGTGGCGAACCACGGGTACTCCCACTCGTCGGGCATCGAGATGACGTCGGCCAGCGAGAGGTGGGTCCACGCGGTGTTGCGGCCCTGGGGCTCCGGGGCCCGCCGCTGCGGCGGGGCGGGTGGCTGGGCCGGGTCGCCGGCGAGCCAGTCCCGCACGTCGTAGCGGTAGACCTGCTTGCACCAGTTGAGCCCTGCGAAGGCGCGCCGGGCGATGAACGCGTCCTCGTCACCGACGTGCTCCGGGACGACGGCGGCGTAGAACTCGTCGGCCTCCGCCCGACGGGCGAGGAGCACGTCCTCGGCGTCGGCGAAGGGGGCCGCGCTCGGGGCGTCGCCCCCGTCGCCGTCGGCGAGGCGCACCAGCCGCAGCCGGACCGCCACGCTCTCCCCGGGCGCCACCGCGTCGTGGTGGTAGCGCAGCGCCGCCTTGGTCGCGCGATGGTCCGCGGGCGCCAGCAGGGAGCGGTCCCCGTGGACGATCGCGGCGTCCACGGCGTTCTTCGGGTAGCGCGCGTCGTCGCTGCCGGACGTGCCGAAGGTGGCCCGCTCGTTGGTCTCGTTGTCGCAGAGCAGCACCTCGGGCGTGCCCTCGGCGTGGAGGGCGTAGCGACCCAGCCAGTCGTGCTCGAGGACGAGGCGGGTGCCACCGCCCCCGGTGGCCACCGTGATCCCCGGTCGGCGCTCGTCGCGTCCCCAGGACCAGGTGTTGCGGAACCAGACCTGAGGCACGAGGTCGAGCGGCGCCGGGTCGGGTCCGTGGTTGGTCGCCTCGATCTCGACGACGACGTCGGTCTCGCTCGCCTTGGCGTGGCGGGTGACGACGTCGAAGAAGCGGTCCCCCTCGAGGACCCCCGTGTCGGTGAGCTCGAACTCGTCGTCCCCGTGGCCGCGCTCGGCGTTGCGGGCGACCAGCTCCGCGTACGGGAAGGCCGCCTGCGGGTAGCGGTAGAGGTACTCGCCGAAGGAGTGCGTCGGCGTGGCGTCGAGGTGCCACCAGTACTCCTTGACGTCCTCGCCGTGGTTGCCCTGCG
>CAYSGN010000123.1:0-6972 GCA_964430615.1 uncultured Janibacter sp. | reverse complement strand
GTCAACCTCATCGACGGGGAGGCGGAGAAGGTCTGGGCGAAGGCGGTCAGCCCCGAGCACGCCCGCATCCTCAACCGGATCGGCGTGCACCACGTCCTCTCCCCCGAGATCGAGTCCGGCAAGCGGCTGGCCCACCTCATCGGCAGCCGGCTGATGGACTACATCGAGTTCGACGACGGCTTCGCGATCGTCAAGATGACCCCGCCGCAGGAGACGGTGGGCTTCACCCTCGAGCAGTCCGGTCTGCGGACCAAGTACGGCGTCACCGTCGTCGGGGTGAAGTCGCCCGGTCAGGACTTCACCTACGCCCGCCCGGACACCAAGGTCCGCAGCGGCGACCTGATCATCGTCAGCGGCCCGACGAGCCTCATCGAGCGGATGGCCGCCCGGCCGTAGGCGACGCCGGCCATGGGCGCCACCCACCTGTCATCTCCCTAGGGAAATGCGCACCCAGGTGCACATCCCCCTACGGGAGGTCCCACCTGGGTGCACATCCCCCTACGGGAAGTCCCATCCAGAGCCACATTCCGGGCGTAAGCGACGCCGGCCAGAGGTAGCGCCACCCGGCCACAGGCGACGAAGGGGGACGTCCGCCCCCTTCGCCCGGAGCCCAAGGAGGAGCCGCCCCCTCCTGTCATCTCCCTAGGGAAATGCGCACCCAGGTGCACATCCCCCTACGGGAAGTCCCACCAGGTGCACATCCCCCTACGGGAAGTTCACAACCACCTGCCATCTCCCTAGGGGAATGCGCACCCAGGTGCACATCCCCCGCAGGGAAGGACGGTCAGCCTCGGTCCTCGCCGAGGGCGAGGACCATGGCGATCTCCATCTCGTCGTCACCGGTGCGCATGGGGCGGCGGTCGTCGGTCGGTCGGAAGCCGAAGCTGGAGGCGAAGGCCACCGCGCGGCCGTTGTCCGAACCGACCCAGTAGTACAGCTGGGAGCGACCGTGGCGTTCGGCGATCTGCGCTCCCTCGCGCACGAGGGCCGCGGCGACACTGCGACCGCGCCAGTCGGGGTGGACCCAGAGCCCGAAGAGCTGCCCGTGGGTGTCCTCCTCCTTCTCGTGAGCGTCACCGATGCTCACGACGCCGACCTGCTCCCCGTCGACCTCGGCGACGAGCCGCACCGAGCGCCGCATGCGGGCCTTCCAGAAGTCCTCGGACTTCTCGGCCTCGTCGGAGTGCTCGGCCACGAAGGCGTCAGGTGATTCCTCCAGCGCCTCCAGGCGCAGGGAGCGGAAGCTCTCCCATTCGTCCTCGCCCAGCTCTCGCACGGTGATCTCACTCATGGCGTCACTCTCTCATCCTCAGCCGCACCGTGCGGGCCGGGGTCACCGAATCGTCACCCCCGGGCCACGACGTCGTCGGTCGCCCTGCTCATCTGCTCACACCGGTCCACATTGCCGCACACCCCGTCGAACCGGAAGCCCATTCTCGTGTAGAAGGCCACCGCACGCGGGTTGTCGGACATCACGTGCAGCCGCACGCGCGGCTCCCCTCGCTCGGCCGCCAGCGCCAGGCAGGCCTCGACGAGCGCGCCGGCCACCCCGCTGCCCCGGGACTCCCCAGCGACCCACATCGCGACGATCTCCGGCGCCCTCTCCGGCTCGAGCGAGATCAGCGTGGCCGAGCCCACCGGCAACCCGTCGGCACGCTCGGCCAGCAGCGTCGGGGAGGTCTCGAGCCGCTCGCGCCAGGTCTCCTCGGTGAAGTCCTGCTCCCGGGCGAAGCTGCTCCCGTACGCCGACGGGGCATCCAGCAGCATGGCCAGGCGGGTGGCGCGCAGCAGCGCCCAGTCCTCACCGGTGAGCCGGCGGATCCTCCAGTCCGAGGCGGTCATCGCCCGGCGGAGCGCTCGATGCACGCGTCGACCGCGTCGGCGAGCGCGTGCCGGACGCCGTGCGCCTCCAGCCGCGCGAGCGCCGCGGCGGTCGACCCGCCGGGCGAGGTGACCTGGGAGCGGAGCACGGCCGGCTCCTCGCCGGTCTCACGGAGCATCGCGCCGGCCCCGAGGGCGGCCTGGGCCGCCAGCTCCCGGGCCTGCGCGCGCGGGAGCCCACGGGCCACACCGGCGTCCACGAGGGCCTCGACGACGAGGTAGAAGTAGGCCGGCGCAGAGCCGGAGAGCGCCGTGGCCGCGTCCTGCTGGGACTCCGGCAGCACGAGGGTGCGCCCGGTCGCGGCCAGCGTGGCCTCGACCAGGTGCAGCTGCTCCTCGGTGACCGCGGCCGCGGGGCTGAGCACGACCATCCCCTGCCCCACCCGCGCGGGGGTGTTGGGCATCGCACGCACGACGGGGGTCCCCTCGGGCAGGTGCGCGGCGAGGTCCGCGGTGGTCAGCCCGAGGGCGAGGGAGACCACGACCGCACCGGGGCGAAGGGAGGGCCCGATCGCCGCGAGCACGTCGCCGACGGCGTACGGCTTGACGGCAACGAGGTGGACGTCGGCGGTCTGCGCCGCCTCCTGCGCCGTGGCGACGGAGCCCCGGGTTCCCTCCAGCCGCTCTCGCAGCTCCTCGGCCTGCTCCGGGCGGCGCACGACGGCGAGGACGTCGGACCGCCCGTCGGCGAGGAGGGCGTCGAGGATCGCGCCTCCCATCGAGCCGATGCCGTGGATGGCGGTGGTGCTCACGCGTACCTCCTGGTCGGGGTCTGTGCAGGATATCCGTGCGCGAACGGCGGGATCAGCCGTCGGTCAGTGCCGTGACGAGGCTGCGCAGGCCAGTGGTGCGCCGCGCCAGGTCGTGCAGGTGCTCGAACCACAGCCGCCCGTAGGGGACGAGCACGCGCACGCGGTGCCCGGCGTCCGCGGTGCGCATCTGCAGGTCCGGCTGCACGCCGTGGAAGAACTGGTACTCCAGCCACTGGTCGTGCCGCCCGGTCTGGTCGGCCAGCCCGTCGGCGAGGTCGAGCAGCAACGGGTCGTGCGTGGCGACGACGGTGGGCAGGTCCGCCTCGTAGAGGATCGCCAGGCAGCGGGCGAAGGCGAGCGTCACCTCGTGCGTGTCCTGCCAGGCGACCGACGCCGGGTCACCGCTGCCACCACGTACGAGCCGGACGCGGACGCCGTCGGCGACGAGGCGGGCGGCGTCCCCTTCGCTGCGGTGGCGGCGGGCGACGAGGGAGGCGGTCAGACGCGGGTACTCCTCGTGGGTGCGGCGCACGAGGTCGAGGACCGCGTCGGCGGCCTCGGCCGGCCCGGAGCGCAGGGTGACGTCCACCCCGTGCTCGGTCCCCACCTCGCAGACCCGGCGCAGCGCGGCGCGGGCGCCGTCGGGATCGTTGCCGATCCCCAGGTGCTCCGGCGCGAGGTAGATCTCGGCGTGCAGGTCGCCGCCGGCGGTGAAGGGGGCGACGGCCGTGATCGCGTCGGTGGCCTCCGCGACGCAGTGCTCGACGTCGGCGGGGCCGGTGGCCGCCGGCAGGAGCGGGTGCAGCGCCGCGAGGCGGTGCGTGCGCCGCAGCCGGGCGGCCTCGGCGACGGCGTCCTCGACCTGCTCGCCGACGACGAAGCGGGACCGGGCGGCCCGGATGAAGGGCGTGCCGGCCACGAGCTCCCGACGCCGCGGGTCGGCGAGCGCCTCGACGAGCTTCGCGCGCAGGATCTCGGGCAGGCGGCTCATGCGGTCTCCTCCTCCGCGTGCAGACGGTAGGCACCGGCCACGACGCTCCAGGTGCGCTCGCGGGCCGGCTCGAGCTGCTCCCCGTCGGAGTTCGCGGTGAACTCGTGGTTGACGCCGGTGACGGTCACGGTGCGCACCCGCCGGGTGAGCACGTCCTCCAGGTCGGGGTGACGCCGGGTCGCGACGCTCGCGGCGTACCGCAGCCGGTGGGCCATGGGCACCGCCCAGGAGAGGACGAGGTCCGCCCGCCCGTCCCCCTCGGCGGCCTGGGGCGCGATGACCGCGCCTCCGCCGACGCTGGAGCCGATGGTCACCGCGACCTGCAGGAGCCGGCGGCTCCCGTCGCTGACGGTCTCGCCGTCGGCGACCACCTTCAGGTGCCGCCCCTGCTTGCCGAACCCGGCGGCGAGCCCCCCGATGACGTAGCCGAGCCCGCCGAGACCGACCTTCCCGAGGCGCTCCTTCCACGGGACGGCGAGGCGCCCGGCCTCCTCACCGACCCCGATGTGGACGGCGTTGGCGACGAGGTTGGCGGAGTCGTCGACGAGCACGTCGACGAGGCGGGCGGGGGCCTCGAGGACCACCCGGGCCGCCTCGGCGGGGTCGACGGGCAGACCGACGCTGCGGGCGAAGTCGTTACCCGTGCCGAGCGGGATGAGGCCGACGACCGGCCGGTCCTCGCCGAGGGCCCCCGTCCGGCAGAGGGCGGTGGCGAAGACGTTCAGCGTGCCGTCGCCTCCGGCGAGGACGATCTCGCGCCCGTCCCGGCCGCCGATGGCCTCGGCGAGCTCGTCCACGCCCTCGGTCTCGAGGACCTCGACGTCGGCCCGCTCCCGGAGCACCGCGAGTGCCGCGTCGAGGCTCGTCCGGGCGGCGGTACCCGCCGAGGCGTTGGCGAGGAAGAGGATGCGCTGCACGCGCCCAGACTACGGGCGCCCGGCGACAGCCGGTGCCGGCGCACGCCGCTCCCCCTCGGGGACGTGCACCGCCGCCGGGTGCGGGGTCAGGGGGTGCGCCGGCGCAGCGTGACGCTGCCCAGGGCGAGCGCCGCGACCAGCCACACCGCCAGGACGATCGCGGGCGTGACCAGGTCGTCGACGGGTTCGGCGGAGGTCGCCACGGCCCGCGCCCCGTCCACGAGGTAGGAGAGCGGGAGCACGTCGGAGATCAGCTCCAGCACCCGCGGCAGCTGGTCGCGGGGCATGAGCAGACCGCACAGCAGGAACTGCGGCAGCACCGTGGCCGGCATCATCTGCACTGCCTGGAACTCCGTGGCCGCGAAGGCCGAGGCGAGCAGACCGAGGGCGGTGCCCATGAGCCCGCTGCAGACGACCACCACGACCAGCCAGGCCAGGGAGCCGGCGACGTCGAGGCCGAAGAGCCAGACCGAGATGCCGACGACGACCACCCCCTGGAGCACCGCGAGCGACCCGAAGGCGAGCGCGTAGCCGATGACGATGTCGCCCTTGCCCACCGGTGTGGTGAGCAGCCGCTCGAGGGTGCCGCTCGTGCGCTCGCGCAGGGTCCCGACGCTGGTGGCCAGGAACATGACGACGAAGGGGAAGACCGCCACGAGCGTCGGGCCGATCCGGTCGAACAACGGGCTGTCGAGGTAGACCCAGGCGAGCAGCCCCATGAGCACGACGGGGATGACCAGCATCATCGCCAGCGTGCGGTGGTCGCGACTCATCTGCCGCAGCACGCGGCCCGCGGTGACGAGGGACAGCCGCGGGTTCATGCCGCCGCCTCCGCCCGGTCGACGAGCGCGAGGAAGGCGCCCTCGGCGTCCTCCGCCCCCGTCTCGGCGAGCAGCCCCTCCGGGGTGTCGTCGGCGAGGATGCGTCCCTCGCGCAGCAGGAGGAGGCGGTCGCAGCGGCTCGCCTCGTCCATGACGTGGCTGGAGACGAGGAGGGTGACCCCCTCGGCGGCCAGCCCCCGGAAGAGGGCCCACAGGTCGCGCCGCAGGACCGGGTCGAGACCGACCGTCGGCTCGTCGAGGACGAGCAGCTCGGGCGCCCCGACGAGGGCACCGGCGAGCGAGGCCCGGCTGCGCTGCCCGCCGGAGAGGGCATCGGCACGCGCGTCGGCGTGACTGCTCAGGTCGACCCGCTCGATGGCGACGCGGGCCGCCCCCTTCGGGTCGGGCAGACCGAGCAGGGCGGCCAGGTGGGCGACGTTCTCGGTCACGGTCAGGTCGCCGTAGATGCTCGGGGACTGGGTGACGTAGGCGACGCGGCGCCGCAGCTCCGGGGTCCCGGCCGGGCGGCCGAGGACGGTCACCTCGCCCCCGTCGACCTGCTGCACCCCGACGACCGAGCGCATGACCGTCGACTTGCCACCGCCGCTCGGCCCGAGGAGCCCGACGACCTGCCCGGTCGGGACGCGGACGTCGAGCTCCGGGATGACCAGCCGGCCACCGCGGGTGACCCGCAGTCCCGTGATCTCCACCGCGTAATTCATCATGTGATGAATCGTAGCACCGCGAGGCCCACCCGGAACCCCGGACCCGGAGGAAATCTGGTCCTGCCGCCTCAGCCGACGAGCAGCCGCTGCACGGTCGGGCCGACGGTCGCCACGACCTCCTCGGGCTCGGCCTCGAGCAGGGCGGGCAGCTCGATGACGTAGCGCAGCATCGCCATCCCCACCAGCTGCGCCCCCGCCGCGGCGATCGCCAGCTCCGACGGGGGCTCGCCCCCTTCGCCCTCCGCCAGGGTCGTGGCGATGCGGGCGATCACCGTGCGCGAGACGAAGTCGCGCAGCAGGTGGGCGGCATCGGCGTGCGAGGTGGCCGAGCGGACCAGGGCCTGGAAGCGCACCCGACCCTCCGGGGAGTCCCACACCGACAGGAAGGTGCGCACGATCCGTTCCCCCGCCTCCTCGCGCGGACCGGTCACCGCGGAGGCGATGAGCTGGTCGATCCCCGCGGGCACGCCCACGACCTCCTCGAAGAGACCGGACTTGCCCTCGAAGTAGTGGTGGACCAGGGCCGGGTCGACACCGGCGACGCGGGCGATGCCCCGGAGGGAGGTGCGGTCGTACCCCTTCGTCGCGAACTCGTGCCGGGCCGCCTCGAGGATCTCCTCCCGGGTGCTGCCGCCGCTCGGCCGCCGACCCCGCGGGCTCACGACGCCGCGTGGTCGCTGGCGGTCGTCGCCACGACCTGCCCCAGGTGACGCCGGGCGAAGTCGAGCGACTCGCGCAGGTCCGCCTCCCGCTGCCGGGGCCGCTTCCGGGTGCCCACCTCGAGCACGACCGACCCGGTGAAGCCGTCCTGCGCGACGTGCTCGAGCACGCGCCCGCACGGCTGGCTGCCGCGACCGGGGACGAGGTGGTCGTCCTTGAGGGTCG
>CAYSGN010000122.1:0-6996 GCA_964430615.1 uncultured Janibacter sp. | reverse complement strand
CGTGCCCCGTACCTTGGGGCACGCGCGTAGGCACGCACCGAAGGGAGTCGACTCGTCACCGAGCCGACTCCCTTCGTCGTGACACCACCGGATCAGAAGGCGCCGACCATCATCCCGAGCCCGGCGACGAAGACCAGCCCGATCACGGGGACGATGACCGTCACCGCGAAGATGTCCTTGTAGGACTCGCGGTAGGTCAGGCCAAGGAAGTCGTGGCGGGGTGACCGCTTCGTGGGATGGCCCGGGAGCGTCAGGTCGGAGCGGGTGGAGTCAGCGCGCGGGTCGAGGTCAGCCGGTTCAGTACACGCGGGCGAGGGCGGCGCCGGCCGCCCGGACGAAGGGGAGGACCGCCTCGACGTCGAGGTCGCCGGGGCCGCCGAGCCGGATGACCCCGATGGAGGCCTCGACATCCGGCAGCTCGGTCGGGTCGGTGCCGATGGCGACCCCGACGGTGCCCGGCTGGACCTGCCCGTCGGAGAGGGCGAAGCCCTGCCTGCGCGCGCGCTGGACGGCCTCGGCGTCGTCGGGCCGCTCGGGGCGGCGGGCGAGGATGGCCACCCCGTCGGCCCCGTGCTCGAGCGCGTGCCGGGCGCCGATCTGGTAGCGGATGCCGATCGTCGCCCGGTCGGCGGGCTCGGCCACGGCGAGCGCGACGGACTCCGGCCCGTCGGCGATGGCGACGAAGGCGGTGCACGAGGTGCGGTCGGCGAGGTCCTGGATGAGGGGCTGCGCGGCCGCGCGGAACTGGTTCATGAAGCGGCCGCTGACGATGAGGGCGCCGCTGCCCAGCCGGTAGCGGCCGTCGTCCCCCTTCGCCGCCAGCCGGCGGTGCTCCAGGGTGGCCAGGACCCGGTAGGCCCCCGCCCGGTGCACGCCGAGCTCGTCGGCGAGGTCGGCGGGGGAGATGCCACCGGTGCGCCTGGAGATCAGCTCGAGGGCCTCCAGCCCGCGGTCGAGGGTCTGCAGGATGTCCGTGGCCATGTGCGCGAGCCCTCCTCTGGTCGGGCGGCTCGGAGTCTACGCAGGCATCGGGTCCTGGTCGGGGCTTCCCGGGAGGGTGGCCTCGATGGCCCCGACGAGCGAGAGCGGGGCCTCGAACATCGCGTAGTGCCCGGCGTTGGGGATGACGGTCAGCTCGCACCCCGGGAGGTGCTCGAGCCACGTGGCCCGCATCGTCGCCTCACCCAGGGCCGGGTCGTGCTCGCCGACGACGGCGTGCACGGGCACCTGCGGCGTGGGCAGGTCGCCGACGAAGTCCGCGCCGGTCCACGCGGTGAGGTAGCCGGCCACCGCCTCGGGGCGGGAGTGCTCGGCCGAGTAGGCGACCATCGCCTCCAGCCAGCTCGCCGGCTGCCGGCTGCCCGTCGTGATGTCGATGATCGCCTGCCGGTTGGCGTGCTGCCGCGCGGCCCCGCCGAAGAGCTCCTGCTGCTCGGCGTCGAGGGGCGCCCCGGACGCGGGCACCGGGCTGACACCGACGACGGCGGTGATCCGCTCGGGGTGCCGCGAGAGGGCGCGCAGCACCATGGCCCCGCCCATGGAGTGCCCGACGAGCGCGAACTGCGACCACCCGAGCTCGTCCGCGAGGGCGAAGACGTCGTCGACCACCTCGTCCAGGGTGTGCTCCGTCTCGACGTCGGCGCGCGAGCCGTAGCCGCGCAGGTCAGAGAGAGATCGTCATTGACCAATCCTATGGGCCGGGTGAGGCTTGGCCGGTGCGCAGCATCGAGGCCGACTACGTCGTCGTGGGTGCCGGCGCGCTCGGCATGGCCTTCACCGATGCCCTCACCGACCACGCGGACGTGCGCGTGCTCCTCGTCGACCGACGGCACGCGCCGGGCGGGCACTGGCTCGATGCCTACCCCTTCGTGCGGCTGCACCAGGCCTCGGCCTTCTACGGGGTCGCCTCCACCCTCCTCGGCGACGGACGGGTGCAGCGCCACGGGCCCGAGGAGGGCCTGCACGAGCGCGCCACCGCCGCGCAGGTCCTCGCCTACTACGAGTCCGTGCTCGCCGAGCGGATGCTGCCCTCGGGGCGGGTGACCTTCCTCCCCGGCCACGAGTGGACGGGCGAAGGGGGGTGCCGCTCGCTCGTCACGGGGGAGCGGGTGCAAGTGCGCGGCCCCGCCCGCGTCGTCGACGCGCGCTACCACTCGCCACGGGTCCCGGCGGTGACGCCACCGCCCTTCGCCGTCGAGGAGGGAGCCCACGTCGTCCCGGTGGGCGACCTCGTGGCGGTGAGCGACCCGCCCCCGCAGTACGTCGTCGTCGGCTCGGGCAAGACCGCGACCGACGCGTGCACCTGGCTGCTCGCGCAGGGGGTGGCGCCGGACGCGATCTGCTGGGTGCGCCCGCGGGAGCCGTGGATGCTCGACCGGGCGGTCATCCAGCCGGCACCGCACACCTTCCTCGAGGCGACCGCCGACATCATGGAGACCGCTGCCGCGGCGACGTCGATGGACGAGGTCTTCCTCGGCCTGGAGGAGCGCGGCGTGCTGCTGCGGATCGACCGCGGCACCCTCCCGACCATGGCGCGCACGCCGACGCTCGCCCGGTGGGAGCTGGACGCGCTGCGCACCATCGAGCACGTCGTCCGCCTCGGCCACGTCGTCGCGGTCGAGCCCGGGCGGCTCGTCTGCGCCGAGGGCACCGTCGGCATCCGCCGGGACGCGCTCGTCGTCAACTGCACCGCTCCACCCGGACGGCGCGCGCCGACGGTGCCGATCTGGCGCCCGGAGGCGATCACGCTCCAGGCGGTCCGGGCGGGTTTCCCGTGCTTCGGTGCCGCGATCACCGGCTTCGTCGAGGCGACCGTCCCCGGCGATGCCACGAAGAACGCGCTCTGCCCGGCCACCCCGGACTCGACCAGCCGCACGGACTGGCTGACGATGCAGGCGCTCGGCGCCCGGGCGGAGGTCGCCTTCGGCAGCCACCCGGACATCCGCGCCTGGGCGAGCACCGTGGCGCTCAACCCCGCCCGCCTGCCGGCGGAGGTCGCCGGCACCGAGCCGGCGGGGGAGGCGCTCGCGAGGGTGGAGGCGGCCAGGGGACCAGGTGTCGCCCGGATGGCGGCACTCGCCGGTCTGCCCTGACGGGCGGCCGGACACCGGGTGGCCCGCCGCCGGCCCGGCGCCGCCGCGCGGCTCAGACCTCCCGGAGCTCGACCTCCAGGCGGTCGCGCAGCTCGTCGACGGAGACGCCGAAGGTCTCCCGGACCACCGCCCCCTCCGGGCCGACGTCGATGACGGCGTGGTCGGAGTAGACCCGGCTGACGCAGCCGACCCCGGTGAGCGGGTAGGTGCAGTCGCCGACGAGCTTGGGGCTGCCCTGTTTGTCGAAGAGCTTCATCATCACGAAGACCTGGCGGGCGCCGATCGCGAGGTCCATCGCGCCGCCGACGGCGGGGATGGCATCCGGGGCGCCGGTGTGCCAGTTGGCCAGGTCGCCGGAGGCCGAGACCTGGAAGGCGCCGAGCACGCAGACGTCGAGATGCCCGCCACGCATCATGAGGAAGGAGTCGGCGTGGTGGAAGTAGGACGCTCCGGGCAGCTCGGTGACCGGCACCTTGCCCGCATTCGTCAGGTCCGGGTCGACCTCGTCGTCGGCGGCGGCCGGCCCCATGTTGAGCATGCCGTTCTCCGTGTGCAGGACGATGCCCTGCTCGGTGGAGAGGTGGTTCGCGACCTTCGTCGGCTGGCCGATCCCGAGGTTGACGTAGGAGTGGGCCGGGATGTCACGGGCGACGATCGCGGCGAGCTCGTCGGTGGTCAGCGGCATCAGCGGGCTCCCTGGACGGTGTAGTGACGGGCGTCGACGCGCACGACCTGGTCGACGAAGATGCTCGGCGTGACGACCGCCTCGGGGTCGAGCTCGCCGGTGTCGACGACCTCGCTCACCTGGACGATCGTGCGGGTCGCGGCGGTGGCCATGACCGGGCCGAAGTTGCGGGCCGTCCTGCGGTAGACGAGGTTGCCCATCCGGTCCGAGCGGTGGGCGCTGATGAGGGCGACATCCCCCTTGATCGGGGACTCGAGGACGTACTCGCGCCCCTCGATCGTGCGGCGCTCCTTGCCCTCGGTGAGCATCGTGCCGACGCCCGTCGGGCTGAAGAAGCCCCCGATCCCGGCGCCGGCCGCGCGCATCCGCTCGGCGAGGTTGCCCTGCGGCACGACCTCGAGCTCGACCTCGCCGGAGCGGTAGAGCTCGTCGAAGACGTAGGAGTCGGCCTGCCGGGGGAAGGAGCAGATCACCTTGCGCACCCGCCCGGCGGCCAGCAGCGCGGCGAGGCCGACCTCGCCGTTGCCGGCGTTGTTGCTGACGATCGTCAGGTCCTTCGCGCCCTGGCGGATGAGCCCGTCGATGAGGTCGAAGGGCATCCCGGCCATGCCGAAGCCGCCGACGAGGACGGTGCTGCCGTCCTCGATGCCGGCGACCGCCTCGTCGACGGTCTCGAGGATGTCGGTGGCGCTCACGCGGCCACCTCCACGTTCTCCAGCACGACGGCCAGGCCCTGCCCGACGCCGATGCAGATGGCCGCGACGCCGTAGCGCTGACCGCTCTCGCGCAGCACCTTCGCGAGGGTGCCGAGGATGCGACCCCCGCTCGCGCCGAGCGGGTGCCCGAGGGCGATCGCCCCGCCGCGGGTGTTGACGATCTCCCGGTCGCGCAGCCCCTGCTCGAGCCAGGTGTCGACGCAGACGAGGGACTGCACGGCGAAGGCCTCGTTGAGCTCGACCGCGCCGACCTGCGACCAGTCGACCCCCGCCCGGCGAAGGGCGATGTTGGCCGCCTCGACGGGGGCGTAGCCGAAGTCCTGCGGGTCGAGGGCGAAGGCTCCCCGGCCGATGATCCGGGCGACCGGGTCGACGCCGATGGCACCGCGCGCGGACTCCGACCCGAGCAGGACCGCCGAGGCGCCGTCGCTCAGCGGGGAGGCGTTGCCCGCGGTGATGGTCCCCTCCTCGCGGAAGCTCGGGGTGAGCCCGGCGAGCTTCTCGAGGGTCGTGTCGGGGCGGATCCCCTCGTCCCGGGCGACCTCGCCCCCCTTCGTCGTGACGGAGGTGACGAGGTCGTCGTAGAAGCCGTCGTCCCAGGCGATCTGGGCCAGCTCGTGGGAGCGCAGGGCGAACTCGTCCTGGCGCTCGCGGCCGACCCCGAAGCGCTCCTGCAGGCCCTCGTTGGCCGCGCCGAGGGAGACCGTCCACTCGGCGGGCATCCTCGGGTTGACCAGGCGCCAGCCGAGCGTCGTCGACACGGCGGTGACGTCGCCGACGGGGAAGGGGCGGTGGGACTTCGGCAGCACCCACGGCGCGCGGGTCATCGACTCGACCCCGCCGGTGAGGACGATGTCGGCATCGCCGGCCTCGATGGAGCGGGAGGCGATCATCGCCGCATCGAGGCTGGAGCCGCACAGGCGGTTGACCGTCGTGCCGGGTACGGAGGTCGGCAGCCCGGCGAGCAGGCCGGCCATCCGGGCGACGTTGCGGTTCTCCTCGCCCGCGCCGTTGGCGTTGCCCCAGACGATCTCGTCGATCGCGGCGGGGTCGAGACCGGCGGTCGTGCCGAGGAGGGACTCGATGGTGCGGGCGGCGAGGTCGTCGGGGCGCACGCCGGCGAGGCCGCCGTTGAAGCGGCCGAAGGGGGTGCGGGTCGCCCCGTAGATGTAGGTCTGCATGGCTTCATGGTGACCGATCCGCTTGATATTGTGAATGATCTATTTCAGGGGTAATTGATATCCGGAGGGTCTGGATGGTCGACCTGCGCCAGATGCGCTACTTCGTCGCGGTCGCCGAGGAGCGGCACTTCGGGCGTGCGGCGGGCCGGCTGCACATGGCCCAGCCCCCGCTCTCCCAGGCGATCCGATCGCTCGAGGACGAGCTCGGGGTCGAGCTGCTCCACCGCACGACGCGACGGGTGGAGCTCTCCGACGCGGGCGCCGCCTACCTCTCCCGGGTCCGGGCGATCCTCGCCGACGTCGACGACGCGGGCAGCACCGCCCGCCGCGTGGCCGCGGGCTCGATCGGGCACCTGCGGATCGGGTGCGTCGGCTCGGTGACCTACAGCCTGCTGCCGGACCTTTCGCGACAGCTGGCGGAGGAGCTGCCCGGGGTGGACTTCTCCTTCCGCGGCGAGATGCTCGGGCCCGACCTCGTGGCGGCGCTGCACGACGGCGCGATCGACATCGCGCTGCTGCGCCCTCCGGTCACCGACCCGACGCTCACGCTGACCGACCTGCGCAGCGACCGGCTCGTCGTCGCGCTCCCGGCCGACCACCCGCTCGCGGGGCGCGAGGGGGTCCGGGTGCGCGACCTGCGCGAGACCCCGCTCATCGTCCACTCCGCCGACCGGCGCTCGGTGATGCACGACCTCGTGCTCGGCCTCTTCCACACCGTCGGGGTCGCGCCGAACGTCCGGCACGAGGTGGGGGAGACCTCGACCCTCGTCACGCTCGTCGCCGGCGGCCTCGGCGCGGCGATCGTGCCCGAACCGGTGCGCGCGCTCGCCCTCGACGGGGTCGTCTACCGCCCGCTCGTCCGCCCCGCCCGCACGATCGACCTCGCGCTCGCGTACCGCACGGACGACTCCGCGGCCCACCTCGTGCGCGCGCTGGAGACGATCCGCGCCGGGGCGCGCCGCTGACGTCGCGGTGCACGGCGGCCCACGGTCACGGGGAGGTGGTGCGGCGCAGCTCCCGGCTGATGCCGGCGGCGGCCACGCGCAGGGCGGAGACGAGCTGGGCACGGTGGCGCAGGCTGCCGACGACGAGCCCGAGCGCGGCGGTGACCTCGCCGGCGAGGCCCGTCACCGGCACGGCGATCGAGCAGGCGCCGAGGGTCATCTCCGACTCGGTCGTCGAGTACCCCTCCCGACGGACCCCCTCCAGCTGGGCGGCGAGCACCTCGGGCGAGGTGATCGTGTGCTCGGTGACCGGCGTGAGCTCGGCGAGGACCTGCTCGCGCACCTCGGGCGGGGCGTGGGCGAGCAGCACCTTGCCGA
>CAYSGN010000121.1:0-7126 GCA_964430615.1 uncultured Janibacter sp. | reverse complement strand
TCCGCACGTCGGGTTCGAGCCCTACGCCGTCCGCAGGTCGGCCGCCAGGGATGGTGCTTCTCGCCGGACCGGAGAAGACTGGTCCCATGCACCGCTGCAGCATCGTCCCGCCGCACATCCTCAGCGCCCTGGCCCGCTCGGGGCAGGAGCACCTCGTCGCCCGCGCGGACCGCACCCTCGGCCTGGACGCCGGGCTGCGCGAGACGCGGCTGCGCGCCGATCACCGCTCCCGCCCGTCCGAAGGGGTGGCCCCCGGGCGCGAAGAGCCCCGGCGCAGCATCCACGACGCCCAGAACGCCGAGGAGCTGCCCGGGGTCCTCGTGCGCTCCGAGGGGCAGCCCGCCGGCGACGACGTCGCCGTGACGGAGGCCTACGACGGTCTCGGGCTGACCTGGCGGTTGTGGTGGGAGGTCTACGGGCGCAACTCCCTCGACGATGCCGGCCTGCCGCTCGTCGCGACCGTCCACTATGGCCGGGAGTACGTCAACGCCTTCTGGGACGGGGAGCAGATGGTCTTCGGCGACGGCGACGGGGAGATCTTCACCCGCTTCACCGCGAGCCTGGACGTCATCGGCCACGAGCTGGCCCACGGGGTCACCCAGTACACCTCGCGGCTGGTCTACCAGGGCCAGTCCGGCGCGCTCAACGAGCACGTCTCCGACGTCTTCGGCGTCCTCGTCAAGCAGCACCACCTGGCGCAGGACGCGGACGAGGCCGACTGGCTCATCGGCGCCGACCTGCTCGTCGACGGCGTCCAGGGCACGGCGCTGCGCTCGATGAAGGCCCCCGGCACCGCCTACGACGACCCGCGGATGGGCAGCGACCCCCAGCCGGCCCACATGCGTGACTACGTGGAGACCCAGGACGACAACGGCGGCGTGCACATCAACTCCGGTATCCCGAACAAGGCCTTCTACCTGGCGGCGACGGCGATCGGCGGTCCGGCGTGGGAGGGAGCCGGGCGGGTCTGGCACGACGTGATCACCGGGAGGATCGCCACCGACTGCGACTTCGCCAACTTCGCCGGGCTCACCGTGACGGCGGCCCGCTCCCGCTTCGGCGAGAGCTCGGCCGAGGCGCGTGCCGTCGCCGGTGCGTGGGAGCAGGTCGGGGTCACCGCGGCCGAAGGAAGCAGGAGCGCACCCGGGGGCGAAGCGGCGCCCGGTGGTCGCCGGGGCGCGGAGACGGTCCAGGTGACCCGCTCCGGTGGGGTGGCCGGCCTGACCCGCTCGACTGAGGTCCACCTGTCCGAGCTGCCCGAGCCCGATGCCGACGCCGTCCGGTCCCTGCTCACCGACCAGCAGCTGGCCATGTGGTCCCAGGAGGAGGCCCGACCGGACACCTACTGCTACGGCCTGCGCTGCGAGCGGCCGGCCGTCGACGTCCAGCTCCCGGAGAGAGCGCTGCCGACGGAGGTGCGCGACCTGCTCGAGCGGGTCCTCCACGGCTGGCGGTGACCGTCCGCCCGCCCGACGCGCCGCGCACGACCCCGCTCGGGCCGACGTGCCGGTCACGACGCCGGCGATCGGGGCGACCGGCCGGATCCTGCGGCAGTTGTCGTTGTGCCGGTGCCCGATATTGCTGGTAGCGTCCAACGTGAGTTGCAGTACAGGACTTCTCGCATGATGCGAATGGACCCGGCCGCAGGCCGGGTTCGGATGTGTTACCAGGGGCGTGTACCCCTGCCGAGGGGCGAATTGCAGCCGACGGTCCCGCACCCGCGGGGCCGGATGTGTTCAACAGGAAAGAAGATTCACCCCATGGCACAGGGCACCGTTAAGTGGTTCAACGCTGAGAAGGGCTTTGGTTTCATCGCCCAGGACGGCGGCGGCCCCGACGTGTTTGTTCACTACTCCGCGATCGACACCACCGGCTACCGGACCCTCGACGAGGCGCAGCGCGTCGAGTTCGAGATCACGCAGGGCCCGAAGGGCCCGCAGGCCGAGGGCGTCCGCCCCGTCTGAGCAGCGTCGACATGACGCGGTGATCCCACCGCGGCACACGAGCCGGGCCCTCACCCATGCGGGTGGGGGCCCGGCTCGTGCCGTCTACGGTTTCCGAACCGACACGCCCGCCCGCTAGGGTGACTCGCCGATGACAGAGGAGACGAGTGCGCCCCGTGACGCCGACGCCCCCGGGCGCAGGTCTCGTCGCCGATCCCGCGGATGGAGACGGGCGGCCCTGATCGCGGTGGTCACCGCGATCGGGCTGGTCCTCGCCGTCGGCCTGGGGGTGGCCGTCAAGCTCAACGGCAACATCGATCGGGTCGATCTCGGTGCCGGGTCCACGGAGCGCACCGGGGACGCGAAGGGGGATCTCAACGTCCTGGTCATCGGCTCGGACACCCGGACCGGGCTGGACACCGACGAGTACGGGGTCGGGACGGCAGAGGGCGGGCCCCGCTCGGACACCAACCTGCTCGTGCACATCTCCGCGGACCGGAAGTCGGCCTCGGTCGTCTCCATCCCGCGGGACTCGATGACCAAGGCTCCTGAGGACTGCTCGGACCCCTCGTCCACGGTCGCCAACGGCGAGATCCGCCGGTGGAACGACAACTTCAACAAGGGCGGCCCGGCGTGCGTGGTCAAGACCCTCGAGGGCCTCACGGGCATCTACGTCGACCATGTCGTCGTCATCGACTTCGAGGGCTTCCAGTCGATGGTCGACGGCCTCGGCGGTGTCGACGTCTGCCTCCCCGAACCGGTGGACGACGAGGACGCCCAGATCCACCTGCCGGCCGGTCGCCAGCACCTCGACGGGCACGAGGCCCTCGGGTACGTCCGGGTACGCAAGAGTCTCGGTGACGGCTCGGACCTCCAGCGGATCGAGCGGCAGCAGGCCTTCATGTCCTCCATGGCGCAGGAGGCCACCAAGACCTCCCTCCTGTGGCACCCCGACCGGCTCTACCGCTTCCTCGACGCGGCGACGAAGTCGATGACCGCCGACGACGACCTCACCCTCGGCCGGATGAGCGAGATCGCCTCCAGCGTCAAGGAGATCGGCACCGACGAGCTGACCTTCGTCACCGTGCCCACCGAGCCGTACCCGGAGGACCCCAACCGGGTGCAGTGGAGCGCCGAGGAGGCCGATGCCTTGTGGGACGCGGTGCGCGCGGACGAGCCGCTCCCAGGTACCGAGCCCGGCTCCGGCTCCTCGGACGAGGGGGCGGAGGAGCCCGAGCTGACCGTCCGCCCGTCGAGCATCGCCGTGTCCGTCGTCAACGACACGCTCGCGAGCGGCCTGGCCGCCCAGGAGGCCGAAGCGCTCTCGATCCAGGGCTTCGCCGCGACGGTGGCCCCCCACCCGCCGACCTCGCAGGAGGAGGGCGTCGTCGTCCAGCACGCCGCCGGCGACGAGGCAGCGGCGAGGACGGTGGCCGCCGCCTACCCGGGGGCGCAGCTCGAGGTCGACGAGTCCCTGACGGCGGGGAGCACCCGCCTCGTCCTCGGTGCGGGCGCGGAGCACGCGACGGAGGTGGCCAACCGGGAGGGGTCCGAGCCCGTCCCCGAGGCGCAGGTCACGGCTCCCCCGCAGGAGGAGGACCTCGAGACACGCAAGGCCTCGGAGGACATCTGCTCCTGAGCACGGGGCGACTTGGACCGCCGCAATGTCGCCGGTTACGCTGTCCGGTGTTGTCTGGAGGCGTCGCCTAGTCCGGTCTATGGCGCCGCACTGCTAATGCGGTTTGGGCTCACCGCCCATCGAGGGTTCAAATCCCTCCGCCTCCGCAGCACGGGTGCCGCCCGCGGCCCCGGACCGAGCCCCGGTCGGATCACTCGATCCGGCCGGGGCTTCGTCGTGCCCCGTGCCCGCCGCCCTCCGGGCCGAGGGGCCGAGAGCGTCCCACCGGTGCGTCGGCCTCGGCTCCTGCACGAGACTGGGCCATGACGAAGGGAGTGGCGATGCTCGACCTGGAGGGCTGGCTCCGGCTGGACACGGTCGCACGGACGCGTGAGCGTGCGAGGGCACGTGACCGGGCCCGGGCCGAGGCCGCGTCCCACCACGCCTGGATCAGCGTGCCCACGGACGAGACCACGCCGTCGGGTGGAGAGCTCGCCGGCATCCCCTTCGGCGTCAAGGACAACATCGACGTGGCCGGGCAGTCGACCGCGGCCGGGAGCCCGCTCCTGGCCGACCGGCTGGCCGAGGTCGACGCCGAGGTCGTGGGCGTGCTGCGGGAGGCGGGGGCGGTCGTGCTCGGGCGGACGAACATGGACGAGCTCGCCCTCGGCGCCACGAGCGAGAACGCCACCCACGGCCCGGTGCGCAACCCCCACGACCCCACCCGGGTGGCGGGAGGCTCCAGCGGCGGAAGCGCCGCCGCGGTCGCCCTCGGCAGCGTCCCCTTCGCCCTGGGCACGGACACGAGCGGGTCGGTGACGGTGCCCTCCTCGTGCTGTGGGGTCGTCGGCCTGCGGCCCACCACCGGCCGCTACCCGGGCACCGGCGTCGTGGGGCTGTCCTGGTCGCGGGACACGGTCGGGGTACACGCGCGCAGCGTCGCCGACGCGCGGACCGTGGACCGGGTGCTGCGCCACACTCCGGCGACCGGCTCCGCACCCGGACGAGGCCGCCTGCCGTCCGGTGCCGCCGACGTGGACCCCGCCCGCCCCCTGGTCCTCGGCAGGATCCGCTCCCGCGTGCGGGACTGCGAGGCCGAGGTGGCGCGTCGGGTCGAGGCGGCCCTGGAGCTCCTGCGCGCGGCCGGGGTGCGGGTCGTCGACGTCGACGTCGCCGACGACCTGGCCACGGCCTCCGAGGCAGGGGTGGAGCTGATCTTCCAGGAGGCCGCGCAGACGCTGCCCGAGCGGTACGCCCGGGGACGCGGGCGCCCGCCGGGGGTCGGCGAGCTGACCGGGCGGATCGCCTCGCCGGCCACCCGGGCGCAGGTGGCGGCGATGGCCCGCACGGACACCTCCGCCCACGCCTACGAGCGGTCCCGTCGGGCGCGGTGGGGCCTGCAGCGGCGGTACGCGGCGACCTTCGCCGCGGCGGGGGTCGACGCCCTCGTCGGGCCGAGCGTGGCGGTGCTGCCGCCGCGGGTCGGCGCCGGCGGCCTCATGGACGTCGACGGCGCCCCGCGACCGACCATCCCCACCCTCCTGCGCAACGCGGCGCCGGGCTCTCTTGCCGGGGTGCCGATGCTCTCGGTGCCGGCCGGCCGCTCGGCGGGTGGTCTCCCGGTGGGCCTCACCCTCGAGGGGCCGTGGGGAGCCGACGAGCAGCTCCTCGACGTGGGGGAGCGGATCGAGTCGATCCTGCACGGATGAGCGTCCGGGGGCCCGATTTCCGCCGCGCGCCACCTAGGGGGTACAGTCTCTGCTTGTCGCCGACACGGCGGCGAGCGCCCGTAGCTCAACGGATAGAGCATCTGACTACGGATCAGAAGGTTTGGGGTTCGAATCCCTACGGGCGCGCTCTGTGTTGAGACAGGCGTGAGGCCCCGGAGTCGTGTGAGCGGTCCGGGGCCTTCCACGTGCCCGGCCGGGGGTGGCGTGCCCCGTCCGCCCTGTCGCGGCGGCCGGGAGAGGACTAGTCTTCGAGGGGTGCGGGCTGCACCTGCCTCCGGCGCGGTCCACCACGTCGAGCACGGGCGGGGGCGCCCGGTCCTGGTCCTCCACGGGGCGGGCGTGGACCACCGCGAGACTCAGGCCTGCTTCGAGCCGGCCTTCGAGGGGCGGGAGGGCTACCGCCGGATCTACCCGGACCTGCCCGGCGCGGGCCGTACCCCGGCACCGCCGGACCTGCGCGGCGCCGAGGACGTGCTCGCGCTCGTGGGTGCCTTCGCCCGCGATGTCGCCGGCGACGCCCCGTACCTGGTCATCGGACACTCCGCGGGTGGCTACTACGCGCAGGCGCTCGCCGCCCGGGATCCCGATCGGGTCGCAGGGTTGGCCCTCGTGTGCCCGCTGCTGGCCGGCACCCGCGATGTCCCGGAGCACCGGGCCGTCGTCGGCGGCGAGATCGGCGACGAGGAGTTCCGCAGCTACTTCGTCGTGCAGACCCCGGAGATGCTCGAGCGGTACGACCGGTACGTGGCTCCTGGCGCCTCGCTCGTCGACGAGGACGCGCTGGAGCGGATCGGCCGGCGGTGGGAGCTGGAGCCGGGGCCGGCCTTCCCGGGCCCCACGTTGCTCGTCGCGGGCCGGCTGGACTCGGTGGTCGGATCCGCGGCGACCGTCGATCTCCTCGACGAGCACCCGGACGCCTCGCTCGCGGTGGTCGAGGGAGCCGGGCACGCCCTGCCCCACGAGCGGCCGGGCCTGCTGGCGGCCCTCGTCGCCGAGTGGCTCGACCGCGTGGACGGCCGGCCCGACCGGGTACGACGAAGGGGGTGACCCCGGGATCCTCCCGGGGTCACCCCCTTCGCTGCCTGTGGCCGGCGGTCAGCCCTGCTCGTCCGCCAGGGCCTTGGCGACCCGGCGATGGGCCTCCCAGATCTCCTCCGGCAGGCGGTCGAACTGCTGGAGGTGCTCCTCGCGGAAGCCCATCTCCTGCTGCCAGCGCGGCACGTCGATGGTGAGGATCCGCTCGAGGTCCTCGCGGGGCAGGTCGAGACCCTCGAGGTCCAGCTCCTCCTCGGTCGGCAGGATGCCCACGGCCGTCTGGCGGCCGGTGACCTCGCCGTCCTTGAGGCGCATCAGCCACAGCAGCGGACGCAGGTTCTCCCGGTAGCCCGGCCACACGTAGTGCCCGTCCTCCGGGTCCTTCTGGAACCAGTTGACGTGGGCGAAGAGCGGCTTGTGCTTCACCTGGGCGAGGAGGTTCAGGTAGTGCTGCGCGTAGTCGCCCTCGCCGTAGGCCATGAAGGGCCGGTTGGACATCGGGTCGTAGCGCAGCTGGCCTGCGACACCCTCGGCGGCCGCGGTGGCCTCGGCGCCCAGGGTGAGGCCGTCGTAGACGCCCTCGGCCGGGTCGGTGATCGCGCGGATCAGCGGCTCGCGGTCACGGGTGCGCCCACCGAAGATGATCGCGTCGATCTCGACGCCGGCGGCCTCGTCGAAGTCGGGTGCGGCGTTCGGGACGTTGGCCAGCGTCGTCGTGAAGCGGCTGTTCGGGTGCGCCCACGGCGAGTCGTCGCCCGGCTCGCGGTCGGCGATCGGGTTGCCCTTCCAGTCCAGCCACC
>CAYSGN010000120.1:0-7141 GCA_964430615.1 uncultured Janibacter sp. | reverse complement strand
ACCTCTCCGACCCCTACGTCGAGACCGGTGGGGTGCTCGTCGTCGCCGAGGACAACCCCGAGGACATCCAGACCCTGGACGACCTCGAGGGGATGCGCGCCGCGGAGAACCTCACGAGCAGCTGGGCGGAGATCGCCGAGGGCAAGGGCGCGAAGATCGTCGGCGTCGACGGGATGACCGAGGCGATGGCCAGCCTCAAGGAGGGCCGGGTCGACGCCATCGTCAACGACAAGCTCGCGGTGCGCAACTACCTCGCGACCAACCCCGACCCCGGGGTCAAGGTCGTCGACGAGACCGAGGAGAAGTCGGTCTCCGTCTTCGCCGCGAAGAAGAACAGCGGCTACATGCCCGAGGTGAACAAGGCCCTCGCGGAGATGGAGCAGGACGGGACGATCGACTCGATCTACGACAAGTACTTCTCCGCGGAGAGGTCGGCCCCGAGCTCCTGGGACCTCATCAAGGAGAACGCCGGCCCGATGGCGCTGGCCGCGGTCAAGGTCACCATCCCGCTCACCGCGCTCTCCTTCGCCTTCGGCCTCGTCCTCGCACTGGTCGCCGCGGTGGGTCGGATGTCCCAGGCGGCCGTCCCCCGAGCCGTCGCGCGGGTCTACATCTCGGCCATCCGGGGCACGCCTCTGCTCGTCCAGCTGTACCTGATCTTCTTCGCCCTGCCCCAGCTCGGGGTCGAGCTCGAGCCCTTCCCCGCCGCGGTCATCGCCCTCTCGCTCAACGTCGGAGGCTACGCCGCCGAGGTCATCCGCTCGGCCGTCGAGTCGATCCCCAAGGGGCAGTGGGAGGCCGCCCGCACGATCGGGATGGGGCCGACGACGACCCTGCGCCGCATCATCCTCCCGCAGGCCGCTCGCACGGCGATCCCCCCGCTGTCGAACACGCTCATCTCGCTCGTCAAGGACACCTCGCTGACGTCGGTCATCCTCGTCGTCGAGATCCTGCGCCGGGCCCAGTTCGCCGCCGCGCCCACCTACCAGTTCCTGGCGATGTACTCGCTCGCCGCGCTCTACTTCTGGATCATCTGCATGGTCGTCTCGCTCTTCCAGGACCGTGCCGAGGAGAGGCTCAGCCGCTATGTCGCCGCGTGACCTGCCGTCCCACACGGGTGACCCCGTGGTCTCCGCCCGCAACATCCGCAAGAGCTTCGGGGAGAAGGAGGTCCTGACCGACATCTCCGTCGACGTCCCACCGGGCACGGTGACGGTCGTGCTCGGGCCGTCCGGCTCGGGCAAGACCACCCTGCTGCGCTCCCTGGCCACCCTCGAGCGGCCCGACTCCGGTGTCGTCCGCGTCGGTGGGGCCACGGTCGACTTCGCCGAGCTCACCCCGAACCGGCGCGGCCGGCTGCCGCGGGCCCAGCGGGAGCGGGTCGACGCGCTCGGGCGGCAGAGCGGTTTCGTCTTCCAGGGGCACAACCTCTTCGCCCACCGCACGACGATCGAGAACGTCACCGAGGGCCCCGTCGTCGTCCAGGGCGAGGACCTGGACTCGGCACGCGAGCGGGCCCGGGTCCTCCTCGACCAGGTCGGCCTCGCCGAGTACGCGGACGCGTACCCCTTCCAGCTCTCCGGCGGGCAGCAGCAGCGGGTCGGCATCGCACGGGCCCTCGCGCTGCGGCCGGAGGTCGTGCTCTTCGACGAGCCGACCTCGGCGCTCGACCCGGAGATCGTGGGTGAGGTGCTCGGCGTCATGCGCGACCTCGCCGAGCAGCGCTGGACGATGGTGGTCGTCACGCACGAGATCAGCTTCGCGCGCGAGGTCGCCGACGACGTGCTCTTCATCGACGGTGGGCTCATCGTGGAGCAGGGGCGGCCCGAGCAGGTCATCCGCGACCCGCAGGAACCGCGCACGCGGGCCTTCCTCAAGCGCATCCTCGACCCGCTCTGAGCCGATGATCCTCATCGACCCGCCGACCTGGCCGGGATGGGGCCGGCACTGGAGCCACCTCGTCTCGGACAGCTCGATCGAGGAGCTGCACGACTTCGCGCAGCGGATCTCCCTCCCGCGCCGCCTCTTCGACGAGGACCACTACGACGTGCCGGAGGAACGCTACGCCGAGGCGGTCACCGCGGGCGCCACGGAGGTCTCCGGCCACGAGCTCATCCGGCGCCTCATCGCGAGCGGGCTGCGGGTCACGCGCGCGGAGCGGCGCTGAGCCGCTCCAGCTCCCGGGCGAGGTTGGCCCGGGCACGACCGGTCCAGTGCTCGTGCGCGTGGTCGGTGCGGTAGAGCCGCTCCCGACGGGCGAAGGGAGCGAGCACCGCCGTCCTCCCCCGCGCGAAGTCCTCGGCCGGCACCTGGCGGTACTCCAGGCGCACCTGGTGGCAGTAGGCGTCGAAGCGGTCGGTGTCCGCGGCGAGGATCCACAGGTCCGCGTCGTGGAAGGCGTCGCCGACCGGGTCCGGCCCCAGCGCCGCGGTCTCGTGGGTGGCGCTCTCCCGGACGACGCGGGCGACGGTCGCGATCTCCTCCTCGGGACGGCCGACCCTGGCCAGGCTCTCCTCGGCGAGCCGGGCCGAGGCCTCCTCGGTCTCCCCCGGCGCCGCGTGCACGTCGTAGACCGCGTCGTGGAACCAGGCGACGAGATCGGTCGTGGCGGTGCACTCCGCCGGCAGGTCTCCCCCTTCGCCCAGCTCGTCGAGGGCGGCGAGCACCTCGGCCAGGTGGACCACGTCGTGGTAGGCGCGGTGCGGCTCCATCCACCGCTGGAGGAGGTCCTCGCCGACGGCCTCGGCCACCCGCGGGTCCTCGCAGGAGGGGACCACGACGGCGCGCCATCGGCTCCGCAGGGTGATCACGTGTGGGATTCTGCCTCAATGACCAGCAATGCGTCCTCGCGCGACACCCTCGAGTCCGTCCGCCGCGCCGGTGTGGAGACGACCGGCATCGAGATCATCGACGAGGCCGACCGCACCGCGAAGCCCGCCGACCTCTTCTGGCCGTGGTTCGCCGCGAACGTGTCGGTCTTCGGCATCTCCTACGGCAGCTTCGTCCTCGACTTCGGCATCTCCTTCGTCCAGGCACTGCTCGTCTCGGTGGTCGGGGTCGTCGTCTCCTTCCTCCTCTGCGGCCTGGTCGCGGTGGCCGGCAAGCGCGGGTCGGCGCCGACGATGATCATCTCCCGCGCCTCCTTCGGGGTGCAGGGGCAGAAGCTGCCCGGCGTCGTCTCGTGGATCGTCTCGATCGGGTGGGAGACCTTCCTCGCGATCATGGCGACGCTCGCGACCGCGACGGTCATGCGCGAGCTCGGCTGGGGCGGCGGCACCGGGACGAAGATCGTGGCGATGATCTTCGTCGCCGGGCTCATCGTCACGGCCTCGGTGGCCGGCTACCACCTGATCATGCGCCTCCAGTCGGTGCTCACCTGGCTGACCGGGCTGGCGACGATCGTCTACGTGCTGCTCACCCTCGGGCACGTCGACTGGGGGGTGCTCACCTCGCTCGAGGGCGGCTCGCCGCAGCAGGTGCTCGGGGCGCTCATCATGGTGATGACCGGCTTCGGGCTCGGCTGGATCAACATCGCCGCCGACTGGTCGCGCTACCAGAGCCGCAGTGCACCGAGCTCCTCGATCGTCGCGTGGAACACGCTCGGGGGCGCGCTCGCCCCGTGCCTGCTCGTCGCCTACGGCATCGGGCTGGCCGGCTCCGACGAGGCCCTCCGGGCGGGGATCGCCGGCGACCCCGTCGGGACCCTCGCGACGATCCTGCCCACGTGGTACCTCGTGGTCTTCGGGGTGACGGCGGTCCTCGCGCTCGTCTCCGGGGCGGTCCTCGGCATCTACTCCTCGGGACTGACCCTCCTCAGCCTCGGGGTGCGCATCCCCAGGCCGGCGGCCGCCGGCCTCGACGGCGTCCTGCTCACCCTCGGCAGCATCTGGGTGGTCTTCTTCGCCCAGGACTTCCTCGGGCCCTTCCAGTCCTTCCTCATCACCCTCGGGGTGCCGCTCGCCGCGTGGGCGGGGATCTTCCTCGCCGACCTCTTCATGCGTCGGGAGGACTTCGACGAGGCGGCGCTCTTCGACCCGCGCGGACGATACGGCGCGGTGGACTGGATCTCGGTCGGGACGATGATCCTCGTCTCGGTCATCGGGTGGGGCCTGGTCACCAATGCGATGCCGGACTCGACGTGGAACAACTGGCAGGGCTACCTGCTCAAGGCCTTCCTCGGCACCGAGCTCGTCGAGGACCCCGCGGGCAACTACTGGGCCGGTGACTGGTCCTACGCCAACCTGGGCGTCATCGTCTCGCTCGTCCTGGCCTTCGTCGTCACCTGGGTGGCCCGCCGACCGGTCGTGCGGCGTCAGGAGGCGGTCGGCCGTGGCGACTGAGCCGGAGCGGCCTGCGACGCAGACGGCGGCCTCGACCGGTGACGTGCCGGACCTCACCGACGCGTGGCTGGTCGTCGTCGACCCGCAGCGGATCTTCGCCGACCCGACCTCGGACTGGGGGTCGCCGATGTTCGACGCCGCGATCGGGCAGATCGCCGCCCTGGCCGACGCCGTCGGGCCCGAGCGCACCCTCGTCACCCGATGGGTCCCTGGTGACCGTGTGGGGTCGTGGGCCGCCTACTTCGAGCGCTGGCCCTTCGCCGACCGACCGGAGGACGACCCCTTCTTCGACCTCGTCGATCCGGCGGAGGGGTTCTCCGCCCACCCGAGCCTCGATGTCTCGACCTTCGGGAAGTGGGCCGCGCTCGCCGAGGTCACCGGTCCCGCCCCGACGCTCGTCCTCACCGGGGTCTCGACCGACTGCTGCGTCATCTCCACGGCCCTGCCCGCCGCCGACGCGGGCGCGACGGTCCTCGTGCCCGCCGACGCCTGCGCCGGCTCGGACCGGGCCGCCCACGACGCCGCCCTCCACGTCCTGGGCCTCTACGCCCCCCAGATCGTGGTGACCACCAGCGCGGCCGCGCTCCCCGCCCTTCGCCGCTGAGTCACACGTGCCCTTCGGCGCAGACGGCTCAGCCGGCGCTGCCCGCGATGTTGACCAACCACGGGGTGCCGAAGCGGTCGATGAACATGCCGAACTCGTCGCCCCACATCTGCTTCTCCAGCGGCACGGAGATCTCGGCCCCCTCGGTGAGGCCGTCCCAGTAGCCGCGCAGCCGCTCCGCGTCGTCACCGCTGATGCTCACCGTCATCCCGGCACCGTTCGGCGGGTCCATCCCGGGAGGCGTGTCGCTGGCGTAGAGGGTGTAGCCGGCCTCGCTCTCCAGGCTGGAGTGCATGACGAGGTCGGCGCCTTCGCCCATCGTGGGATCCATGTCACCGAAGGTGGAGACCTCCAGCGTGCCGCCGAGCACGGACTGGTAGAACTCCATCGCCTCGCGGCAGGTCTTCTCGAAGCTGAGGTAGGGGTTGAGACGGGATGCCATGGTGTCGCTCCTCGGTCGTGGTGGACGATCGCCCACGGGCCACAACGCTAGTGCGGTCCGGCCGGCAGGGCACCCCCCTTTTCGTCACCGCCTCGAGGTCGGCCGCAGCGGCCGGAGCGTGCGCGCGGCCACCCGCACCGCATCCGTGAGCCGCGTGACCCGTGGCGTGGACAGCGACCACACCTGCCAGTACAGCGGCACCTCGCGGTGGGCGCGCCGGCGCAGCAGCACCAGCCGTCCGGTCTCGAGGTCGTCACCCAGCTGCGCCTCGGGGATCATCGCCCAGCCCAGCCCCGCCCTGGCAGCGGCGAGGAAGCCCTCCGAGGACGGGACCTGGCTGCACGGTGGCGTCCCGGTGACCCCGAGCCCGCGCAGGACGGAGTGCTGCAGCTCGTCCTTGTCGTCGAAGCGCAGCACGGGCATCGCCTCCCAGTCCACCCCGTGGCCGGACCTGTGGCGCCGCACGACGCCGGGGGCGGCGACCGGCAGGTAGCGCATGGCACCGAGCCCCTCGATGCGGCACCCCGCGACCGGTGTGGGGTCCGCGGTCACCGCGCCGAGGACGTGACCGCGGCGAAGGTGGTCGCTGCTGTACTCCTCGTCGTCCACCTCGAGACGCAGGGTGGTGTCCGCCCACCCGGCGGCGCGGACGAGGACAGACGAGAACCACGTCGCCAGCGAGTCCGCGTTGACGGCGACCGACAGGTCCAGGGTGCCCCCTCCTCCGTCGGTCAGCGCGGTACGGGCATCCTGCTCGAGGACGACGATCTGCCGGGCGCTGCGCAGCAGCACCTCGCCCGCGTCGGTCGCCCGGCACGGGGACGTCCGCTCGACGAGCACCCGGCCCGTCGCGGACTCCAGGGCCTTGATCCGCTGGCTGACGGCCGAGGAGGTCACGTGGAGCGCGGCCCCGGCCGCCTCGAAGGTGCCGTGGTCGACGACCGCGATGAGGGCGCGCAGCTGGTCCGGACTCATGAAGCAACTCTAAGGACAGCGAAGGATCTTTCGCTTCCCTTCACAGCCGTGGTGGTCATAGCGTCGTCGTCGTGCTGTCCACCGCCCTTGCCGGGATGCTCACCGGTCTGGCCCTCATCGTCGCCATCGGGGCGCAGAACGCCTTCGTCCTGCGCCAGGGGATCCGTCGCGAGCACGCGCTCACGGTGGTCCTCGTGTGCATCGGGGCCGACGCGCTCCTCATCGGCCTGGGCACAGCGGGGGTCGGCGCCCTCGTCGAGTCCCACCCGCGGGCCCTGCGTGTCGTCACCTGGGTCGGCGTGGCCTATCTCGTCGCCTACGGGCTGCTCTCCCTTCGTCGGGCGGTCTCTCCCGGTGCCCTCTCCGCCACGGCTCCTGCCTCTCGGGGGTCGGTCCTGCTCACCACGCTGGCGATCACCTTCCTCAACCCGCACGTCTACCTCGACACGGTGGTGATGCTCGGCTCGATCGCCAACGGCTTCGACGAGCGCCGCTGGGTCTTCGCCGCCGGCGCCGCGATCGGCAGCCTGGTGTGGTTCACGGGTCTCGGCCTCGGGGCGCGCCGGCTCGCCGGCCCCCTGGGCCGTCCGCGCACCTGGCAGGTGCTCGACGGGCTCATCGGCGCGACGATGCTCATGATCGCCGCACGCCTCGCCGTGGCCTAGGCGCGTGGCGTCCCCTTCGCTCCCGCCCGGACCGAAGGGAGGGCCTGGCGCCCCCTTCGCTCCCCCGAGGTCCTGCAGGGTCCGCAGGATTCGGGCCGCTGCCGGGTGGGTAACG
>CAYSGN010000119.1:0-7311 GCA_964430615.1 uncultured Janibacter sp. | reverse complement strand
AAACTGACATAATGTGGATTATCGGCACTTCAGCACGAACAGCCGCTCTCGTGCCCGCTGGCCCTTGATCGGCCCTTCCGACACCACTTCGGCCTCCTGACACCTGCGTGCCAGGAGGCCGAAGCCGCTCGTTGAGACATGGCGCCGTAGCGCCGCGGCTCAGAAGCCGTCCGGGCAGAAATCCACGTGGGTCTTCGGCGGAGCCAGCGCCTCCTTCGAGACGACCCTGCGCGCGTGGGCGTACAAGTCCATCACTGCATCTGGGTGCTGGGCCTCACCGCGGGTCGCCGCCGTGAGGATCGCTGCGGCCTCCGCCTCCATGGTGCGGCCGTTCTTGCGTGCCCGGTCGGACAAGGTCTGCTCGACGCCGGCGTCGAGATCGCTGATCGTGAACGTCATGGACATCACCACCTCGGCATCAACGTACCCGGATGCAGGTGTGACGGCCACCACGTCGAGTGATCTTCAGCGATCCGTGTCGACCTGCTCGGTCACCGCACCGTCGGTGCGCGGGTCCTCCAGCGACGGGCCACCGACCGCATGGCCCTGCCACTGCTCGACCCGCCAGCGTCCTGGGTCGCCCGAGACCACGACGACGCCCGTGTTCGAGACCCAGCTGCGGCGGGCGAAGTCCGCGCCGAGGTTCTCGCACCGGGCCGCGGTCCAGGCGCGGATCATCGCCCCGTGGGTGACGAAGGCCGTCGTCGAGAGTCCGAGGTCGTAGGCCTCCGCGGCCACCTCGTCGAACCGCCCGAGGACGACGTCGGCGTTCTCCGACGTGCCCGGGACGGGTACCTCGGGTGCCCCGTCGGCCCAGCCGAGCACGACCGAGAGGTAGGTCTGGATCGATGCCTCGTCGCCGGCCATCTCCATCGTGCCGGCCGTGATCTCACGGATGCCGCTGCGCACGGAGGCGTCGAGGTCGAGGGCGCCGGCCAGCGGAGCCGCCGTCTGCTGGGTCCGCACGAGCGTCGAGGCGAAGATCGCCTCGATGGGTTCACGGCCGAGCGTGGCGGGCAGTGCCCGGGCCTGCTCGTGGCCGAGGTCGGTCAGACCCGGCCCTGGCTCTGCGGTATCGAGCAGATGACCGACGTTGGACGGGGTCTGTCCGTGACGGACGAGGATGAGACGCACCCCGCCACGCTCTCATGAGCCCTTCGTCACCAGTCCATGACCCGCACCTCTCCCCCGCTGCTCACCGACGGTCCCGCACCAGCCGGCCGACCTCGACCTCGTAACGGCTCGCTGCCCCCGCCGGCGTGCGGAAGAACCTCCTGCGCAGGCTGCCCTCCACCCGCACCCGGTCACCGTCGACGAATCGCGCGGCCGCACGCCGGGAGGCGGCACTCCAGCACGCGCAGTCGATGGTGTCGACTCGGCTGCTGCCGCCTCGGGTGACGACGACGCGCAGGCTCACCAGCTCATCGCCGCTCGGCATCACCCGGGAGGTCGGGTCACCGCTGACCCGACCGGTGATCTCGACCCGGTTGATCTCCTCGACCACGGCCGCGTCCTTCGTCGCCATGCCTCTCCCCCTTCGCCGGTGATGGCACCACCCTCCTCGACGTCGCGAGGCGAAGGCAGGCTCCCGCCGGCGGGTGTGGACAACGATCCTCCGCGGCCGGAGGCTGTGGACCGGCCCCCCACGCCGTGCCCCCTTCACGCCTCCGCGGACCCGACCGGCACGAAGACCGACCAGCAGAGCTCGTTGCGGCGCAGCTGGTCCTCGATGACGAGGCCCTTCACCTCGTCGGGCAACCGCTGCCGCTGCCAGGCGCACTCGCGACGGCGTGCGGACTCCCCGTCGCCCGCCGGGGCCGCGGCCACGACGGCCTTGATGGCGTAGGCCGCGGCGCCGAGATCGTGCTCTGCGACGTGACCGACGCAGGCGGCCTGACCGGCGGAGTACGCGGCGAGACGGGGCGCTCCCACGAGGTCCCTCGCCGCACCCATCGCATGCCCGCCGAGTGCCCTGGCGGTCATCATCGACACGTCTCCGCGCGTCCAGGCGCGCGCCGCGTCGATCGCCTCCCTGGGTCGGAGGTCCTCCGGCCGCTCCGTCTCGAAGAGGTGGAGGACGTGCTCGGCGCAGACGGCCGCCCAGAGGGCGAGCAGGTGGTGGTGGTCGTCGGTGAGCGTGCCCCCTCGGCGGATGGTGACCAGGCGCGGGTCGTGGACCTTCGGCAGGATCATGCGGAGGTGTCGACGACGCAGAAGAGGGTGCCCTCCGGGTCCTCGAGCACGACGACGTCGGCGCCGGCCGGATAGTCCCACTCGACCCGGTGGGCGCCGAGAGCCAGGAGCCGGGCCACCTGGGCCTGCTGCTCCTCTGCGCTGTCGGTCCACAGGTCGAGGTGCGTGCGGTCGGTCTCGTCGAGGTGGATCCGGGGCCCCTCTCCCCCGCCGGGCAGGAGGAAGTCGGGGTCGTCGTCGCGCACGTACCCGAGCGCCTCGCTCCAGAAGGCACCGGCACGACCCGTGTCCGAGACGTTGAGGACGATCGCACCGATGCGCAGGGTCACCACCTCAGGCTAGCCCGGTCGTGGGCGTCGGCACGGCCCCCGGGCTGATGCACATCACGATCCGGTTGCACCCGCCAACCCGGTCACCCTGCCGCGCGTCACAGGGGACATGAGCATCTCCAGGCGAACCGTCCTCGGCGCCGGCGCGGCGCTGCCCGTCGTCCTCGCCGACGCCGCTCACGGCGCTCCCCTGGCCGCCGGCCCGTCGCCCGCCGACTGGCGGGAGCTGGACCGGTCGATCACCGGGAGCATCAGCCTCCCGGGCAGCTCCGCCTACGCCTCGCGGCGCAAGCTCTTCGACCCCCACTGGGACTTCCGGCGTCCTGCCGCCGTGGCCAGGGTGCTGCACACACGGGACGTGGCCACGTGCGTCACCTTCGCCCGTGAGCACGGCCTGAAGGTCACGGGTCGTTCGGGCGGCCACTCCTACACGGGGGCCTCGGCGGCCACCGGCTCGCTCGTCGTCGACACCCGCAGCCTGGACGCGGTCCGCCTCACCGCGGACCGCTCCGAGGCCACCGTCTGGGCGGGGGCCGACCTCTACTCCGTCCACGAGGAGCTGGCGAAGGGGGACCGCTCGGTCCCCACCGGGACCTGCCCCACCGTCGGGGCGGCCGGACTGTCCCTCGTCGGTGGGCTGGGCGTCGACTCCCGACGGTACGGCCTCATGGCCGACCGGCTCGTGTCCGCCACCGTCGTCGACGGCCGCGGACGGGTGCTGACCGTGGACGCGGACAGCGAGCCCGACCTCTTCTGGGCACTGCGTGGTGGTGGTCCCGGCGTCGGCCTGGTCACGAACCTCACGTACGAGACGATCCCCGCCCGGTCGATGGGCTTCTTCAACGTCACCTACCCGGGGTCCTCCGCGCCGAGCGTGCTCGAGGACTGGTCGCTCTGGCTCGCCGACCAGCCGCGGGACACGTGGTCGAACGCGCACGTGGACATCTCCGGCTCCTCCCTGTCCGTGCGGATCTTCGGGGTGACGCCCGTCGGCAAGGAGGACGCGAGGGCCGCCTCCCTTCGCTCGGCGGTCCGGGCCACGGCGAGCAGGACGACGACCACCACCCGTGACTTCATGGGTGGCATCGAGTACCTGGGCGGCGGGACCACCACGCCGCGCACGAGCTTCGTCGCCGGCTCGGACATCCTCCAGACGGTCACGACGGGCGCCGGTGGGGCCATCGCGGAGGCGATGCGCTCCGCGTCGTCCCGCGGGCTGGCCGCCGCCGCCATCCTCGACCCGCTCGACGGCGCCCTCGGGAGCCTTGCCGCCGACGCGACCCCCTTCCCGTGGCGCGACCACGCCGCCAGCATCCAGTGGTACGTCGGCATGTCCTCCTCGACCAGCTACCAGGCGGCCCGGACCTGGCTGCAGGAGGCCCACGACCAGCTCGGCTCCCGCAGCCGGGGCGGGTACCTCGGCTACGTCGAGTCCGGCACGCACCTCACCCGCTACCTGGGCGACAACACGACCCGCATCTCGGCCGCCCGCCGCACCTACGACCCCGACGGGGTGATCGCCTGACGCGGCCCTGGTGGGGTCGTCGCGGAGCCGTCGTCGTCGACGACACCCGTGGTACGTCGTGACGTGACAGGGGCGTGGACGACGACAGCGCCTGGCGGCTCGGGTCAGTGGCGAGCGGGACGGTTCCGGAAGACCCCGGCCACGAGCGCGCCCGAGAGGTTGTGCCAGACCGAGAAGACGGCCCCCGGCAGGGCGGCCACGGGCGTGAAGAAGGTGGCCGCCAGCCCGGAGGCGAGTCCGGAGTTCTGCATCCCGACCTCGATCGCCATGGTGCGGGCGGCGACCTCGCCCTGGCCCGTGACCCGGCCGAAGAGGTAGCCCAGCAGCACGCCGAGGGCGTTGTGCAGCACGACGGCCAGGGCCACGACCAGCCCGGCCTCGAGGAGCTGGTCGGCGGACAGGGACACGACGATGGCCACGACGACGCAGATGACGGCCACCGACAGCCACGGCATGGCCGGCAGGACGCGGCGTACGAGGCGTGGCAGGGTGGTCCGCACGAGGAGTCCGAGGACGACCGGGACGAGCACGATCTGGAGGATCGTCACGGCCATGCCCCGGCCGTCGACCGGCAGCCGCTCCCCCACGAGCCAGAGCGTGAGCAGCGGCGTCATGAGCGGGGCGAGCAGGGTGGACACCGACGTCATCGCCACCGAGAGCGCCGTGTCGGCCCGCGCGAGGTAGGCCACGACGTTGCTCGCCGTCCCGCCCGGGACGCAGCCGACGAGGATGACCCCGGCGGCGAGCTCGTCGGAGAGCCCGAGCGCCTGCGCGACGCCCCAGCCGACGAGCGGCATGACCCCGTACTGGGCGATGACGCCGAGCACCACCGGCAGCGGCCGGGTGAGCACGAGCTTGAAGTCCGGCAGGGTCAAGGTCAGGCCCATCCCGAACATGATGACGCCGAGCAGCGGGTTGATCAGCCCGGCCTGGCTCGAGATCGGCCCGGGGAGCGCCCAGCCCAGTCCACCCGCGAGGAGGACGAGGAGCGGGAAGATCGTCACCGCGCGTCGGGCACTGCGGTCCTCGGTCGCCGTGGGCGCGCTGCGGGCGGTGCTGGCGGTCGTCGGCATGGTCCTCAGGCTCCCACGTACTGCGCCAGGTGCTCACCGGTCAGCGTGGAGCGGTCCTGGACGAGATCGCGCGGCGTGCCCTCGAAGACCACGCGGCCTCCGTCGTGGCCGGCCCCGGGTCCGAGATCGATGATCCAGTCCGCGTGGGCCATGACCGCCTGGTGGTGCTCGATGACGAGGACCGACTTGCCGGAGTCGACGAGCCGGTCGAGCAGGGCCAGGAGGTTCTCGACGTCGGCCAGGTGCAGGCCGGTCGTCGGCTCGTCGAGGACGTAGACCCCGCCCTTCTCCCCCATGTGGGTGGCCAGCTTGATCCGCTGGCGCTCACCGCCGGAGAGCGTGGTCAGCGGCTGCCCGAGGGTGAGGTAGCCCAGGCCCACGTCGACGAGGTGCCCGAGGATCCTGTGCGCGGCGGGGAGGCTCGTCGCGCCGTCCTTGGCGAAGAAGGCGTGCGCGTCCCCCATCGACATCTCAAGCACGTCGGCGATGTTCTTCCCACCCAGCTCGTACTCGAGCACGTCGGCCTGGAAGCGCCGGCCCCCGCAGTCCTCGCACGGCGACTCGACGGTGGCCATGACACCGAGCTCGGTGAAGATCACGCCGGCGCCGTTGCACGTCGGGCAGGCGCCCTCGGAGTTGGACGAGAACAGGCCGGGCTTGACGCCGTTGGCCTTCGCGAAGGCCTTGCGGATCGGGTCGAGCAGGCCGGTGTAGGTCGCCGGGTTGCTCCGGCGGGAGCCCTTGATGCCCGTCTGGTCGATGACGACGACGTCCTCGCGGCCGTCGATGCTGCCGTGGATGAGCGAGGACTTGCCCGAGCCGGCGACGCCGGTGACGGCGACGAGCACGCCGAGCGGCACGTCGACGTCGACGTCCTGGAGGTTGTTGGTGTCCGCCCCTCGGATCTCCAGGGCGCCCTTCGCCTCCCGCACCTCGTCCTTGAGCCGGGCCCGGTCCTCGAGGTGGCGACCGGTCAGCGTGTCGGCCTCGCGGAGGCCGCCGATGCTCCCTTCGTACACGACCTCGCCGCCCGCGGAGCCGGCGAGCGGCCCGAGGTCCACGGCGTGGTCGGCGATCGCGATCGTCTCCGGCTTGTGCTCGACGACGAGCACGGTGTTGCCCTTGTCGCGCAGACGTAGGAGCAGGTCGTTCATCCGGGCGATGTCGTGCGGGTGCAGCCCGATCGTCGGCTCGTCGAAGACGTAGGTGACGTCGGTGAGCGAGGAGCCGAGGTGCCGGATCATCTTCGTCCGCTGCGCCTCTCCCCCGGACAGGGTCCCCGCGGGCCGCTCCAGGGAGAGGTAGCCCAGACCGATCTCGGTGAAGGAGTCCAGGAGGTGCCGCAGTCCGGTGAGCAGCGGTGCCACCGACGGCTCGTCGAGGTCGCGCACCCACTCCGCGAGGTCGCTGATCTGCATCGCGCACAGGTCGGCGATGCTCTTGCCGTGGATCGTCGAGGAGCGGGCCTCGGCGGTGAGCCGGGTGCCCTCGCACTCCGGACAGGTCTGGAAGGTCACGGCCCGGTCGACGAAGCGGCGTACGTGGGCCTGCATCGCCTCCGGGTCCTTGGAGAGCATCGACTTCTGGATCCTCGGGATGATCCCCTCGAAGGTGAGGTTGACCCCCTCGACCTTGATCTTCGTCGGCTCCGAGTACAGCATCGTCTCGAGCTGCTTCTTGGTGAAGGACGCGATGGGCTTGTCCATCGGGAGGCCGATGCCCTCGAAGAGACGCCCGTACCAACCGTCCATCGAGTATCCGGGGACGGTCAGCGCCCCCTCGCGCAAGGACTTGGTCTCGTCGTAGATCGCGGTGAGGTCGATGTCGCTCACCTGCCCCATGCCCTCGCACCGTGGGCACATGCCCCCGAGGTAGACCTCCTGACGCACGGCCTTCTTCTCGACCCGGCCACCGGCCCGCTCGGTCGTCATCATCCCGCTGGCCTTGCGGGTGGGGATGTTGAAGGAGTACGCGGTGGGTGGTCCGACGAAGGGGTCGCCGAGCCGGCTGAAGAGGATGCGCAGCATCGCGTTGGCATCCGTCGCGGTCCCCACGGTCGAGCGTGGGTTGGCGCCCATCCGCTCCTGGTCGACGATGATCGCGGTCGTCAGGCCCTCGAGGTGGTCCACCTCCGGCCGGGCGAGGTTGGGCATGAAGCCCTGGAGGAAGGCGCTGTAGGTCTCGTTGATCA
>CAYSGN010000118.1:0-7429 GCA_964430615.1 uncultured Janibacter sp. | reverse complement strand
CCTGGATCGCGTCGAGGATGCGCTCCATGTCCCGCGGCACCGACCGGTACTTCAGCTCGACCGGCTCGCCGAAGGTCACCGTCACCCGCGGCGGGGAGAGCAGGTTGGTCATCCGGGGGAGGCGCTCCGAGCGCGGCCACACGTGCTCGGTCCCGCTGATGCCGAAGGGGATGACCGGCGCCTTGCTCAGGTGGGCCAGGCGGGCGGCGCCGTTGAAGCCCTCCATGCCCGGCTCGAAGAACTTGATGCCCCGCGGGATGGTGCCCTCCGGCATCATCGCCACGAGCTCGCCGCCGGCGAGGGAGCGGGTGGCCGAGGCGAAGGCGCTCGGCGAGTCCGGGTCGCTGCTGCTCCGGTCGACGCTGATCCCTCCCCCGGCCCGGAAGATCTGGCCCATGCCGGGCACGTCGAAGAGCTCCTTCTTGCCGAGGAAGCGCGCCGTGCGCCGGGTGCGCCCCATGGCCACGGCCATGGCGGCGAGGTCGAAGTAGGAGCGGTGGTTGCCGACGAGGATGGCCGGACCACCGGCCGGCACGTTCTCGGCGCCCTCGACGGCGAAGCGGGCGTAGGGGAAGACCTCCGGCCGGGCAAGCAGGGTGATCATCCGCTGCAGCTCCATCCCGATGACGGGGAGCTTGAAGACCCCTGGCGAGGCGTCGAAGTGCAGCACGGGCCAGCGCGCGGCCATCGCGAGCGCGGTCAGTCGCGGGTCGGGGTTGACCGCGCCCGGGTTGCCGACCGCCCTGAGCAGCGGGGCGTCGTAGATCGAGTCGGAGTAGGCGAAGGACTCCTCGAGGTCGATGCCCGCCTCCTGCGCCCAGTCGCGCACGGCCGCGATCTTGCCCATCGACCACACGAAGTGCCCGTCGGTCCGACCGGTGAAGGTGCCGTCCTCACCCACCTCGTACCGCGTCGCGATGACGTCGTCGATCCCGAGCCGCTCGGCCAGCGGCCGCACGAGGTGCTCGGGCGTCGTGGTCGCGAGCACGACCTTCCGCCCGGCGCTCTGGTGCTCCTCGATGAGCAGGCGGGCGAACGGCCCGACCATCGGTTCGAGGACGTCGGCGGCCAGGGCCGCCGCCTCGTCGAAGGCGTCGGCGGGCCTCCCCTTCGCCAGCAGGACGGCCTGACGGGCCAGCGCGATCGAGCCGAGCGACTCCCCGAGGAGGTCGAAGTACCCGAAGATCAGGGACTCGCCGGGCAGACGCGCGCTGAGCAGGCCGGTCTGCCGCATCGCGGCCGAGAGGGCCGGTCCCGACGCCTTCGGCACCAGGGTCCGGTCGAGGTCGAAGAATGCAGCGCCCGTCATGGAGGGGAGGTTACCGAGCCGCCCCCCTTGGGGCGAGGGGCCAGGGGCAATAGCGTGGATCACATGAACAACGACAAGAAGGTCCTGACCAGCGCCGAGGTCCTCGACCAGGCACCGGGCGACTGGCGCGAGGTGAGCGGGATGCTGCGCACCCGCATCCAGGTCGGCGACTTCCACGCCGCGATGGAGATGGTGACCCAGATCGCGGCGGCCGCCAACGAGGCGAACCACCACCCCGACATCGACCTGCGCTACAGCTGGATCGGTCTGGGGCTGGTCAGCCACGACGTCGGCGGGGTGACCTCCCGCGACATCGAGCTCGCCGGTGAGATCAGCCGCATCGCCTACGACGCCGGCGCGACGATGGCCCCGGAGGTGCCCACGGCCATGACCATCGGCATCGACACCGCGGACGCCTCGCGGATCCGTCCCTTCTGGGCGGCGCTCACCGGCCACGAGGCGAAGGGGGAGGACCTCCCGAGCCCGGACGGACAGCTGCCGGAGATCTGGTTCCAGGAGAGCGAGCACCGCGAGGGCCGCAACCGCCTGCACCTGGACGTCTACGTCCCCCACGACGTCGCCGAGCAGCGGGTCCAGGACGCGGTCGACGCCGGCGGCCGCCTCGTGACGGACGAGTTCGCGCCGTCCTGGTGGGTGCTGGCCGACGCGGACGGCAACGAGGCCTGCGTGTGCACCTGGCAGGACCACTCCCGCTGACGTGACCGAGCGCGTCGCCCTGGAGCACCGGACGACCTACCGCTTCGCGGAGCCGGTGACGATCTACCCGCACACGGTCCGGCTGCGCCCGGCACCGCACTCGCACACGCCCGTCACGGACTACCGGCTGCGGGTCTCCCCCGAGGGTCATCACCTGACGTGGCACCAGGACCCCTTCGCCAACTGGGCCGGGCGGATCTTCTTCCCGGAGCCGGGCGACCACGTCGAGGTCACCGTCGACCTCGTCGCCGACCTGACCCCGATCAACCCCTTCGACTTCTTCGTGGAGGAGTGGGCGAGCACCTTCCCCTTCATCTACCCGGAGCCGCTGCGGGAGGACCTGAGGCCCTACCTCGCGCCGGTGGACGACGACGAAGGGGGCGGCCCCGCCCCCTTCGTCACCGACTGGCTGGGGGCCCGGCTGCCGGACCTGTGCACGGGCCCGCCCGACGCGGCGGCCGGGGCGGGCACGCCGGTGGTCGCCTTCCTCGTCGAGCTCAACCGCGCCGTGCGCGCCGCCGTCGACTACCGGACCCGGATGGAGCCAGGGGTGCAACCGCCTCGCCAGACCCTCGAGGAGGGCATCGGCTCCTGCCGGGACAGCGCCTGGCTGCTCGTCTCCCTCCTGCGTCGCCTCGGGATGGGGGCGCGCTTCGCCTCCGGCTACCTCGTCGAGCTCGCCGAGGACGGCCCGGACCGTACCGACCTGCACGCCTGGGCGGAGGTCTACCTCCCCGGAGCCGGGTGGATCGGGCTGGACGCCACCTCGGGGCTGCTCTGCGGCGAGGGGCACATCCCCCTCGCCTGCACCCCGCGCCCGGAGTCCGCGGCGCCGATCGAGGGGACGACCGACCCCGTGACGGTGGACTTCTCCTTCGGCAACCGGGTCACCCGGCTGGCGACCGGCGATGCGTGAGGTCCCGCGTCACTGGGCACCCGCGAGCGCCGACGTGGCCCACGGCGGACGCCGCTTCCCCCTGCGCGTCTGGGGGTGGTCCTTCGAGTCCGCCGCGGACGCGGCCACCCGCGCCCGCTACCGCCTGGCCGCCGCGGTGGAGAGCCTCACGCAGGGGCGGCCGGGCTTCGACTACTACCCACGCTCCCCCCTGCGCGAGGAGGTGCTCACCGAGATCCGCGGCGACGCGGGCGAGCTCCTCGCGGTGGTGACCCGCAACCGGATGGGCGCGGAGGTGCTCGGCACCGATGCCGTCCTCGTCGCCGACGTCGACCTCCCCGCGCCGAGACGCAGGGGCCTCTTCCGCCGGTCGGCCGGCCCGGAACCCGCCGTCGCCGCACGCGAGCGCATCGACGCCTGGGCCGCGGCGCACCCGGACCGCGGCGTACGCACCTATCGCACCGCGGCCGGGCTGCGGGTGCTCGTCACGGGCGACTCGGCGGGCCCGCCCGACCTGGAGACCCTCGTCGCGCTCGGCTCCGACGATCTCTACGTCCGCCTGTGCGGTCAGCACGAGACCTCCCGGGCGCGACTGACCCCGAAGCCGCACCGGGTCGGCATGCCCCGGCTGCCCGTCGCCTGGCCCTACCCCGACGGGGAGGCAGACGCCGTCCGGCAGTGGCTCTCGGTCTACGCGGAGAAGCAGCGCGAGCACGCCGTGTGCGAGCTGCTCGGCGCGGTGGGTCCGGCGCCGGAGGGCGAGCAGGCGCAGCTGGTCGACCTGCACGACCGGGCCACCGCCGTCGGGTCCGGCCGGCCGCTGGCGTAGGCCCGGCCTCAGACCCAGCGGGGCACGACGGCGACGTAGTCCCGGTAGTCCGCCCCGAAGCGCTCGGCGAGAGCCGCCTCCTCCGCCGGGATCTGGAGCCGGTCGGTGAGCAGCACCCAGCCGGCGGCCGGGACCAGCGCCGCGAGGCTGCGTCGGTGCACGGCATGGCCGAGGAGGACGAGCACGTCACCCACGTAGATCGGGTTGCGGCTGCGGCGGTAGATCCCGTCGGTGACCAGCACCGACGCGCCGGCCGGCGCGACCGGGTCGATCGTCGTCCCGGCAGACCGGAACTCGCGCGCACCGATGACCGAGACGGCGACCCCCGCGACACCGAGCGCGGCGCCCGCCAGCGTCGTCGGGAGCGAGGAGACCGCCCCTCGCGAGAGCAGGCGCTGGGCCACCAGGGCCGCCGCGGCGGTGACCGGCGGCAGCCGGAGGATCGTTCTCGCGTCCATCCACCCAGCCTAGGGCCAGGGCGCACGAGGTACCTCAGACCGGACGCCGAGCGGGAACCAGCCCTCGGATACGGCACCTGGCCGATGTCGGGGGCTACCTCAGGGGCGAAGTGTGGGACTCACCGAGAACGAGCGAAGGGAATCCCCGATGAACCCCATGATCACCCCCGACGTCGTCCGCGCCGAGGTCGCCTACCGCCTCGAGCGCGACCGGGTCAACGCCCGGCCGACCACCCGCCACCCGGTGCGCTCCGGTCTGCTGCTCCTGCTGTGGGGCCGTCGGCGGAGCACGGCGGTCCCCCCGGCCGCCGGCGTCCGCCGGGCGTGACGGCGACGAGCGGGGTGTCGGCGTCTGCTGCCATGATCGAGAGCATGCCGCTGGCACCACGAAACCGCGCCCTCGTGGGACGAGACCGCGAGCTGGATCGGCTGCGCCGGGTCAGCGGCGCAGCCGATCCGGTCGTCAGCGCGGCCGTCCTCGTCAGCGGTGACGCCGGCATCGGCAAGTCCCGCCTCGTGGCGGAGCTGGCGGCCACGGCCGGCGATGCCGGCCGTCTCGTCGTCGCGGGCCACTGCGTAGGGGTGGGCGGCCAGGGCCTGGCCTGGCTCCCCTTCGTCGAGCTCGTCGGTGAGCTCGCCCGGACGACCTCCGCCCTCGAGCAGACCATCGAGAAGTACCCGGCGCTCGCCGCCCTTCGCCCGGGTGGTGACGGGGAGGTCGACACGAACCCGGGCGGGATGGCCGAGGCGGTCCATGCGCTGCTCTCGGCCGCGGCCACCGAGCAGCCGCTCCTCGTCGTCGTCGAGGACGTGCACTGGGCCGACCACAGCTCCCGCGACCTGCTCACGGTGCTGCTGACCCGCGGCTTCCGCGCCCCGGTGAGCCTCGTCGTGACCTACCGCAGCGACGACCTGCACCGGCAGCACCCGCTCCACGACGTCCTCGCGGTGTGGACACGGCTGCCCCTGCTCACCCGGATGGACCTCGGGCCGCTCGGCGCGGAGCACATGCACCGGCTCGTGCGGGATCTCGACCACGCGCCGACGAGCACCTCCGAGGTCACCGACATCGTCGAGATGGCCGGGGGCAACCCCTTCTTCGCCGAGGAGCTCGTCGCCGGCGGGGACCGCTCCTTCGCCGGGCACGACCTCTCCCGGCTGCTGCGGCTGCGCCTGGACCAGCTCGACGACTCCGCCCGCCTGCTCGTGCGTGCCGCCTCCCTCGCCGGTCGCACCGTCGACCCCGACCGGCTGGGCGAGGTGACCGGCCTGGACGCCGAAGCGCTCGACGACGCCTTCCACCAGGCCATCGACCACCAGATCCTCGAACCCACCGGTGCCGGCGGGTTCCGCTTCCGCCACCCCCTCATCGGCGAGACCGTCGCCCAGGAGCTGCTGCCCGGCGCCCGACGCCGCCTGCACGAGTCGTGGCTGGCCGTGCTCCAGGCCCACCCCGCGACCTCCGGCCCGGCGGACCTGGCCCGGCACGCGGCCGCGACCGGGGACCTCGACACCGCCGCCGAGGCGGCCGTCGAGGCGGGCGACGCCGCGATGCGGGTCGGGGGCGCGCGCGATGCGTTGCGGCTCTACGAGGCGGCCCTCGGGTGGGCCGCTCACGACCCCGGGCGACGGGCCGAGGCCGCGTTGTGCGCGGCGAAGGCCGCCAAGGCGGCCGGCGACCAGGTGCGTTCGCTCGACCTGCTCGAGGAGGCGCTCGTCGAGCTCGACGACTCCGCCGACCCGCGCCTGCGTGCGGAGCTGCTGGGGAGGGCGGCCGTCTGGTACGCCACCCTGGACCTCCCCGGCGACGCCCTGACGATGTCGACGGAAGCGGTCTCGCTGCTGCCCGAGTGGCGGGAGCCGGCCGACTTCGCGGTGCTCATGCGTCACCTCGATGTCCTCGTCAACCTCGGTCGCGCCGCCGACGGCACGGCCCTCATCGACGAGATCGTCGCCCGGGCCGAGGAGCTGGACCTGCCCGAGGTCGTCGCCGAGACGCGGCTGCACGAGGCCCGCCTGCTCTCCGGGGTCGATCCGGAGCGGGGGCGGGTCGGGCTGGAGGCCACGGCGCTGGATCCTGCGGCACCGGGACCGCTCCGGCTGCCGGCGCTGCTGCGTCTGGGCACGCTCGCCCGCAACGGCGGCGACGTGCGGGCGGCCTGGGAGTACTACTCGACGGGTGTCGAGGTGGCCGCCCAGCGGCGCCGGCCGTGGGGGCCGTACGGCATGGAGTGCCGGATCCAGGCGGGACGGGCCGCCTACGAGCTCGGCCGGTGGCCCGAGGCGGAGGCGATGCTCACCTCTCCCGTCGACCTGCCGCACCCGCCGCGGGGCTTCATGGAGGGGGCGCTCGTCGAGCTGGAGGTGGCTCGCGGTGACGACGTCGACCCCGACCGGCTGGCCGAGACGGTGCACTGGTGGGAGGTCGACGTGCTGCTCGTCGTGGGGACCCTCGGCGGTCTCATCGACCTCCTCGGGCGCACCGGGCGTCACGAGGAGCTGGTCGACCTCGTCGGGCGCGGGATCGCGACGATGGAGCGGCTGTGGGGCCGGGAGGCGCAGGCGATCATCCGTCTGGCCGCGCTCTTCACCGGTCAGGTGGCGGACCTCGCCGCGGCGCGCGGCGTCGGGAGCGGCGCCTCCCCGGCGGTCGTGTCGGCCGCGTCGGAGGCCTCGGACGCGTACGCGGCGCGGGTGGAGGAGATCGCCGACCGGGACGACCTGCGGATCGGCCCGGAGTCACGTGCCTGGATCGACCGGCACACGGCCGAACGCCTGCGACTGGCGGCTGCTCGCGGTGAGCGCCCCGAGCCCGATGCCCTCGTCGGTGCCTGGCGACGGGCGGCGGCCGGCTTCGCGGCGCTGCCGAACCGGCCCGAGGAGGCGCGCTCGCTCGCCCGGCTGGCCGAGGCGCTCACGCTCGTGGGCCGGACCGCCGAGGCGGCCGAGGCCGCCGCGCGGGCCCGGGCGATCGCGGACGAGCTGGGGGCACGCCCGGTGCTGGAGCTGGTGGAGGGCATCGCCCCGTCCCCGGCGGCCCCGTCGAGGAGCACGAGCGGTGGCACCACCGACGGCGAGCCGACGGCACTGACCCCGCGTGAGCTGGAGATCCTCGAGCACGTCTCGCTGGGCCGGACCAACGGTGAGATCGCGAGCCGGCTCTTCATCTCCCGCAAGACGGTGAGCGTGCACGTCTCGAACATCCTCGCCAAGCTCGGTGC
>CAYSGN010000117.1:0-7567 GCA_964430615.1 uncultured Janibacter sp. | reverse complement strand
CCGGGCCTTCGTCACGGCCATGATCGTCAGCCCGAGGGCGAGCACGAGGACGGCGGCGACCACGACGGCGAGGTTGCGCCACACCACGGCGGCCAGGGTTCGGACGTTCACAGCAGGCCTCCGGCGGTGGCTCCTGCGGCCACCAGGTTGGTCACGGCAAAGACGGCGCTGGTCGTCATGCCCACGCCCCACAGGGTGTTGGCCCAGCCTTGGCGCTCGGCGTCGTTGGCGACGAGTGCCGGGACCAGGAGGGGCGCGACCGTCAGGCCGAGCCACGGGGAGTAGGTCATGTTCGTCAGCCACCACAGGACCAGCTCGAGCCCCCAGGCGACGAGGGCACCGACCATGAGCATGGCCGAGAGCTTGCGGCGACCGAAGAGCATCAGGCGCGGCATGAGGACACGGGTGACGAGGAACCACGTGACGACCGCGACGAAGGCGACGAAGGCGATGTCGGCCAGTCGCGAGCTGACCAACCCCAGGTAGGCCCCGGTGATGAAGCCCCCGGAGCGCAGGCCGCGGTGCTGGAAGACGAGGGTGCCCGCGACGACGCTCACCGCCACGGCGAGCAGCAGCAGCTCGGCCGGGAAGCCGATCTGGGAGGAGAGCTCCACGACCTTGCCGGTGGAGCCGGGCAGCAGGCCGAAGAGCGCCTCGAGGAGGAAGATCGCCACACCCAGGAGGGCGGTGGTCACGCCGGTCGCGAAGAGCGTGCGGCGCAGGCCCTGACGCCCCATGTCGTGCGCGATGATCCCCGGGACGAGGAACCCGATGCCGGCGATCCCCGCCCACCGCGGGTCGACCTCGTCGAGGACACCGGCGACGACGGTCGTCACGAGGATGAAGGAGAGGCCGATGAGCACCTCGAGCTCGAAGAGTCGACGACCGTAGACGATCCGACGCTTGAGGACGACCCCGTGGACGATGCCGAAGGTGAGCCCGCCCGCGAGCAGCGTGACGAGGACCGAGAGCGGGCTGACCAGGCCGATCGCGAGGTAGCCCGGGACGATCGCCCCGCCGGTGGTCAGGTGGAAGCGCTCGTAGAAGAGCACGCTGATGACGACGCCGACGACGACGGCGATGCGCACGATCTCGGCGGAGATCCCGTACTCGAGGAGGGTCAGGTCCACCGCTCGTCACCGTCCTCCGGGCGGACCGGGCTCCGCGTGGCCGCCATGTGCAGCCGGGCCACGCCCCGCGGCACGCGGTCGGCATCCCGGGACTCCGCGAGGTGGTCACGGTGCTCGGCACCGGTGAGGTCCTGGAAGTGGTTGATGAGCAGCTCGGCCTGCTCGGTGTGGATGTTGACCATCCCGATGAGGACACCCTCGTCGCCGTCGACGAGACCGACGATCGTGTCGAGGATCTCCTCCAGCGAGGGCTGGACGGTCTCCCCCAGGGCGTGCAGCCGCTCGGCCGGGTACCCGCCGTCGACGATGGCCCGCGTGACGGCCTCCTCGTAGGCGCCCATCGTGATGACGTGGTCCAGGTGCGGAGCCAGGTCGGTCGAGGCCAGCTGGGCGAAGAGCTCGGCGCGCCGGCCACGGTCCTGACGGTTGTTGAGGATGCCGACGACCGTCGCCCCCGCGGGGAAGGAGAACTCGCCCAGCTGCTCGATGGTGCGCACGACGCTCTCGCGGTCGTTGGCCGCGAAGAGCGGTACCCACAGGATCCGCTTGCCGCCGATCTCGTACCACTGGAGGCGCACGGCGCCCACGTCCGGGACGGCCTTCCACATCCCGGCGATGGCCGCGTCGCGGTGGATGCCGGCGAGCCTGGCCATCTCGAGACCGATGGCGACGTTCTCCTTGTACTGGATGTAGTCGAAGCCGCGCATGTCCTCGTCGGTGACCATGGCCGGGTCCGCGTACACGAGGCGGCTACCCCGGGCCTCGGCGTTCGACCGGAGCCGCTCGCGCAGGTGCTCCCGGTCCTCCGCGGTGATGAGGACACCGTTCTTCGGGATCGTCCGGGAGAGCGAGTCGGCGATCTCCTCGAGGGTCTCCCCCATCTCCTCCTGGTGGTCCTCGCGCACGTTCGTGATGACCGTGACGTCCGAGCGCACGAGGAAGTCCTGGGAGTAGGTCTGGTTGATGGGCCGCACCGCCATGCACTCCATGACCAGCGCCTCGGACGCGGGCGTGACGTGCTCGGCCACCACGTCGATCTGCTCGTTGATCGTCGGGGCGCCCCGGCGCTTCAGCGGCGTCTCGGCCCCGTCCGGGGCGATGACGCGTGCCGCGCTGCCGGTGGTCTTCGCGATCGTGACGTACCCCCCTTCGCGGAGGACGCCCGCCACGAGACGGGTGACGGTGGACTTGCCGCGGATGCCGTTGACGTGCACCCGCAGGTCGAGACCGTTGAGCCGCTCGTTGTGCTCACGCGTCACCGCGTGCCAGTAGCCGAAGGTGGCCAGGCACGCGCAGAGCAGGACGGCGAAGCCGACGAGCGAGGCGGTCACGAGTCCGCGCCCACGCTTCCGTCGAGGGCCATCCGGGCCTGGGCCATCAGGGACTCGGAGGTCGTCGACTCGTGCGCGAAGGCCATCCCCGTCGCGATCCGCCCGGAGTCGACGGCCCGGCGCCGCTCCCCGGAGTCGCGATCGGCGAAGGTGACCCGCGTGAGCCGGTCGACGAGCGGCACCACGGTGCGCCAGGCCTGGTCGTCGGAGGCCCCGACGAGGATCGCCCCGATCTCGCTCTCGCTGAGGGCGAAGGGGACGTCGTACTCCCCGACGCCTGCCTCCACGAGCCGGGCGACGGCCCGGTGCACCGCCACCCTCGTCTGCGAGGACATCGCCTCGTCGTCGAGCTCGACCCGCACGAGCAGCAGCGCGAGGGGGGTCTGGGACCGGCGGCTGCGGGCCACCTCCTCGTCGAGGCGCCGACGAGCCTGGTCGAAGCCGAGCAGCCCGAGGGAGTTGTAGACGGCCACGACGGAGCGGCTCGCCTCGGAGTCCCGCGACCGGGCCAGGCTCCGCAGGCGACCGCCGAGGCTGCCGGCGAGCCACCCGAGGGCGACGAGGGCCACCGTCTGGGCGAGGATGAGCAAGGTCGCGCCGGAGGACCAGTCACCGATGAGCTTGCGCACGAGCACGAGCACGGCGGCGCCGACGAGTCCGATGGCCAGACCGATGAAGGCGTCGAAGCGCACCGCCGAGAGGCAGCAGACGATGGCGATCGCGGCGCAGGCGAAGGCGACGTTCGGCGAGTCGGCACCTGCGAGCACCCCGCAGCCGACGAGCGCGGCCGCGCAGGCCAGCAGCCGTACGGTGGTGTCAGTCCAGGCCGGTGTGGCTGTCATCGCGGCGCTCCTTCCCGTCGTCGTGGCGGCTCGCGGCCGCCACCCAGATCCCGTGGCAGAGGAGCAGGATCGAGAGCACCAGGGCGCCGACGATCCCGCGCACCGCCAGGTCGTACCAGATCGGGTCGCTCATCGGTCGTCCTCGAGGGGCCAGCGGGTACGCACGATCGTCTGCCCGTCGCGGGCCTCGGCCTCGTAGTCGGCGCCGAGCAGGCGCACCTGCTCGCCCTGGATGTCGATGTGCGTCCCGGCGACCGGGACGCCGCGCGAGCGCCCGAACCCGGCGCCGGCCCGAGCCAGGTCACCGGCTCGCACGAGCCCGGACACGGTGACCTCCAGCTCCACCTCCGGCCCTGCGGTCTCGGTCCCCTCGCGCCGGTGCAGGTGCACCCGGACGGCCTCGGCACCGAACTGCCGGCTGGTGTGGTCGAGGAACTGCCCGAGGACGGTGCGGGTCGCGACCTCCCCGGTGAGGACGGGGAACTCCCCCCCGTCCGTGGTGAACCGGACGGGCCCGCCGTCGGTGCGCTTCTCGACGTCGGCCACGACGTCGGCGACCAGTCGGGCCAGGTCGACCGTGCCGGCCACCGGGCCGACGATCCCGGCCCGCGCCCGCAGCCGGTCCTGCTTGCCGCGCAGGGCGCCGAGGCGAGCCCGGACGGTCGCCGCGTGGCCGACGAGGGCGGCGTCCCCACGCTCCTCGGAACGCTGGATGAGGGGGACGAGCGCCTCGTCGAGCGCTCGGACCTCCTGCACGAGGGATCGCACCTGGTGGCGCAGGTCGACCGAGTCGGCCGAGCTCTGCAGGTCCGGGGTCGCCCCGACCATCGCGGCGAAGTCCTCGAGGGCCTCGAGGTCGGCGCTCGACCACGCGTGCGCCTGCGCGTCCAGGGCTCCGACGTGCCCGACGACCGCCCCGGTCGGGGCGCGCAGCGGTGCGGCCGCCACGGCGCGCACGTCCTCGCTGCCCTCCAGGTCGGCGACGAGCGTGAGGTCCTCGTGGTGCGTGGTCGTCGACGTGCCGCTCAGCAGGGTCGAGACGGTGCGGGCCACCTGGTCGGGCCGCCCGGGCCCCCAGCCCGCGACGAGCTGGCCGCGGAAGTCCACGACGTCGCCCAGGCTGACGAAGCCCACCGGGGCCCCGAGCACCCGGGCGGCCAGGGCCGCCACGGCACGACGGGCTGCAGGGGTCGCGACGGACGGGGCGCGCTGTTCGAGCACCTGGTACTCGAGATTCGCGCTGCTCACGAAGGGCACACCCCGTTCTTCGCTGAGTGGTCTCCGTCCCGAACGAGGCTCGGAGCGGACTCGGTGGTCAAGAAATCCATCGTGAATCTACACGGTCGACACGCACCAGCACGGCGCCCCGGTCTTCCGGGCGCGCCGTGAGGTCCGGTGGCGCATCAGATCCGCTTGGCCGCCCTCCAGTTGTTGGCGAAGAGGCCGTTGCCGTCGATGATCGAGGGGCCCGCGACATCGCCCATGGTGGGGCCGTTGACCGCGTCCCGGCTGGACATGAAGCGGTGGTGGCCCTGGGTGTCGACACCCATGTAGATGGCCGAGTGCTGCAGACCCTCCTCACCCGGGTGGGTGTTGAAGAAGAGGATGTCCCCGGGGAGGAACTTCTTCGTCACCGAGATGGGAGGCGGCGAGCCGGTGTCCTTGACGAGCATCACACCCGGCGCGTGGTCGTACATGCCGTCGACCTGGCGCTGGAGGCCGTCCCCTTCGGTGTCGTTCTTGCCGAACATGGGGTAGCCCATCCGGTAGCCGTAGACGATGCGCAGGAAGCCGGAGCAGTCGAGCGCGTTCTGGTCCTTCTTCTCCGGCGGGTCGTCCTCCTTGTCCGGGTGCGAGACGGTGATCTCCAGGTAGTCGTTGAAGTCGCCGCCGACGTCACGCAGACCGCTGCCGTCGTCCTTGAGCGGGCCGAAGTCGGCGTCGCCGGCGTAGCGCAGGCCGTTCTCGTCGTACTTGGACTCGGCCCCCTGGAAGTACTGCGTGCCGATCTCGAGGGCGTCCGGCGCCTTCGACTTCAAGGAGGTGCTGAACCACTCCTTGAACCAGTCGGACTCCTCGGCGCCCTTCGTGAAGGGCTTGGGCATGACCCGCACGTACTTGTCGGTGACGACCTTGGCGTCGGTGTTGCGCGGCTCCTCGATCGTGCGCTTCGGCCCGGTGATCACGGCGGTGCGCGCCTTGTCGGTCAGGTGGGCCACCTCGTTGCCGGACTCGTCGAAGACCTTGGTCCCGGCCGGGTCGGACACCCGCTTGTAGGTCAGCCCCTCCAGGGAGGCCTTGGGAGTCTCCGACTGGCTCTTGGACTCCTTCTCGCCGGCACCGTCGGCACGCAGGCTGTTCTGGGACAGGCCGAGTACGACCAGTGCGACCAGACAGACGATGATGGCGACGGCAGGACCTGCCTGTCGTCGAAGGTTCATGGATCCTCCTCGAGACGGACCGATCCAGAGTACAGCGGCCCGGGACGAGGGCGAAACGCGACACTCTAGCGAAGGGCGGGGCCATGGGGGGCGGTCACGGGCTCAGCGCGGCACGGACGGGCCCATCCGTATGCTGGCGGGCGTGCCCATCCACAGCCAGTCCCACGGCGCCGTGCAGGTGCTCACCATCGATCGCACCCACCGGCGCAACGCCCTAGACCACGTGGCCCTCGAGGAGCTGCACGCGGCCGTGACCTCCGCCGTCGACTCGGGCGCCCGGGCGATCGTGCTCACCGGCGCCGAGGGCCACTTCTGCGCCGGCGCGGACCTCACCGAGCTCGAGGACGTCTCCTTCACCCGTCGTCTGGCGCAGGTGCTCGTCCACCTGGCCACGGTCCCGGTGACGACCATCGCCGCCGTCTCCGGCTCGTGCATGGGCCTGGGGATGCAGCTGGCGCTGGCCTGCGACGTGCGGGTCGTCGCGGACGACGCCCGCTTCGCCGTGCCGGTGGCCAAGCTGGGGCTCATGGTCGACCGGTGGACCGTGGACCGTCTCGTGTGCCACTGGGGCGAGGGGGCCGCCCGGCACATGGTGCTCACAGCCGCCGTCCTCGACGCCGACGACGCGTACCGCTACGGCTTCACCCAGGAGCGGGGCGAGCTGGGGACCGCCGTCGAGCTGGCCCGTCGCGCCGAGGGGCTCGCGCCCCTGACCCAGGTCGGGTCGAAGCTGGGCCTCGAGCCGGCCCCGGTCGCGGACCCCGCCTACGACGAGGCCTTCGCCCGGGCCTGGGCCAGCCAGGACCTGGCCGAGGGGCAACGCGCCTTCCGCGAACGCCGCTCCCCCGTCTTCGAGGGCCGCTGAGGTGGCCGCCGACGCCAGCGTGCGCACCGCCACGGCGACCGACGCCGAGGCCGTGGGCCGCATCCAGGCGCACGTGTGGCAGGAGGCCTACGACGGGGTGGTGCCCCCGCAGGTGCACGCCGCCTTCGACCCCGAGTCCTTCGCCGCCGGCTGGCGCGAGTCGCTCGCGTCGCCGCCCGAAGGGGTGCACCGCCTCCTCGTCGGCTGCGCCGGGGACGAGGTCGTCGGCTTCGCCTCGGTCGGCCCGAGCCAGGACCCGGATGCCGGACAGCTCACCGGCGAGGTGACCGCGCTGGGGGTCGACCCGCGCTCGCGCCACCAGGGCCACGGCTCGCGCCTGCTCAACGCGGCCGTCGACCTCCTCCGCGACGCCGGGGCGGAGCAGGTCACCGCGTGGTGCCTCGTGGAGCACGAGGCGCTGCGCTCCTTCCTCATCGGTGCCGGCCTCTCCCCCGACGGGGCCTACCGCGACCGTGTGGTCTCCCCCGACGGCGGGACCGCCCGGGAGGTGCGTCTCGTCGCGGTCCTCTCGATGAGTCCGGCCACCGACGGATGACCGCGGCAGCGGTCGTCGACGCGCGCCGCCAGGGCCTCTCCATCGGGGTGGCGACCGGCGCCTACGGGATCAGCTTCGGGGCCCTGGCCGTCGCCGCGGGGCTCGACGTCTGGCAGACGATGGCCCTCTCGCTCCTGCTCTTCACCGGCGGCTCCCAGTTCGCCCTCGTCGGCGTGCTCGGTGGTGGCGGCGCGCCCGTGGCGGCCGTGGCCACGTCGACGCTGCTCGGCGTGCGCAACGGGCTCTACGGGCTCCAGCTGGCCCGCGTGCTGCGACCTCGGGGCTGGCGTCGGGTCGCGGCCGCGCACCTGACGATCGACGAGTCGACCGCGACCGCTCTGGCCCAGGACGACCCCGCCGCCCGCCGGGCTGGATTCTGGTCCGGCGGGCTGGCGGTCTTCG
>CAYSGN010000116.1:0-7608 GCA_964430615.1 uncultured Janibacter sp. | reverse complement strand
TCGGGCCCAGGTGCGCAATCGGCGCCCCCGTCGGCGCTCTCACTCCGTTCGAGCGCCTGTTGCTTCTGCCGGGGGCGCCAGCCGAAGGCTTGCTTCGCTGCGCCTTTCGGCTTGGCGCCCCCGGCAGGATTCGAACCTGCGGCCCCTGGTACCGGAAACCAGTGCTCTATCCCCTGAGCTACGGAGGCTGGATGTGAATGCCGGATGAGGTTAGCACCGGGAGCGCCCGTCCCGAGAATCGATCCGTGCAGCAGGCCGTGCCCCCTTCGGATCTAGACTTGCACGCCGTGACCCCCGAAGAGCTCTCCCACGCGATCCGTGACGCCCTCGAAGCCGCCGTCGAGGCGGGCGACCTGACCGTCGAGGTGCCCGCCGAGATCCGGGTCGAGCGACCCAAGGGCAAGGGCCACGGGGACTGGACGAGCAACATCGCGATGCAGCTCGCGGGTCGGGCGGGACGCAAGCCGCGCGACCTCGCCGAGCTGCTCGCCACCCGCCTCGAGGGCGCCGACGGCGTGGCCGGGGTCGAGGTCGCCGGGCCGGGCTTCATGAACGTCACGCTGGACGCGGGCGCCGCCGGCGAGCTCGCCCGCACCATCGTCGAGGCGGGCACCGCCTACGGGCGCAACGACGCCCTCTCCGGTCACACCGTCAACGTCGAGTTCGTCTCGGCCAACCCGACGGGGCCGCTGCACATCGGCCACACCCGCTGGGCCGCGCTCGGTGACTCGATGCGCCGCCTCCTCGCCGCCTCCGGAGCCGACGTCACCGCCGAGTACTACATCAACGACGCCGGCGCCCAGATGGACACCTTCGCCGCCTCCGTCCTGGCCCGGGCGAAGGGGGAGCCGACTCCCGAGAACGGCTACCCGGGCGCCTACGTCGACGACCTCGCGACGATCGCCCTTCGCGAGCGTCCCGACCTGCTCGAGCTGCCCGAGGACGAGGCGCTCGCCGAGGCCCGCCGCCTCGCCTACGCCGCTCAGCTCGACGACATCAAGGCCACCCTCGCCGACTTCGGGGTCACCTTCGACGTGTGGTTCTCCGAGAGGACCCTCCACGACGGGGGAGCGGTCGAGCACGCGATCACCCGCCTGCGCGAGCAGGGCCACGTCGAGGACCGCGACGGTGCGGTCTGGCTGCGCACGACCGACTTCGGCGACGACAAGGACCGCGTCCTCGTGCGCAGCGACGGCGTGCCGACCTACTTCGCCGCCGACGCCGCGTACTACCTGAGCAAGAAGGACCGCGGCTTCCCCGAGAAGATCTACCTGCTCGGTGCCGACCACCACGGGTACGTCGCCCGCCTCAAGGCGATCTCCGCCTGCGCCGGCGACGACCCGAGGGCGAACATCGAGATCCGGATCGGCCAGCTGGTCAACCTCGACGGCGCGAAGCTGTCCAAGCGCGCCGGCAACATCATCGAGCTGCGCGACCTCATCTCCTGGATCGGCTCGGACGCCGTGCGCTACTCCCTCGGCCGCTACCCGGCCGACTCCCCCTTGAGCCTGGACGGGGAGGAGCTGCGCAAGCAGACCAACGACAACCCGGTCTTCTACGTCCAGTACGCCCACGCACGCACCGCCAACGTGGCGCGGCTGGCGGCCGAGGACGGCCTCGAGCGCGACGGCTTCGACCCGAGCCTGCTCGAGCACCCGACCGAGGCCACCCTCCTGGCCGCGCTCGGGGACTTCCCGCGCGTCGTCGCCCAGGCCGCCGAGCTGCGGGAGCCGCACCGGATCGCCCGCTACCTCGAGGGCCTCGCCACCCACTTCCACAAGTGGTACGACACCTGCCGGGTGCGCCCGCGTGCCGGTGAGGAGATCACCGACGTGCACCGCACCCGCCTGTGGCTCAACGACGCCACCCGCCAGGTGCTCGCCAACGGCCTCGACCTGCTCGGCGTCTCCGCGCCCGAGCGGATGTGAGCCGTCCATGGCGACGAACATGAGGGCCCACGAGGCCGGGATCCTGCACGCGGACGGCTACGGTGCCGCGCCGCAGTGGCTGCCGCACCCGGAGGACGTCACCGCGCTCATGCCCCAGCTGTGGGCGCGCAACGTCCGCCGCGGGCCGGGCGGGGAGATCACCGTCGCGGGCGTGCCCGCCACCCGGATCGCCGAGGAGTTCGGCACCGCGGCCTATGTCGTCGACGAGGACGACTTCCGTGCCCGGGCCCGCGCCTTCCGCGACGACTTCACCTCCCCCTTCGCGGCCGTGGCCGGCGCCGACGTCTACTACGCGGGCAAGGCCTTCCTCTGCACCGCCGTGGCCCGCTGGGTCATGGAGGAGGGGCTGAGCCTCGACACCTGCTCCGGCGGTGAGATGGCCGTCGCCCAGCGCGTCGGCTTCCCGCCCGAGCGGGTCGCGCTGCACGGCAACAACAAGACCCGCGCAGAGCTGCGTCAGGCCCTGGAGTGGGGCATCGGGCGGATCGTCGTCGACTCCTTCGAGGAGATCGAGCGGGTCGCCGAGATCGCCGCCGAGCTCGGTGTCGTGGCCCCGGTGATGATCCGCGTCACCGTCGGCGTCGAGGCGCACACCCACGAGTTCATCGCGACCGCGCACGAGGACCAGAAGTTCGGCTTCTCCCTCGCGGGCGGGCAGGCGCGGGCGGCGGCCGATGCCGTGCTGGCGAAGGGGGAGAGCCTGACCTTCCTCGGCCTGCACAGCCACATCGGCAGCCAGATCTTCGACACCTCCGGCTTCGAGATCGCGGCCCGTCGGCTCATCGAGCTGCACACCGAGATCGCCGACGAGCACGGCGTCGCCCTGCCGGAGATGGACCTCGGCGGTGGCTACGGCATCGCCTACACCTCCGAGAACACCCCGCTCACCCCGGCCGAGCTCGGCACCCAGATGGCCGAGCTCGTCGAGCGGGAGCTCGCGACCTTCGCCGACGGCCACCCGGGCGCGCCGTTGCCGCGCATCTCGATCGAGCCGGGGCGCGCGATCGCCGGCCCGAGCACCTTCACCCTCTACGAGATCGGCACGATCAAGGACGTGATGGTCACCCCGGACGAGGTGCGTACCTACGTCAGCGTCGACGGTGGGATGAGCGACAACATCCGCACCGCCCTCTACGGCGCCGACTACTCCTGCGCGCTCGCCGGCCGGGACTCCACGGCCGAGCCGCTGCTCGTGCGCGTCGTCGGGCGGCACTGCGAGAGCGGTGACATCGTCGTCATGGACGAGTACCTGCCGGCCGACATCGCCGTCGGCGACCTCGTCGCCGTCCCGGCCACCGGCGCCTACTGCCGCAGCCTGTCCAACCAGTACAACCACACCCCCCGACCGCCCGTCATCGCCGTGCGCGACGGGTCCGCCCGGGTCATCGTGCGCCGCGAGAGCATCGAGGACCTCCTCGCCCTCGACGTCGACGACCCCGCCCCGAACCAGGAGGACCGATGACCGACCCCGGCCAGACCCCCCTTCGTGTCGCGCTGCTCGGCGGCGGCGTCGTCGGCAGCGCCGTCGCGCGCATGCTGGTGACCCAGGCGGAGGACCTCACCCAGCGCGTCGGACGCCCGCTCGAGCTCGTCGGCATCGCGGTCCGGCGCGCCGGCCGGGACCGCTCCGAGACCGGCCTCGCCCCGGAGCTCTTCACCACCGACGCCGAGGAGCTGGTGACCCGCGCGGACATCGTCGTCGAGGTCATCGGCGGCATCGACCGTGCCCGCGAGCTCATCCTCCTCGCGATGCAGCAGGGCGCGTCGGTCGTCACCGCCAACAAGGCACTGCTCGCCGAGGACGGCCCGACCCTCTACGCCGCGGCCGCCGAGCACGGGGTCGACCTGTACTACGAGGCGGCCGTCGCCGGCGCCATCCCGATCCTGCGCCCGATCCGCGACTCGCTGGCCGGCGACACGATCCGGCGCGTCATCGGGATCGTCAACGGCACGACGAACTTCGTCCTCGACGCGATGGACACCAGCGGTGCCGGCCTCACCGAGACGGTCGAGCAGGCGCAGTCGCTCGGGTACGCCGAGGCCGACCCGACCGCGGACGTGGAGGGCTTCGACGCCGCGGCGAAGGCGGCGATCCTCTCCTCGCTGGCCTTCCACACCCGGGTCGCGAGCGGGCAGGTGCACCGCGAGGGCATCACCTGGATCAGTGCGCGCGACATCCAGGCCGCCAAGGACATGGGCTGCACGGTCAAGCTGCTCGCCATCTGCGAGCGGGTCGAGTCCCCCGCAGGGGTGGGGGTCTCCGCGCGGGTGCACCCGGCGATGATCCCGCTCACCCACCCGCTCGCGTCGGTCCGCGAGGCCTACAACGCGGTCTTCGTCGAGGCCGAGGCCGCGGGCCAGCTGATGTTCTACGGGCAGGGCGCCGGCGGCGACCCGACGGCGAGCGCGGTGCTCGGCGACATCGTCGCGGTGGCCCGCACCCGGGTCGGCGGCGGCCACGGCCCCGGCGAGATCGCCTACGCGGACCTGCCCGTGCTGCCGATGGGTGAGGCGATCACGAGGTACCACATCAGCCTCGACGTGGCCGACCGTCCGGGCGTGCTCGCCGCCGTCGCGCAGGTCTTCGCCGACCAGGGCGTCTCCATCGAGACCGTCCGGCAGGAGGTCGGCGAGGACGACCAGGGCCGCTCCCGCGCCCTGCTCATCATCGTCACCCACGCCGCGCGCGACGCCGCGCTCGCGGCCACCGTCACGGCCCTCTCCGGGCTGGACCACGTCAACGAGGTCACCTCCGTCATGCGTGTGGAAGGAAGCTGAGGAATGAGCGCACACCAGTGGCGTGGGGTCATCACCGAGTACGCCGAGCGGCTCCCGATGCTCGAGGGGGCGCCCGTCGTCACCCTGCGTGAAGGGGGGACCCCCCTCGTCCCCGCCGAGCACCTGAGCGAGCTCGTCGGTGCCGAGGTCCACGTGAAGTACGAGGGCCTCAACCCGACCGGGTCCTTCAAGGACCGTGGGATGACGACCGCGATGTCGATGGCGGCGGCGAAGGGGGCCCAGGCGGTCATCTGCGCCTCCACCGGCAACACCTCCGCCTCCGCGGCCGCCTACGCCACCAAGGCGGGGATGACCTGCGCGGTGCTCGTGCCCGAGGGCAAGATCGCGATGGGCAAGCTCTCCCAGGCGATCGCCCACGGGGCGACGCTGCTCCAGGTCGACGGCAACTTCGACCACTGCCTCGATGTCGCCCGCAAGCTCGCCGAGGCCTACCCGGTCGAGCTGGTCAACTCGGTCAACCCGGCGCGCATCGAGGGGCAGAAGACCGCCTCCTTCGAGATCGTCGACGCCCTCGGTGACGCACCGGACATCCACTGCCTGCCGGTGGGGAACGCCGGCAACATCACCGCCTACTGGCGCGGGTACCGCGAGTACGCCTCGGCGACCGACGGCGTCGGTGGGGCGGCTCTCGAGGCGGTCGCGACGCACACGCCGCGGATGTGGGGCTTCCAGGCCGCGGGGTCCGCGCCGATCGTGCTCGGCCACCCGGTCGACGAGCCGGACACCGTCGCGACCGCGATCCGGATCGGCAACCCCGCCTCGTGGAGTCAGGCCGAGCAGGCCCGGGACGACTCCGACGGGATGATCGACGCGGTCACCGACGAGGAGATCCTCGCTGCCCACCGACTGCTCTCCTCCCGTGAGGGGATCTTCGTCGAGCCGGCCTCCGCGGCCTCGGTCGCCGGCCTGCTCAAGGCCCACGCCGCCGGCCGGGTGCCCACGGACGCGCGCATCGTCTGCACGGTGACCGGGCACGGGCTCAAGGACCCGCAGTGGGCGCTGAAGAACACCGACGGCTCGGACGTCACGCCCGTGCGCGTGCCCGCCGAGGCGTACGCGGTGGCCGCCGAGCTCGGCCTCCAGGACTGACGAGGTGTCCCTCGCTGCCGGGACGTCCATCACCCTGCGGGTGCCGGCGTCCAGTGCCAACCTCGGTCCCGGGTTCGACTGCGTCGGGATGGCGCTCGGCGTCTGGGACGAGATGACCGCCACCGTCGTCGACGAGCCCGGGCTGGTCATCGACGTCAGCGGCTCGGGTGCGGACGAGGTGCCGCGCGACGAGAACCACCTCGTCCACCGCACGATGGTCACGACGTGGCAGCACCTGGGCCTCACCCCGCCGGCCGGGCTGCACCTCTCGGCGGTCAACACCGTCCCGCACGGGCGCGGACTGGGATCCTCGGCCACGGCCATCGTCATGGGGGTCGGCCTGGCGCACGCGCTCGCCGTGGTCGGCGGCGCGGTCGCGGGGTCGGACCCGCTGGACCTCGAGCTCGTCAACACCCTCGCGTGCGCCCTGGAGGGGCACCCGGACAACGCCTCCGCGAGCGTCTTCGGGGGAGCGACCCTCTCCGTCACCGAGGCCGGGCGCCCGGTGCCGCGGACCCGGACCATCCCCCTTCGCCTCCACCCGGAGATCCGACCGCACGTCGTCGTGCCGGAGGTCACGCTGAGCACGCACACGGCGCGCTCGGTCCTGCCCGACGTGGTCTCGCTCCCGAACGCCGCCGCGCACGCCGCCCGTGTCGGGGTGCTCGTGCACGCGCTCACGGTGGACCCGGGCCTGCTCATGGAGGGCACCCACGACCTGCTCCACCAGGAAGCCCGGCGGCCGAGCTACCCCGAGTCGATGGCGCTCGTCGACGCGCTGCGCGCGGACGGCCTCGCCGCCACGATCTCCGGTGCCGGCCCCTCGGTCCTGGCGCTCACCACGGGAGAGGACGAAGGGCGGATCGCCGAGATCGTCGACTCCGTCGCCTCCGGCTGGCGCACCCTGGACCCCGGCGTCCCCACGCGGGGCGTCCACGTCGCCACCTCTTCGTAGGCGCGGGCGGAGTGGTGCGCGCTCCTCGGCGCGTGGAGTGATACATTGGAGGTGCTCCACGGCCCCCACTGACCGGTGATCGGTTCACTGGAATGACGGGCAGGAGTTTCCCCCACGTGAGCGTCTCGGGCCGATCGGCGCTACGCACGGTCGTGGGGTTCTGACAGAAATCTCCCGCTCTTGACGGGAGTCATCAGGCCTGCCTCACGGGCGGCCGTACGACGAGGGAAAGGGTCCTTCGTGACCGAAACCACCACCGGCGAGACCACGACGGAGAAGCCGCGCCGTTCCGGTGCGCTGAGTGCCATGCGCCTCGCCCAGCTCCAGCAGCTCGCCTCCAGCATGGACATCAACGTCACGGCGAAGATGCGCAAGAGCGACCTCATCGAGGCGATCCGCGCCAAGCAGTCCGGCTCCTCGGCCGCGTCCTCCGCGCCCACGCCTCCTCCGGCCGACCGGCAGGCGGACCAGCCGACGTCCGACGCCGCGTCCGAGCAGACGAAGGGGGAGTCCGCGCCGACGCAGGAGACCTCCACCGACCAGCGCGAGGACCGTCGCGCGGCCCAGCGCCAGGAGGGCGCTGGTCAGGATGCCGCCCAGCAGGGCCGCAACCGCGAGGAGCGCTCCCGCGGTGACCACCGCACCGGCGGCGACAGCCGGGACACCCGGGGCAGCGACCGCAACGGCGGCGACAACCGCGGCAGCGACCGCAACGGCGGCGAGGACCGGGAGGGCCGCGGCAACGACCGCAGCCGTGGCGACAACCGCGGCGGCGACCGCAACGGCGGCGACAACCGCGGCAACGACAACCGGGGC
>CAYSGN010000115.1:0-7660 GCA_964430615.1 uncultured Janibacter sp. | reverse complement strand
CGTCCCGCGGGAAGCCGTTGAAGAAGGCCTTGAGGTCCTCGTGGAGCATCGTGTGGCGGCGCAGCCGCGCCTCGAAGTCGCCGAGCTGGTCGGCGGTCGGCAGCTCGCCGTAGATGAGCAGGTAGGCGACCTCGACGAAGGTCGACTTCTCGGCGAGCTCCGCGATCGGGTACCCGCGGTAGCGCAGGATGCCGTTGCCGCCGTCGATGTAGGTGATGTCGGACTTGGCGGAGGCCGTGTTGACGAAGCCGATGTCGAGGGTGGTGTTGCCGGTCTCGCCGAGCAGCTTGGAGATGTCGTAGCCGTCGTTGCCGTCGGTCGCCTCGACCAGGGGGAACGTCAGGTTCTTGCCGGCTGCGGAGAAGGTGGCGTCATCGGTCATGCGGTATCAACCCTTCGTTCGGTGCCGGGCCGCGGAGGCGGTGGCCTCGGGCCTTCGGATCTACCTCGAAAATACCCCAGCCGTGCTCTGGGTCACCACACGGCCCCCGGTGGGCGGCCACGAGGCCGACCGCTCTCCCCCTTCGTCCCGATCTCGCCGGCCCCCCGCTCGATGCCCGCGAAGGGGCCGCGCGCGAAGCCCCCTCGCGGACTCTGCGCGGGGCTCAGCGACCGGTGAGACGCGCGGCGGCGGCCGCGATCCGCTCGTCGGTCGCGGTGAGCGCGACCCGCACGTGCCGTTCGCCCGCGGGTCCGTAGAACTCACCGGGCGCGACGAGGATGCCCCGCTCGGCCAGCCGGTCCACGGTCGTCCGGCAGGGCTCGTCGGCGCCGGCCCACAGGTAGAGCCCGGCCTCGGAGTCGTCGATCCGCAGCCCGAAGCCCTCGAGGGCCGGGGCCAGCAGGTCACGACGGGCGCGGTAGAGCGCCTTCTGCCGGGCGACGTGCGCGTCGTCGTCGAGGGCGGCGAGCAGGGCACGCTGCACCGGCCACGGGACGATCATCCCGGCGTGCTTGCGGACCTCGAGCAGCCGCCCGACCAGGGCCGGGTCACCGGCGACGAACGCGGCCCGGTAGCCGGCGAGGTTGGACTGCTTCGACGTGGAGTAGACCGCGAGCAGCCCCTCGTGCGAGCCTCCGGTGACCCGCGGGTCGAGCAGGCTCGGCGTCGTCGGCAGCTCCTCGAGGGACTGGCCACGCTCCTCCTCGGTGCGCCAGTCCAGCTCGGCGTAGCACTCGTCGGAGGCGACGACCACGCCACGGGCCCGGGCCCAGGCGACCACCTTCGCCAGGTGCTCGATGCCGAGGACCTTGCCGGTGGGGTTGCCCGGGCTGTTGAGCCACAGCAGCTTCGGTGCGCTGGGACCGAAGGCGGTCGTCGCGTCCGCGGCGAAGGGGGTCGCACCGGCCAGGCGCGCCCCGACGTCGTAGGTGGGGTAGGCGACCCGGGGGAAGCCGACGACGTCCCCGGGTCCGAGTCCGAGCAGGGTGGGCAGCCAGGCGACCAGCTCCTTGGAGCCGATGGTCGGCAGCACGCCGGCCGGGTCGACGTCCGGCACCCCCCGGCGGCGTGCGAACCACGCCGCGACGGTCTCACGCAGGTCGGCCGTCCCCCACGTCTGCGGGTAGCCCGGGGCGTCCGCGGCGGCGGCCAGCGCCTCGCGCACGACGGCCGGCGTCGGGTCGGCCGGGGTCCCCACGGACAGGTCGATGATGCCCTCCCCGAGTGCGGGGTCCGCGGACGAAAAGGCACTCGCCCGCTCCTTGGCGGGAGCGAGCGAGTCCCACGGGAAGCTCGGCAGGGAGGCGATCACGCCCACTCACTCATCGTGCTCCTGCGGCGGCAGGGCCGCGATGATCGGGTGGTCCTTGTCGATCATCCCGAGCTTGGCCGCGCCGCCCGGGCTGCCGAGGTCGTCGAAGAACTCGACATTGGCCTTGTAGTAGTCGGCCCACTCCTCCGGGGTGTCGTCCTCGTAGTAGATCGCCTCGACCGGGCACACCGGCTCGCAGGCACCGCAGTCGACGCACTCGTCGGGGTGGATGTAGAGGCTGCGCTTGCCCTCGTAGATGCAGTCGACCGGGCATTCCTCGATGCAGGCCTTGTCCTTGAGGTCAACACAAGGCTGGGCGATGACGTAGGTCATGAGACCTTTCCTTCTCCGGGGCAGGGGGTGCATCCTCCCGTTCACCGGATGCACCGACGAGGTCATCGTATGACGCGCCCGGCTGCGGGTCCGCCCGGGGGCGAGGTGTCACCCCCCACAGGTGCCGGTCGACGGGGCGCTGCTAGAGCTCGCCGAGCCCGAAGGCCAGGGTGAGCGCGCCGGCGACGGCCACCGGGACGAGGAGGACCGCGAGGACGGCCAGGCGCCGCCCGACGCTCGTCCGGACCACCGAGCGGGCGGGGTCCGAGGGGTGGACGAGGATGTCGATGTCGCGCCCGTCGGGGGCGTCGAGGTCGATCCGCTTGCGGTCCAGGGAGCCCGATCCCTCGTGGTCCTGGCCGTCGGCGCCCTGGTACCGGTAGTGCGCGAGGACGAGGGTGCCCTGGTCGTGACCCCCGTGGGTGGCCCGCACCTCCACCTCCTGGACGTGGGCCTCGCACCTGGTCCACGCACGGGTCCGGTACCACTGCACGGCCACGGGGAGGAGGACGACCGCCGGGACCAGGATGAAGCCCAGCCCGAGGAGGGCGAGGGTCATCCCGAAGGGGTTGACGGGCATGCGGCTCCCTCGCGGTCGACTGAGGACGGGAGGGACAATGCTGCCATGGACGACCTGCCGCTCGGATCCCGAGTCGCCGTACGCCACCGGCTGCCGCCGGACGAGGTGACCGCTGCGTGGTCGATGACCGATGTCCTCGGGCGGCTCGTGCGCGCCGACGAGCAGCACCTGTGGGTCGAGACCCGCGGGGGCGAGGTGCAGGTGGCGCGGGCGGACGTCGTCGCCGCGAGGGTGGTGCCGCCGCGCCCGGTGCGGCGCGGTGCCCCGCACCGGGCCGTGGGCATCGAGGATCTCCACCGGGTCATGGCCAAGGGCCAGCCCGGGCTGGAGCAGCGGTGGCTCGGGCCGGAGCACTCCGGGTGGCTGCTGCGCTGGGGCGAGGGCTGGACCGGACGCTCCAACTCCGCGCTCCCCGTGGGCGACCCGGGGATGCCGCTCGAGGAGGCCGTGACGGCCGTGGCGGACTGGTACGCCGCCCACGGCGCACCGCCGCTCTTCATGCTCCCCCGGCCCACCGGCGCCACGACGGCGCAGGACCCGCTCGGCGCCCACCTGCTCGGCCACGGGTACCGGGAGGCGGGCGAGGTGACCAACGTCCTCACCGGCCCGGTGAGCGGGCTGCTGACCGGCGGTGAGCAGCCCCCCGGGCTGCGGCTGTCCACCGCGTCCGCCCCGACGACGGACTGGTTCGCCGGTGGCTCACCGCGGCTGCGGGAGCACGTCGACGTCGCCCGGCGGGTGCTGGCGGTCCCGCGCCGGCAGGTCTTCCTCACCGCCTACGACGACGAAGGGGGCCTCGCCGCCACCGCGCGGGTGGCCCTGGACGACGGGTGGGCCGGGGTCTTCGGCGTGCACGTGCTCCCGCCGTACCGCGGGCGCGGTGTCGGGCGGTGGCTCACCCGGGCGGCCGGCCTGGCCATCCAGGCGGCCGGTACCGGCCTGGTCTACCTCCAGGTCGAGCGCAGCAACACCGCGGCGCAGCGGCTCTATACCGGCGCGGGCATGCTCCCCCACCACGAGTACGTCTACGTGCGCCCCGCGTGAGGAGGGCCCTCATCCGGTGCAGGTGACGTGGTCCTCCGGGATGTAGTGCGTCGTGAAGTCGGAGGTCTTGACCGTCTTGCCGTCCTTGATGAAGATCCGCTCGACGGTGACGTCGAAGCCCACCGACGGTGACTGGGGGACGCACCCCTTCGAGTCGTCGGTGATCTCCTCGGGCTGCTTGACGTTGCGGCGCGGGCCCTTCTTCGCCTTGATCTCGTCGTAGGCCTTGCGGCCGTGGAAGGTCACGGTGACGTCGTCGCCCTCGACCTTCGCCTGGATGAGGATGCCGGCCCCCGTGTCGTTCGTGAAGCGGTTGTCGACATTCGGCCAGGAGATGGTCGCCTCCCGGCCCTCCGGGTAGCGGGAGATGTAGAAGGAGTGCGGGTGGAACTCCTCGATCTTCGCCCCGGAGAAGAAGACGGCGTTGAAGAGGGTCGTCGACAGCTGCGAGATCCCACCTCCGTAGTCCTTCGTGAGACGGCCGTTCTCGATGACCGGGGCGGCGTTGTACCCCTTCGCCGCGGTCCGCTCACCGAGGACGCGGTTGAGCGAGAAGGTCCCTCCCGGCTTGACGTAGGTGCCGTTGAGGGTGCGCGCCGCGATCTCGATGTTCTCGGTGCGCTCCGCGTCCGGGGTCAGGTGGGTCGTGAAGGTGGAGATCTTCTCCTTCGGCAGGGTGCGCTTGGCCTGCTTCGTCGTGAAGTCGGCGTCGGTGACCTTCGAGTCGAGCGTCACGGTCCGTGCGGAGCGGCCCTCCTTGGTCATCGCCTGGGCGACCGTGTCGGCCATCCCGCCCTCCTTCAGGGCCAGCCCCTGGGCCGAGGGCTCGATGGAGTACTTCCCGCCCCCGTCGTAGCGCACCGAGGCGTCCCGGGCGACGGCGAACTCGCCGGAGTCCTCGGCCTCCAGCTGCACCGCTCGCACGAGCTCCTTGTCGCTCACCTGCAGATCGAGGGCGCCGTCCTTCGAGCGCACGCGGAGGGCCTCGGCCAGCCGCTCCGGGGGGACGGTGAAGGAGATCTCGCGGTTCTTCCCCTTCGCCGCGGGGTCGGTGCTCTTGACCGTCACCGGTCCGGCGAGGCGCGGTCGCAGCTGCTCGCCGACGAAGGTGTCGATCTCCGCCTGGGTCAGGTCGGGGGCGACCTCACGGGTCTCGGCGGTGAAGTCCTCACCCTTCGGCCAGCCCTCCCGGATGTCCTCGACGAGGGCGTCCTGGTCCACCCGCAGGCCCGCCTTCGAGTCCGTCGTGCGTACGTCGGCGCCCTCGAGGCGCACCTTGCCCTCGACGGGCTCCCGGTCGACCTCCTGCGCCGCGTCGGCCACGGCGGAGCGCAGCTCCTCCTCGTCGACCGAGACCTCGACGGGGTGCTCCGAGCCCCCGAAGACCTGCGTGACGAGGTCCACGGGGTTGGCGCTGAAGCCGCCGTAGCCGTCGACCGAGCCCGCGTAGTCGTAGCGCAGACCGGCCTCCTGCGGGTCGATCTCGACCTCCTGCGACCCGGCGCGCACGGTGATCGGCCGGGCCTCCTCGTCGGCGAGCCGCGCACGCAGCCGCTCCTCGGCGGCCTGGGGCGAGAGCCCGCCGACGGGGACACCGCCGATGCTCGTGCCGGACGGGATCTTGTCACCGGACCAGAGGGCGGCGCCCGCGTACAGCCCGGCCGCGACGAGGACGACGATGAGGGCCGTGATGAGGCCACGGCCCCGCTGCCTGCTGCCCTCCGTCATGGGACCTCCTGGCAGATCAGTTGGTGCTCGTGTAACGGCTGCGGTAGTAGACCAGTGGATCATCCCGGCGCGGGTCGGCGCTGCTCGACACGACGTCCCCGACGATGATCGTGTGGTCACCCGCCTCGTGGAGCGCCCTCGTGCGGCACTCGAGGGTCGCGAGCGCGTCGTCGACGAGCGCGACGCCGAGCTCGCCCCGGTGATGAGGCACCTGACCGAGCTGTCCCTGGAGCGGACGGCCACCGGTGCTCAGCCAGGTCGCGGCCGGGCGCCCCGAGGCGGGCAGGATCGAGACGCCCCACACCCCGGCCTCGGTGACCGCCTCGTGCCACCCGGTGTCCAGGGCGACGCAGACGAGCATGAGCGGCGGGTCGAGGGAGACCGAGGTGAGCGAGTTGGCGGTCATCGCGTGGTCGTGTCCGTCGGAGAGAGTGGTCACGACGGTGACGCCGGTGGCGAAGTGGGCCATCGCGTTGCGCAGCGTCGTGGGCACGAGGTGCCGGCTCATCGACGGATCACCAGCCCGGACCGCTCGCCGCCCTCGCCGGGCAGCGGCCGACCGGTCGCCGGGTCCAGCAGGGCGTATCCCTCGCGTCCCGGCAGCAGCGCGGCGATGTCGTTGGACAGGGCGAAGGTCCCCGACGGTCCGAGGGAGACCTGGGTGCGGTGGTGACGCAGCGCGGCGACCTGACGGTCCCGGGCCCCCTCGTCGACGACCGCGTGCGTGACCAGGGCGTCGTCGACGACCGACGGGGGGAAGTCTCCCGTCGGCAGGCTCCAGCCGAGGTCGGCGAAGACGCCCTCGCCCGCGAGCTCGGTCAGCCGGCGGCGGTCCTCCTCCGCCCAGGAGCGGGGGGTGAGCGTCCCGAAGAGGGCCGGTCGGCCCCCTTCGTCCACGGCCGCGACGGCCCGCCGGGTCACCTCGTGGGTGCGGATGTGGTCCGGGTGGGCGTAGCCACCGTGCTCGTCGTAGGTGACCACGGCGTGCGGGGCGACCTCCGTGACGACGGCGGCCACGGCCGCGACCGCCTCGTCGAGATCGGCGTTGACCCAGGCCCGGGGATCGTCGGCGGCGGGCGTCCCGGCCATCCCCGAGTCGCGCCAGCGGGAGGCCCGGCCCGCGTCCACGTCCTCGCCGAGGACGTGGTGCGTCGCGCCCATGGCGTCCATGGCGGCCCGCAGCTCGTCCCGGCGGTACTCACCGAGGGTGTCCTCGTGGTCGGCGTCCAGGTGCGCCAGCTCCGAGGGGATGATCTCTCCCTGCTCCCCGAGCGTGCAGGTGAGCACGTGCACCTCGTCCCCCGCCTCGACGTGGTGGGCCAGCGCCACCCCGGTCGCGAGGGACTCGTCGTCCGGGTGGGCGTGCACGAAGAGGAGCCGGGCGCGGCCGGCGACGACCGGGCCGCGGCTCATGAGTTCCGCGCCCGCGCCGCCGCCCGGGCCCGGAGGGCGTGGTCCAGCTCGACCTTGCGGATGCGCACGGCATCCGGGGTCACCTCGACGCACTCGTCCTCGCGGCAGAACTCCAGGGACTGCTCGAGGCTGAGCCGCCGCGGCGGGACGACCTTCTCGAAGTTGTCGGCCGACGCGGCGCGCACGTTCGTCAGCTTCTTCTCCTTGGTGATGTTCACGTCCATGTCGTCGGCCCGGGAGTTCTCGCCGACGATCATCCCCTCGTAGACCTCGGTACCGGGCTCGACGAAGAGGACCCCGCGCTCCTGGAGGTTGACCATGGCGTAGGCCGTGACCGGACCGCTGCGGTCGGCGACGAGCGAGCCCGACACGCGCGTGGTGATCGGGCCGAACCACCGGTCGTACCCCTCGAAGACGTGATGGGCGATCCCGGTGCCGCGGGTCTCGGTGAGGAACTCGGTGCGGAAGCCGATCATGCCGCGGGAGGGCACGAGGAACTCCATCCGGATCCACCCGCTGCCGTGGTTGGTCATCTGCTCCATCCGCCCCTTGCGGGCGGCGAGGATCTGGGTGATCGAGCCGAGGTGCTCCTCGGGGGTGTCGATCGTCAGCCGCTCGACCGGCTCGTGCAGCTTGCCGTCGATCTCCCGGGTGACGACCTGCGGCTTGCCGACGGTCAGCTCGAAGCCCTCGCGACGCATCTGCTCGACGAGGATCGCCAGCGCCAGCTCACCGCGGCCCTGCACCTCCCATGCGTCGGGGCGGTCGGTGGGGAGCACCCGGAGGGAGACGTTGCCGACGAGCTCCT
>CAYSGN010000114.1:0-7689 GCA_964430615.1 uncultured Janibacter sp. | reverse complement strand
GAGTTCCGGCACGGAGGGCAGTCTGGGAGCGGCAAGAAGTGACCCGCGCCGAGATCAAGCTTCTCGGCTCTGTCCGTAATGTCAGTGGCTCCTGGTCTACTGATTCCGAGAGTGCGCACCACTGCAGCGGTTCGTCGCGGATTGAGCCGCACCTCCCAATTCTGCAAGCCTACAAGGGGGCGCGTCGTGGACGATGTAACAGAGCTTGAGTCGCTGCCGATCGAGCAGCTGATCGAGATGATCCGTGAGAAGACCGGCGCGGGAGTGAACCTCTCGTTCCCCGGTAAGGTTCTCGCGCGCCAGCTCGGCCGGCGGGTGCGCCCGAGGAACCAGCGCACGGTCAAGGCCCACAGCCGGGATCTGAGAGGAGCACGGTATGGAGATCACGCTGCAGTACTTCGACGGCTGCCCGAACTGGGAGATGCTCGACCGGCGGATCGCAGAGGCACTCGAGTTGCGATCAGACGTCCGAGTCGTCCATGAGCGGATCGTGACCGCCGAGGATGCCGTGCGCCTCGGGTTCCGCGGTTCACCGACCGTCCTCGTCGACGGCGTCGACCCCTTCGCCGACGAGCACGCGCCGGTCGGGCTCGTGTGCCGCGTCTACCGGACACCGGACGGCCTCACCGGGTCGCCGACCGTCGACCAGCTGTGCGCCGTCATCGGTGGAGCGCCGATGTCAGTGGCGACGCGGGTCGAGTCGCCCGTCGGTCCGCTGGGCGGGCTGCCGATCGCCTGCGCGCTCACGCCGGGCACGGGCAAGGAACAGCTCGTGAGGTGGCGGTCCTTCGACGACGAGCACCTCCTCAAGGTCGAACGCGGCGAGACCAGGCTGGTCGTGCACTACGCCAAGACTGACGACTCCGCGCAGCGGCTGCGCGACCTCGTCGCGATCGAGAACGACTGCTGCTCATTCGTCGACTGGGAGATCGACGATGGCCCTGCCGACCTGCGCCTCATCGTCACCGGTACCGCGGATCAGCTCGCAGCGCTCAGCGTCGGATAGTCCTCGCTGCGGCGTCCAAGCTCTTCCTGCACCAGCGGAGCATCCTCGCCGGGTGTGCCTTTGTATCGAATAGTGTCAATATAGAGGCATGTCTAATCAAGCGGCGACCGCTGCACCTCCGGCGACCCGACGGCTCTCGACCTTGGACCGGTGGCTGCCCGCCTGGATCGGCCTGGCGATGGTCGCCGGCCTGCTCCTCGGCCGCCTCGTACCCGGCCTGTCCGGCCTGCTGTCGCGGCTAGAGGTCGGCGGGATCTCGGTACCGATCGCGCTCGGGCTGCTGGTGATGATGTACCCGGTCCTCGCGAAGGTCCGCTACGACAGGGTCGCCGCCGTCACCGGAGAGAAGAAGCTGCTGGTCTCCTCCCTGGTGCTGAACTGGCTCGCCGGCCCGGCGATCATGTTCGCGCTCGCCTGGATCTTCCTGCCCGACCTGCCCGAGTACCGCACGGGCCTGATCATCGTTGGCCTCGCCCGGTGCATCGCGATGGTGGTGATCTGGAACGATCTGGCCTGCGGGGACCGGGAGGCGACCGCGGTGCTGGTCGCGATCAATTCGGTGTTCCAGGTCGTGATGTTCTCGGTGCTGGGCTGGTTCTACCTCGCCGTGCTGCCGGGATGGCTGGGCCTGGACACGCAGGGACTGGACGTGTCTGTCGGCCAGGTCGCGCTCAACGTCTTGGTCTTCCTCGGCGTCCCGCTCGTCGCCGGCTTCGCGTCCAGGTGGATCGGCGAGAAGCGCCGCGGCCGGGAGTGGTACGAGGAGAGGTTCCTGCCCCGGATCGGGCCGTGGGCGCTGTACGGGCTGCTGTTCACGATCGTTCTGTTGTTCGCCCTGCAGGGCGATGCGATCACCTCGAGCCCGCTCGACGTCGCCCGGATCGCGCTGCCGCTGCTGGCGTATTTCGCGATCATGTGGCTGGCCGGGATGCTGCTCGGTCGCGGCCTCGGCCTGGGATACGCCCGGTCGACGACGCTGGCGTTCACCGCGGCGGGCAACAACTTCGAGCTCGCCATCGCCGTCGCGATCGGCACCTTCGGTGCCGCGTCCGGGCAGGCGCTGGCGGGCGTCGTCGGCCCGCTCATCGAGGTGCCGGTGCTCGTCGGTCTGGTCTATGTCTCCCTCTGGGCGGCCCGTGCCTGGTTCCGCAGCGACCCCTATGCCGAATCGTGTGAATCATGACCGCCGCCGAAGTTCTCACCGATGCCGAGGCCTGTGCGCCGTCTGCGACGCACGCGATCGGTCAGGACGCCGCCGCGATGGTGGCCGGTGCGTTGAAGGCGCTGGCGGAGCCGCTGCGGCTGCGAATGCTCTCGGCGATCGCGACGGATCCGCGTGGCGAGTCGTGCGTGTGCGACCTCGCCGAGCTGGCCGACGTGTCTCAGCCCACCGTCTCCCATCACTTGAAGGTGCTCAAGGAGACCGGGCTGCTGCTGTCCGAGCGCCGCGGCACCTGGGTCTGGTACCGGATCGCCCCGGCGAGGCGGCGCGCTGTCTCCGCACTGCTCGACGCGTTCGCGCCCGCCGCGATCGCCGACGCCGCCGGGCAGGCCGAGTCCGGCGCTCGGGCGCTGCCAGATATGGATGGTCGGGTCACCCGGCTCGGCGAGGAGCTGGCGGCCGAGGCGACCGGCCTCAATCGTGACCTCGTGATCGCGATTGTGAGAGAGTCCTACGCGGGCCTCGCGCGCTCGGGCAAGCTCACCCAGCACATGATCCCGCTCACCGAGCGCTTCGCCAGGCAGCGGCTGGCCGACCTCGTCCGGGACGGGGAGACCGGAGTGCCGCAGGTGCTGTTCGTGTGCGTCCAGAACGCCGGCCGGTCTCAGCTCGCCGCAGCCCTCGTCAACCAGCTCGCCGACGGCCGCGTGATCGCGCGCTCGGCCGGGTCGATGCCGGCGGCCGACGTCCACCCGCACGTGCGTTCCCTGCTCGCCGGGATCGAGGGTGAGGACGAGGACGAGGCCGCGACCGCGTTCCCGAAGCCGCTCACCGATGACGCGGTCCGCGCCGCCGACGTGGTGGTCACCATGGGCTGCGGCGACGTGTGCCCGATCATCCCCGGCATCCGCTACGAGGACTGGTCCGTCGGCGACCCAGCCCTGGCCTCGCCCGAAGGCGTCGAAGCGATCCGCTACGACATCGAGCGCCGCGTCCGCAGGCTCATCACCGCCCTCACCGACTGAAAGAACCGAAGCCTCATGCCTGAACAGAACCACTCCGTGCAGAAGCCGTCCGTGCTCTTCGTGTGCGTCCACAACGCCGGCCGTTCCCAGATGGCCGCCGGCTGGCTCCGCCACCTTGCCGGTGACCGCATCGAAGTACGCTCCGCGGGCTCGATGCCCGCCGATCAGATCAATCCCGTCGCCGTCGAAGCCATGGCGGAGGAGGGCATCGACATCGCCGCGGAGCAGCCCAAGATCCTCACCACCCAAGCGGTGCAGGACTCCGACGTCGTGATCACCATGGGTTGCGGCGACACCTGCCCCTTCTACCCCGGCAAGCGCTACGAGGACTGGACGCTCGACGACCCCGCCGGGCAGGGCATCGAAGCTGTCCGCCCCATTCGAGACGAGATCCGCGCTCGCATCGAAACGTTGGTCGGCGAACTGCTCGCGCCCGCCGAAGCCGCGCATGAGGATGAGCAGTTGCCGTCGGTGCTGTTCGTGTGCGCGAAGAATGGCGGGAAGTCACAGATGGCCGCCGCTCTCATGCGGCAGATCGTCGGCGACGCCGCCCAGGTTCACTCCGCGGGCACGGCCCCCGGGTCCGCGCTCAACCAGCTGTCCGCGGCCTCGGTCGCGGAGGTCGGCGCGAGCATGGCCGGCGAGCACCCCAAGCCGATCGACCCCGCCCTGCTGCGCACCGTGGACCGCGTCGTCGTGATCGGCGACGAGGCCGTGGTCGAGCGCGCGCCGGGGATGGCCGGGACCGTCGAGACCTGGACGATCGACGAGCCGTCGACACGAGGGATCGAGGGCGAGGTGCGGATGCGCCTGATCCGCGACCAGCTCGCCGAGAAGGTCCGCCGCCTCGCCTCGGAGCTCGTCGTCCCGTCGAAGGCCTGAGCTGGTCACACAGTTTGTGAGGCCGTGACATCCGCCCGGCGCGAGGTCCTTGTGTGCGCGCTGGTGATCATGAGCACCGTCCCGACCGCGGCCAGCGCGGCGAGGACGGCGAACGCGTTCGCGTAGCTGCCGGTCGCCCCGGCCAGAACAGCACCGACTGACGGGGCAAGGGCGGTGGCCAGCAGTACCGGCAGGCCCATGACACCGGAGAGGTGGCCGTAGGCGCGCGGGCCCCAGCGGTCGGTGATCGCGGTCGCCTGCAGCAGTGTCGCGATCCCGCGCCCGACGCCGGCGACCATCGACGCCGCGACCAGCAGCCCGACCGGACCCGGCACAACCGCCAAGGCGAGCGTGCTCGCCGAGACCAGCACGAACACGGTCGCGGTGCGCGCAGCCAGGGAAGCGCGGTGGGCCAGGCCGGTGTAAACGAGCCGGCCGGCGACCTGGCCGAGTCCGCCGAGGCCGAGGACCCAGGCGGCCGCGCCGGCGTCAAGATCGCGCTCGAGCATGAGCGGGACGAGGGCCAGCAGGCTTGCGTACATCGCCAGCGACACCACGGTCAGACCGGCCGCGAGCAGCCAGAATCGCAGACTGTGTAGGACCGCGGAGGCGTATATGCGGTCAGCGATGGGCTCATTCTGACGCTCGTTCGACGGCCAGGGCCGCCGCAGGAGGAACCAGTGCGCCGGCACCGTGATGACGGCGAGAACGAGGGCGGCCCACAGATAGGTCGCCCGCCAGCCCGAATGCTCACCTATGGTCGCGGCCAGCGGCGCGAACACCGTGCTGGCCAGGCCGGCGATCAAGGTGAGGGTCGCGAGGGCACCGAGCCGACGAGCGTCGAACCAGCCGGTGATCGCGGCGAACGCTGGCGGGTAGAGCACTCCGGCCATCGCGGCACCGGCGAGCACCCAGCCGCCGACGAACACCGGCAGGTTCGGAGAGATGGCGATCACGACGAGGGCGAGGACGCCGAGGGCCGAGCCGGCGGTCATGACGACGCGCGGTCCGCGCCGGTCGATGCTGCGGCCAACGGGCACCCCGGCCAGCGCCGAGACGATCAGCGCCGCCGAGAACGCCGAGGTGACCACAACCGGCGACCAGCCGGTGTCAGCGCTGATCCGCGGGGCGAGCACCGGGAAGGCGTAGTACAGCAGCCCCCACGAGACGATCTCGGTCACGCACAGCGCTGCCAGCACCGTCCCCAGCGACGGGCGCGTCACCGTAGCGGGCTCAGGCAACGACGGCACCCCGCGGCTGCCTGGCCAGGGCAGCAACCACATCGTCGGCGTCGCGCTGGACCCCGCGCACCGTGTTCGAGGAGAAGGAGCGCTGGAACTCTAGTCCGAGGAACGCCAGTCCGGGCAGCTGGGTCGACAGGCCGCGGACGTGCTTCGGCATGCCTGTCTCGTCGAGGACGCCGAGGGAGCGCAGGTACGGCAGATGCGGCCGGTAGCCGGTCGCGAAGATCACCGTGTCGACCCGCTCCCGCGAGCCGTCCGGCCACACGACACCGTCAGAGGTGAACTCGGCGAACATGGGCCGCTGGTCCGGCCGGCCCGCCTCCAGCGCTGTCCGGTACTTGTCCGTCCCGATCACAGGGGTGCCGGTGATGATCCGCTTGAGGACCGACGGCGGCAGGAGGTCGGCGCGGGTGACCTTCAGCCACCAGTGGAGGTCGCGTCCGGCGATGATCTGCGGCGCGAACCGGACCCGGTCCCGCACGGCCAGAGAGGTTTCCGCGTGGTCGGCGAGCTCGTAGGCGACCTGGACGGCGGAGTTGCCCGCCCCGACGACCACGACCCGCTGACCCGCGAACGCGTCCGGCGACCGGTACTCGGCCACATGCAGAACCTTCCCGCCGAAGGCCTCCCGCCCGGAGATCGTCGGCACGTGCGGGTTGCCGAACGAGCCCGAGGCGGCGATCAGCGCGTCCCCCACGAGGCTGCCGCCGTCGGCGAGCTCGACGGCGAACGAGGGTCCGTCCGAGGCGACGTCGACGACTCGGGCACCGGTGCGGATCTCGGCGTCGACGACGCGGGCATAGCCGCGGAGGTAGTCGACGACCTCGTCGCGACCGGGATAGCCGTCGGGGTCACCGGGGAACGGGTGGCCTGGGAAGGCGCTGTACCGGCGCGGGGAGAACAGGCGCAGGCTGTCGTAGTACTGGGGCCACGACCCGACCGGCTCCTGCCCGGCCTCGAGGACCACCGGCTCCCAGCCCTGCTCGCGGCCGACGCGGGCGGCGGCGAGCCCGGACTGGCCGCCGCCGACGACGATCAAGCGTCCGCGGCTCATCGCGCCGTCCTCGCTCCGAGCTGTATCAGCTGTGGTGCAGGGGTGCAGCACCCACCGGACGACGACTCCTCTGGCGCGTCGAACAGGCCAGACCCACCGCACACGCCCGTGTCAGGCAGTTCCAGCTCGACCCGCGACGCTGCCGCGTGGTCGCCGGCGAGCTCTGCCACGACGCTGCGGACCTGCTCGTACCCGGTCATCGCCAGGAACGTCGGTGCACGGCCGTACGACTTCGCCCCGACGATGAAGAAGCCCGGCTCCGGATGGGCCAGATCGGCCGCGCCCGTGGCACGCACGGAGCCACACGAGTGGACGTTCGGGTCAACCTCGGCAGCGAGCTTCGCCGGAGCCTGTAGGCGCACGTCGAGGTCGAGACGTACCTCGGACAGGAACGTCAGGTCCGGGCGGAAACCGGTCGTGACGACCACCCGGTCCGCGGGGGCGAGCCGTCGGCCGTCCTCGGCCACCAGGACGGCTCGGCCGTCCTCGATCAGCACCTGCTCGGTGCGGAAGCCAGTGACCAGGTCGACCAGGCCGTCCTCGACGGCCTTCTTCGCCCGCTGCCCCAGCGCTCCGCGCTCGGGCAGTTCGTCGGCGTCCCCGCCGCCGAAGGCGTTGCCGACGGCTCCGCGGCGCAGAGCCCAGGTCACCCGGGTGCCCGGCTCGCGGCGCACAACCGTTGCGAGGTCGCCGATCGCGGTCGCCGCCGAATGGCCGCTGCCGACGACCACGACATGCTTCCCTGTCAGCAATGCAGCCTCCTTACGGCTCGGCGTGCGGTGGCCCAGCAGACCCGCCTCGACCGCGGCGTACTCGCCCAGCGCAGGCAGCCCATCCGCGCCCGCCGGGCTAGGGGCCCGCCAGGTGCCCGAGGCATCGATCACCGCGCGCGCCTCGAACCGCTCCTCGCCCCCGTCGGTGTGCCGGATGTGAATGACAAACGGCTGCTCGGCCCGGCCGGCGTCGACTGAGAGGTCGCGCCCTTTCCTTCCCACACCGACCACCTGCGAGCCGTAGCGGACGTGATCGCCCAGCACCTGGGCAAGCGGGGCGAGGTAGCCCTCGACCCACTGCAGGCCGGTCGGGTACCCGGTCTCGGGCGCGCTCCAGCCGGACGGCTCGAGCAAGCGGCGAGACGCCGGATCGGTGAGCTCGGACCAGGGCGAGAACAGGCGCACATGCCCCCACTCCGTGACGGCCGAGGCCGGGGTGTCGCCCGACTCCAGAACGAGCGGCTCCAGCCCGCGCTCGAGCAGATGGGCGGCGGCGGCCAGGCCCTGCGGACCGGCCCCGATGACGACGACGGGATTCACTTC
>CAYSGN010000113.1:0-7921 GCA_964430615.1 uncultured Janibacter sp. | reverse complement strand
GGCGAGAGGACGATGACCCGGTCCGCCAGGAAGACGGCCTCCTCGATGCTGTGCGTGATGAACATGACTGTGCGTCTCGACTGCAGCCACAGCGTTTGGAGGTCCATCTGGACCTGGTCCCGCGTGATCGCGTCGAGGGCACCGAAGGGTTCGTCCATCAGCAGGATGGATGGGTCGTGCAGTAGTGCACGGCACAGCGAGACGCGCTGCTGCATGCCCCCCGACAGCTCATCGGGGTAGTGGTCCTCGAAACCGCCGAGCCCGACGTCGGCGAGCAGCTGCCGGGCGCGGTCGGTGAGCGACCCCCGTGGCAGCTTCCTCACCTCCGACTGCAGCAAGACGTTCTCCAGTGCGGTCCGCCAGGGCAGCAGCTCGGCGTTCTGGAAGACGACGCCCGCCTCGGTGACGGGACCGGATATGGCGCTTCCTTCGAGGGAGACCGTGCCGCTCGTCGGCGTGGTCAGGCCGGCGAGGGCGAGCAGGAGGGTGCTCTTGCCGCACCCGCTCGGCCCGACGATGGCGAGAAACTCGCCCTCGTTGACCGTCAGCGATAGCTCGTCCAGGGCCGTGACGGTGCTGCCCTTGGTCCGGAAGCTCTTCTCGACGCGATCGAACTGTACGTACGGCGTCACGACCGCACGATCACTGGTCTGCTGAGTCATCTCACTTCTCCGAGAGGCTGTCGGTGCAGTCGCCGGGCAGGTACTCGTTGGAGGCGGCGTCGGCAACCTTGACCGAGCCCTCGGGGACATCCCCGTACTCCTCCATCATCGAGATGGTCTGCTCCCAGTCCTCGGCAGCCGTGCATCCGAAGCCCTGGTCCGCGGTGTTGTCGGTGTGCAGCAGCTCGCTGGAGTTCCGCCACTGGTCGGCCACCTGCTTGGGCTTGAGCTGGCTGTCGTTGGCCATCTTGAAGAAGGCGTCGACAGCCGCGTCGGCGTACGTCATGCTGACCAGCTCGCAGTCGCAGGCGAGCTCGAGGTTCGGCAGGCTGACGTTGGTCAGACCGAAGGTGAAGTCGGCCTTGTTACCGAGGAAGAGCTGCGAGCGTGTCGGGATGTCGACGTTGCGGAAGGTCACCTTCGCCTCGTCGATGCCGGTGGCCTCGGCGTACGCCGGGAAGAGGCGCTCTGCGGCCGAGCCCGGCGTGTAACCGGCGGTCTTGCCGGGGAGGTCCTCGGGACCGTCGATGCCGGAGTCCTTGAAGGTGAGGATGGTCAGCGGCGACTCCTGGACCATTCCGGCAACCATCGAGACCGGCATGCCCTGCCCGACGGACTGGACCATGGTCGCGGCATCTGCGTAGCCCATGTCATCCGAGCCGTTGGCGACGGTCTGGATCGTTGTGGCCGAGCCGGTTCCTTCCTTGAGGTCGACCTTCAGGCCGTGCTTCTCGAAGATGCCTGTCTGGACACCGGCGACGAGGGGTAGCACGGCTCCGGTGAAGTGCACGTCGGCCCGCACCGTGACCTCGTTCGTGCCTCCCTCTCCGCTACCGGAGTCGGAGGATCCCCCGCAGGCAGCGAGCAGTGCGACGGACATCGCAGTGGCGAGCGCCCCGAGGGCCTTGCGGTGGCGCCGGATTCTGGACACAGAGGTCTCCCTTGACTCAAGCGTGTGTCTGGATAGGAACAGGCTGGTATTTCACTAGTAAAAAGTCAACCGCTGAAATAAATGTGAGACAAGCACCGTGGGCGCGTCACGCACGAAGGGGGCGGCCCGGGGTTGCCGGGCCGCCCCCTTCGTGGCGAAAAGCAGATGCGTGCCGACAGCCGCCGGGTCTCAGCGGGTCACGCCGTGCATCTCGGACGTCTCGGGGTAGGTCGGCAGCTGTGGCTTCTGCGTGCCGATGATCACGCAGAAGAGGGCGTCCTCGTCCGTGCTGTTGACCAGGCTGCGCGGCACGCCGGCCGGCACGACGATGATGTCGCGGTAGCCCAGGGTCCGGGTGGTCGTCTTCGTGCCGTCGGCGACGTCGTGGACGCTGACCTCGATCTGGCCCTCGAGGACGAAGAAGGCCTCCTCGACGTCGTGGTGGGTGTGCTCGGGGCCGACGGCGCCGGCGGGCAGGCGCATGTTGGAGAAGGTGAAGCCGCGGGCGGGGATGATCCGGTTGTCGGTGTCGAAGTTGCCGGTCGCGCCGGAGCCGACGTAGCGGATCTGCGCCCGACGGAACTGCTCACCCTTGGCGTCGGCCTGGAAGCCCAGGGCGTCCCAGTCCTCGTACCGGGTCTCACACGTCGCCAGGCACGAGTCGATGAGCGCCTCGAGGTCGTCCCCCGGCTGGAGGGTCTGCTGGGTCGTCGGCTGGAGGTTGGTCTGCTGGGCTGGAGCGGGCGGTGGCGCGGGTGGCGCTCGCCCGGGAGGACGCAGCGACGGCTTCCGCCGCGGCGGGGCGAGCCGTGGCGTCCTGGTCGGGCCTGGGTGGGACCTACGAGGAGGCTCGCTGCCGCGTGCTGCTCGGCCGGTCGCCGCGGATGCTCGGCGACGAGACCGCGCTCGTGGAGCTGCGGGTCGCCCGGTCGGCCTTCGTCCACGAGCGCCGGCTCACCTGGGCCGGTGCCACCTCTAGGACTGGCGCTCCTTGGTGCCCGTGCGGATGTCGGGCAGCTGCGCGTAGAGGTACTGGCCCGGGCAGACGGTCTCGCCGACGTTGCGGTGCCCGATGATCGTGTCGTGCTGCGTGCCGTTGATGGTCGCCGTGCCGGTGGGGTCGACGCCGTGGACGTCGAGCTTCCACGCGAGGAAGCGCTCGATGCTCGCCGTCATCTCCGGCGGGGCCGTGGTGACGTCGTAGTTGCCGAGTGCGGAGATCCCGACGGTCTCGTCGTTGACCCCGGTGGCGTGCGCGCCGACGACCGCCTTCTCGAGACCGCCGTAGCGGCCCTCCCAGAGACGGCCCCACTTGTCGACGAGGACGTTGTAGCCGATGTCGTCCCAGCCGAGGCTGTTGACGTGGTAGTCGTAGATGCCCCGCAGCAGGACGGGCACGTCCTCCTTGGTGTAGTCGTTCGTCCCGGCGGTGTGGTGCACGACCGCCCCGCGGACCTCGCCGATGTCGGGCTCGCCGCGACGGATGGACTCGTCGGCTCCCCAGTCGGCGCGGCTGCGCACGGTGGGCTCGGGCGTCGCGGTCTCGTGGGTGGCGCCCGAGGTGGACGTGTCGGTCGGGGCGGTGGCGCTCGTGGCCGGGCTCGCCGTGGCGTCGGCGGGTGAGGTGCCGGGGTCGATGACGTCGACCGCGAGCTCGTCGGGCGCTGCGCCGCGGGACTCGACGCGCACCTGGATGCCGTCGGACTCCTCGGTGAGGAGCGGCTCGGTGCCGCCGCGGGTCGAGCCGGCGTCGGCGGTGCTGCCACCCGGGGCGTCCTCGGCCGCGAGTCGGCTCCAGCCCGACCAGTCGCCGGTGTCGGCGTCGCGGGTGCGGACGTAGGCCTCGAGGTCGCTCCCTTCGCCCTCCCAGGTCACGCCCGCGACCCGGAAGTCGCGGGTGTCCAGCTGCTCGGTCATCGCGACGACCTGGTCCTCCTGGTCGGACGAGGCCACCGTCGTGGCGTCGCGGCTGGCCGCTCGGTCCGACTCGTCGACCGTGGGAGCCTCCCGCAGAGCGCCGGGGTCCACCCCGTCGATGCTGATCGAGTCCCGTTGCGTCGCAACGGAGTCCGAGGAGGCGCCGGCGGCGGCTGCAGGAGCCACGGTGAGGAGCGACGCTGCCAGTGCGGCAGGGAGGAGGTGGGGACGAAGGGGGCTCACGAGACTCTCGCCTTGGGGGTTGGGGTCCACGGGCGCCGACCACGGTAGGTGCTTTCGTCGGTCGGGGCAGCGTGAGCGCCCCTCGGGGCCGTGGGGTGTGGCCGGCATCGCCGCCAAACCTGTCATTACACTTGGCAAACAGTTGGATCTAGGATGTAATCATCATGGCGGTGCCGGACCGCCGTGATGAGAGGACCACATGGACCACGCCCAGCTCGATGCGCCGCTGAGTGCTCGCTCGGTCGCCCTGAGCCTGCTGCTCGGTGCCCGCCCGCCCCGGATGAGCGGTCGCGACCTCACCGGGCTCGGGGAGACCTTCGGCGTCTCGACGGCCACGATGCGGGTCGCCCTCTCCCGGATGGTCTCTGCCGGTGACCTCGAGGTCGAGGACGGCACCTACACCCTCTCGCCCCGCCACGTGCAGCGGCAGCGTCTGACCGAGGCCCTGGCCCACCCACGGCTTCGGCCGTACGACGGCATGTGGCGCATGCTCGTCGTCGTGGACCGCGGACGGTCCGCTGCCGAGCGGTCGACGCTGCGGAGCGAGCTCGCGCGCGCCCGCTACGGCGAGCTGCGTGAAGGTGTGTGGCTGCGTCCGGACAACCTGGAGAGCACCCTCGGTGGTGACGGACGCGTCGACCCCGAGTTCGGGAGCACCGTCGAGTCCTTCACGACCACCCCCAGCGGCGACCGAGGCCTCACGCGGCGGCTCTGGGACCTCGACGCCTGGGCGAGCACCGCCCACGAGCTGCTCGCGACGCTGGACCGGGAGGGTCCGCCCATCGTCCGCCTGACCGCGGCCGCCTCCGCCGTGCGCCACCTGTGCACCGACCCCGCCCTGCCCGAGGAGCTCGTGCCCGAGCACTGGCCCGCGGACCGCCTGAGGTGGGCCTACGAGGACTACCGCGACGAGCTGAGCACCCGGTACCTGACCGACGACGTCCCGATGGCCGGGACCGACAAGGAGACGACATGAAGACGCACGAGGTCCTCAACCAGGCGACGCCGCTGGTGGACTACAACGCCGCCGACCACCCCGTCCTCCGGGAGGCGCTGAGCCGGGCCGGCGCGTCCGAGGAGGCCTTCGCCGAGCTCGACCACGTCGGCCGGCTCGCCGGCAGCGCGCACGCCCAGGAGCTCGGTGACCTCGCCGAGGCGAACCCGCCGGTGCTGCACACGCACGACCGCTACGGTCACCGGATCGACGAGGTCGCCTACCACCCCGCCTACCACGAGCTGATGCGCACGATGGTCGGGCTCGGCCTGCACGGCACGCCGTGGACCGAGACGAGGTCGAATGCCCACCTCCTGCGAGCCGCGAAGTTCAGCGTGTGGCAGGTCGTCGACGCCGGGCACGGCTGCCCGACGTCGATGACCTACGCGGCCGTCCCGGCGCTGCGGGTCGACCCGGAGATGGCCGCCACGTACGAGCCGCTGCTGGCCACGGGGGAGTACGACCCGGTGCTCCGGGTGCCGACCGACAAGCCGGGTCTCATCGCCGGCATGTCGATGACCGAGAAGCAGGGCGGCTCCGACGTGCGGGCCAACACGACGCGGGCGCTGGCCCAGCCGGACGGGAGCTATCGGCTCGTGGGCCACAAGTGGTTCACCTCGGCCCCCATGTCCGACATCTTCCTCACCCTGGCCCAGACCGACGGTGGGCTGACCTGCTTCGTCCTGCCACGGGTGCTCCCCGACGGCACTCGCAACGGCATCCGGCTCCAGCGGCTGAAGGGCAAGCTCGGCAACCGCTCCAACGCCAGCAGCGAGCTCGAGTACGAGGACGCCGTGGGGTGGCGCCTGGGTGGCGAGGGCCGCGGGGTCGCCACGATCATCGAGATGGTCAACGGCACCCGCCTGGACTGCACGCTCGGCACGGCGGCACTGATGCGCCACGGGGTGCACCTAGCCGCCCACCACGTCTCCCACCGTGCGGCCTTCGGCAAGACGCTCATCGACCAGCCGCTGATGCGCAACGTGGTCGCGGACCTCGCGGTCGAGTCGGAGGCGTCGACGACGGTGGCGCTGTGGCTCGCCGGCCTGACCGACGCCGCCCAGGCCGGGGACGAGCGCGCCGCCCTGCTGCGCCGCATCGGCCTGGCCGTCTCGAAGTACTACGTGTGCAAGCGCGGCCCCGTGCACACCGCCGAAGCGCTCGAGTGCCTCGGAGGCAACGGGTACGTCGAGGACTCCCGGATGCCCCGGCTCTACCGCGAGTCGCCCCTGCTGTCCGTGTGGGAGGGCACCGGCAACGTCGCCGCGCTCGACACGCTGCGCGCCATCGCGAAGACCCCCGACAGCCTCACCGTGCTCTTCGAGGAGCTCGCCGCGGCATCGGGTGCGAATGCGACCTACGACGCCTTCCTGGCGCGCGCGAAGGACCACTTCGCGGACCGGGGGACCCTGGAGTTCCGGGCCCGGAACGTCGTCGGTGATCTCGCCCTGGCGCTCCAGGCCTCACTCCTCCTGCGCTTCGGACACCCCGCCGTCAGCGACGCCTTCGTCGCCACCCGTCTCGGGCGGGACTGGGGCACGGTCTTCGGCACCTTGCCCACCGGCACCGACACCACCGCGATCATCGAGCGCAGCACGGTGAGCAGCTGACCATGTCTCCTACCCCCTTCGCTCCCACCGGACCCGCGCTCGCGGCGCCTCTCGGCGCGGAGCTGACCACCCACAGCCTGCACGGCCTCCTGGTCGCCCGCGCCCGCCGCAGCGGCGCCGAGGAGGCCTACGTCGACGGCGACCAGCGTCTCACCTACGACGACGCCCTCCGACGCGCCGGGTCCCTGGCCGCCCACCTCGTCGACGCGGGAGTGCTCCGTGGCGACCGGGTCCTCGTCCTGGCGAAGAACGGTGAGTTCCTCGCCACTGCCGTCTTCGCGGCCGCCCGCATCGGTGCCGTCGCCGTCATCGGGAACTGGCGCCTGCCGGCCCCGGAGCTGCGGCACGTCATCGAGGACAGCAGCCCGGTCGCGGTGCTCCACGATGCCGCCTTCGCCGGGACGATCGACACCGCGCTCGCCGGCCGGGACCTGCGTGCGCGGGTCGTCGACGGCCCCGGCTACGAGGAGATCGTCGACGACGCGTCGGCCGTCGCGCCCACCCCGGCCGACGTCGACCCGGACGACCCGGCGGTGCTGATGTACACCTCCGGGACGACCGGCCGGCCCAAGGGCGCGATCCTCACCCATGCCAACCTCCTGTGGTCCGCGGACGGGATGTCGCAGACCATCGCCTGGGAGGCGGGCCAGCGCTTCCTGCTCGTGGCGCCGATGTTCCACATCGGGGGGCTGGCGCCGCTCATCACCAACGTGCTCCGCGGCTGCTCGACGGTCTTCCTCGCCGACTTCGACCCCGGAGTGGTGTGGCGGACGATCGAGCGTGAACGCATCGCCATGATGATGACGGTGCCCGTCATGCTCCAGGCGATGCTCCAGGTCGCGCGCGCGACGCAGGTCGACCCGAGCAGCCTGGTCAGCGTGACCTGCGGCGGCAGCATGGTGCCCGCGTCACTGCTGAGTGCTGCGGCGGAGATGGGGATCAACACCCAGGTGGTGTACGGGATCACCGAGCTCACCGGTGGTGTGGCCTTCGCGACGCGCGACATGGGGGACCGGTGGATGACCACCCAGGGCCTGCCTGTCCATCACGCGCAGCTGCGCATCGTGGACCCGGAGAGCGGGGTCGCGCGTCCTGCGGGAGAGCCGGGCGAGGTGTGGTGCCGTGGCCCGCAGCGCTTCGCGGGCTACTGGGGTGATCCCACCGCCACGGCAGCGGCGATCGACGACGAAGGGTGGTACCGCTCCGGCGACGTCGGCGTCCTCGGTGACGAGGGCTTCGTGCGGATCGTCGACCGCCTCAAAGACATGCTCATCAGCGGCGGGGAGAACGTGTACCCGGCCGAGCTGGAGCACGTCATCCGGCAGCTGCCCGGCGTGCGTGACGTCGCCGTCGTCGGACGACCGGACGAGAGGTGGGGAGAGGTGGCCGTCGCCCACGTCGTGCGGGAGGCGGACAGCGCGCTGACGACCGAGGAGGTGCTCGACTGGTGCCGGGAGAACCTCGCCGGCTACAAGCGCCCCAAGGACGTGATCCTCCGCGAGCAGCTGCCCGTCAACGCCGTCGGCAAGATCCTCAAGGCGGCGCTGCGGGAGGAGAGTCCGGC
>CAYSGN010000112.1:0-7949 GCA_964430615.1 uncultured Janibacter sp. | reverse complement strand
GACGAGGAGGACCCAGCGGCGGCAGCCCGGCTGGGCGAAGACCGTGACCAGGTCCCGGTAGCCCGCCCGGCGCACGCGCACCTCGCGGGCGGGCTCGCGGTAGGCGAGGACCACCCCGAGCGCGAGCGCGGTGAGCACGGCGAGGAAGACCATCGCCGCCGCCCAGCCCCACTGGTCGTGGACGATGACGGCGGCGCCTCCGCCGACGACGGTGCCGAGGTAGTTGCCGCCGACCTGGATGCCGTTGCCGAGACCACGCTCCCCCGAGGTGAGCAGGCGCACGGCGAGCGCGTCGGCCGCGATGTCCTGGGTGGCCGAGAAGAGCACGAAGAGGGTCGCGATGGCGATGACCGGCCCGAGGTGGTCCGACGGGGGCGCGAAGGGGGTGAGCGCCAGCAGCGCGAGGACGAGACCGAGCTGGAGCGGCACCAGCCAGGAGCGGTAGTGGCCGAAGCGCGTGCTGCCGAAGCGGTCGACGAGCGGTGCCCAGAGGACCTTGATCGGCCAGATGATGCCGATCGTCTGCAGCAGGCCGAGCGTGGCGAGCGAGGTGCCACCGTCCCGGAGGATCGCGACGAGCCCGATCGTGAGGAACCCCACGCCGAGGTACTGCGTGAAGTAGAGCGCCGTGATGAGGCGGAAGCGTCCCGATTCCAGGGATTCGGCCGATGGTGCGGTGCGCGTGCCGGTGGTCGTCATGGTCGCTGACGGCTTTCTGTCGAGGGCGCGGTCGGATGTACGTTAGGCGTGCCTTGCGTAAGTAAGGTAACCCTAAGTTCAAGGAATCGCCTGTGAACAGTCAACTCCTCACGCACGAGAGCGCCGCCGACTACCTCGACGGCATGACCCGCGTCACCGAGCTCGTGGCCCAGCACCTGGCGGCCGACTCCCCCTCGACCGGCGCCACCGTCGCCGACCTCTCCCCCCGGGTGGCGGCGGTCGACCTGGACCGCCCGGCGGCCGACCTCGACAGCGCCCTGGAGGAGGTCGGCGACCTCTACCTGCGGGACGCGGTCTGGTTCCACCACCCCTCCTACGTGGCCCACCTCAACTGCCCCGTCACCCTGCCGGCCGTCCTCGCCGAGGGGATCCTCGCGGCGGTCAACACCTCGGTCGACACCTGGGACCAGAGCGCGGGCGGCACCCTCATCGAGCAGCGCCTCGTCGACTGGACCGCCGAGCGGATCGGCTTCGGCGAGCAGGCCGACGGCGTCTTCACCAGCGGCGGCACCCAGTCCAACCTCCAGACGCTCGTCCTCGCCCGCGGCGAGGCGCTGGGCGACCTCCGCGGCGAGGCGGCCACCGCCCACCGGGCCCGGCTGCGCGTGCTCACCACCGCCCACGCCCACTTCAGCGTCGTCAAGGCCACCCGGGTCATAGGGCTCGCCGAGGACGCCGTCATCGACGTCCCCACCGATGCCTCCGGGCGGATGCTCCCCGACGCGCTCCGTGACGAGCTGGCCGCCCTCCGCGAGCGCGGCGAGGTCGCCATGGCGGTCTCGGCCACCGCCGGGACCACGGACCTCGGGGCGATCGACCCCCTTCGTGACATCGCCGACGCCTGTGCCGAGCACGGGACCTGGCTGCACGTCGACGCCGCCTACGGCGGCGGGCTGCTCGCCTCCCGTCGACGCCGCGACCTGCTCGCGGGCATCGAGCGGGCGGACTCGGTGACGGTCGACTTCCACAAGACGTGGTTCCAGCCGGTCAGCTCGAGCGCGCTCCTCGTCGCCGACGGCCGCACGCTGCGCCACGTCACCCACCACGCGGACTACCTCAACCCCCGCACCTCCGTCGCCCCCAACCTCGTCGACAAGTCGATGCAGACGACCCGCCGGTTCGACGCGCTCAAGCTGTGGCTCACCCTGCGCGTCGTCGGCGCCGACGCCGTCGGCGAGATGTTCGACGAGGTCATCGACCGGGCGCGGGAGGTGCACGACGTGCTCGTCGAGGACGAGCGCTTCGAGGTGGCCGCCGAGCCCACGCTGAGCACGGTGCTCCTGCGCTACCGGCCGACGGGGGTCGGCGCCGAGGAGGCGGACCACCTGAACCCGCGGATCCGGCACGCGCTGCTCGGCCGGGGTGACGTCATGGTCGCGGGCACGAGCATCGACGGCCGCGCGTGGCTGAAGTTCACCCTCCTCAACCCGCACACCCCGCTGGAGCACCTGCGCGGCATCCTCGAGGCGATCGCGCGCACCGGGGAGGGCCTGCGCGCGGAGGACGCCGCCGACGAGGAGCTCCTCGGCGCGGACCTGTCCGCGCACGACCTCACGGAGGCGACCCGATGAGCGCCCGCGTCCACGACGTCGTCGGGGTCGGTGTCGGGCCCTTCAACCTCGGCCTCGCCGCGCTCACCCACGACCTGCCGGACGTCGACGCGGTCTTCCTCGACGCGCGGGAGGGCTTCTCCTGGCACCCGGGGATGATGATCGAGGGTGCGACGATCCAGGTCCCCTTCATGGCCGACCTCGTGACGATGGCCGACCCGACGAGCCGCTTCAGCTTCCTCAACCACCTCAAGCACGTCGGGCGGCTCTACCCCTTCTACATCCGGGAGGACTTCAACCCCCTTCGCGTGGAGTACGACGCCTACTGCCGATGGGTCGCCGACCAGCTGGACACCATCCGGTGGGGCCGCGAGGTGACCGCCGTGGAGCGGGACCCGGGCACCGGGGTGCACACCGTCACCGCCCGTCGCCGCGACGGGTCGACGAGCACCGTGCTCGCCCGCCACGTCGTCGTCGGCATCGGTACCTCCCCGAGCGTGCCGCCCGTCCTCGACGGGCTCGGCGGGCCGGTGACGCACAGCGCGGACTACCTCGCCGAGCGCGAGCGGCTGCAGCGACGGCGCAGCATCACCGTCGTCGGCAGCGGTCAGTCCGCGGCGGAGATCTACCTCGACCTGCTCGAGGGGATCACCGAGCACGGCTACCACCTGACCTGGATCACGCGCTCGCCGCGCTTCTTCCCCATGGAGTACACGAAGCTCACCCTCGAGATGACCTCGCCGGAGTACGGCCGCTACTTCCGCGGGCTGCCGACCGACCAGCGCGACCGCCTCGGCCGCGAGCAGCGCAGCCTCCACAAGGGGATCAGCGGCGATCTCGTGGACACGATCTACGACACCCTCTACCGGATCCGGGTCGAGACCGGGCGGCCGGTCCCGACGACGCTCCTCACCGGCAGCGAGCTGCGCGAGGCGGCGTGGGACCCCGAGGACGGGTACACCCTGCACGTGCACCACGAGGAGCAGGACGCCGGCTACCGCGTCCGGACCGAGGGCCTCGTCCTCGCGACCGGGTACCGGCCGAGCGTCCCGGACTTCCTCGAGCCGGTGCACGAGCACATCCGGTGGGACGAGCACGGCCGCTACGACACCGCCGCCGACTACAGCGTCGACCACGACGGGAGGATCTTCGTGCAGAACGCCGAGGAGCACACGCACAGCCTGCTCGCGCCCGACCTGGGCATGGGCGCCTACCGCAACTCGGTGATCATCCGGGCCGTGACCGGCCGGGAGGTCTACCCCGTCGAGGAGCGGATCGCCTTCCAGCAGTTCGGGGTCGACGAGCTCGACTCGCCGGTGGCGACCCGTGACGAAGGGGGCGGTGCCCCCCTTCGCGGCGACCGCACCCCGGTGGAGGTGGGCCGATGACCACCCATCTCTGCGCACTCGGCCGGATGACCATCGAGCCGGTCGTCCCGTCCGAGCACGTCGGGCTGCTGCACACCTGGGTGACCGACCCGAAGGCCACCTTCTGGGAGATGCAGGGCTTCACCCCCGAGCAGACCCGGGCCGAGCTCGACGAGATCGACGCCGACCCGCACCACGACGCGTGGCTGGGGCGCCTCGAGGGGGAGCCGCTCTTCCTCGTCGAGACCTACGACCCCGCCCACAGCCCCCTCGCGGCGCACTACCCCGTGGCCGCGGGCGACCTCGGCATGCACGTCCTCGTCGCGCCGACGTCGACGCCGGTCCACGGGCTGACCTCGCAGGTCTTCCGGGCGGTGATGCACTTCTGCTTCCGCGACCCCGCCGTCGCCCGGGTGGTCGTCGAGCCGGACGTGCGCAACACGGCGATCCACGCGAAGAACGCCGCCGCCGGCTTCCTCCCCGAGCTGGTCGTCGGCCTGCCCGAGAAGGACGCGCTGCTGAGCTTCTGCACCCTCGAGGACTTCCTCGCGAGCCCGCTCGAGCGCGGCGGTGAGCGCCACGACCCGGACCTGGCCCACCTGGAGCCCGGGGTCCTCGCCCGGGCCCACCGTCACCTGGCCGCGAAGGCTCTCGGGGAGTTCACCCACGAGCGGCTGCTCGCGCCGGAGCCGGTCGGCGACGGGCGCTGGCTCGTCCGCGCCGGGGAAGCCCGTTACACCTTCGCCGCGACCCGGCACGCGCTCGAGCACTGGCGGGTCGATCCCGCGAGCATCGAGCGGCTCGTCGACGGCGAGCCGGCCGAGGTCGACGCCCTCGCGGTCGTCTCGGACCTGCACGCCGACCTCGGCATCCCCGACCACCTGCGCTCGACCTACCTCGAGGAGCTGAGCGGCACCCTCGCCCACCTCGCGTGGTGCTGGCACCACGAGCGGTACACGAGCCGGGAGCTGCTCGACGCCGACCTCCAGACGATCGAGGCGGCGATGAGCGAGGGGCACCCTGCGTTCGTCGCCGGGAGCGGACGGATCGGCTACTCGGCGAGCGACCAGGCCGCCTACGCGCCGGAGACCGGCGCCGCCGTGCGCCTCCAGTGGGTGGCGGTACGCCGCGCCCTCGCGCACCTCTCGCTCGTGGACGGGCTGACCGAGCAGGAGCACTACGCGACCGTGCTCGGCGAGGCCGAGCTCGCCCGCTTCGCCCGCATCCTCGAGGCGCAGGGGGAGACTCCGGAGGAGTACCTCTACCTGCCGGTCCACCCGTGGCAGTGGGACCACAAGCTCGCGGTGACCTTCGCCGCGGACATCGGGCGCGGCGACATCGTGCCGCTCGGGCGGGGCTCGACCCGGCACCGGGCCCAGCAGTCGATCCGCACCTTCCTCGACGCCGACCACCCGGAGCGGGGGTACACCAAGACGGCGCTGGCGATCCAGAACATGGGCTTCCTGCGAGGGCTCTCGCCGCGCTACATGCGGGCCACCCCGGCGATCAACGACTGGGTCGCCTCGCTCATCCACGCGGACCCGGAGCTGGCGGCGTGCGGGTTCGGGGTGCTGCGCGAGGTCGCCGCGGTCGGCTACACCGGCGATGCCTACCACGCCCTCGGCTCGCCGAACGCGCACACGAAGATGGTCGCCGCCCTGTGGCGGGAGTCGCCGGAGCCGCGGCTCGCGCAGGGGCAGCGGGCGATGACCATGGCCGCGCTGCTGCACCGTGACTCCGCCGGCACCTCGCTGCTCGGGCAGCTCGTCGCCGCCTCCCCGCTCGACCCCGCCGAGTGGGTGCGCGCCTACCTGCGCGCCTACCTGCGCCCGGTCGTGCACTGCCTCGGCGTGCACGACCTGGCCTTCATGCCGCACGGTGAGAACCTCATCCTCGTGCTCTCCGAGCACGTGCCCGTCGGCGCCTTCATGAAGGACATCGGCGAAGAGGTCGTCGTCATGTCCGAGCGCCCGCTGCCGCCGGAGATCGAGCGGATCCGCACGGTCCTGGACCCGCGGGTGCAGTCCCTCTCGATCCTCACCGACGTCGTCGACGGGGTCCTGCGCTACGTCGCGGAGATCCTCGACGACGACGGGCTGCTCCCCGGAGAGGACTTCTGGGCGCTCGTCGCCGAGTGCGTCGCCGACCACGCCGGGGAGTACCCGCAGGCGGCGCGGCTGGACCTGCTGCGCGAGGACTTCGAGCACTCGTGCCTCAACCGCCTCCAGCTGCGCAACACCCTCCAGATGGTCGACCTCACCGACCCCGCCGGCTCCCTCATCACGGCGGGCACGCTCGCGAACCCGCTGCACGCCGCGCCGGTGAGGGTGGCGGTGGGGTCGCCGTGACCCGGCGCTGGCGCGTGCAGCGGGATGCCCGGGGCGTCCCGCACTGCTGGGGGGCGACGCTCGAGGACCTCGCCTTCGCCCAGGGTTGGTCGGCGGCGGTCGACCGGGCCTGGCAGATCGAGGTCGAGAGGCGGCGCTCGGAGGCGACCGTCGCGGAGCTCGTCGGGGACGGCGACTGGGACGAGTTCGCCACGGCCGCAGGGCTGCCGGAGATCGCTCGGGCGGCGGTGGCGGGGCTCGACCCGCGGACCGAGGCGTGGCTGCTCGCCTTCGTCGACGGGGTCAACGACGGCCTCGACGACGGCGCCTCCCGCACACCGGAGTTCGCCGCCGCCGGGGTCCGTCCCGAGCGCTGGGACCCGTGGAGCCCTGCCGGGGTCTTCCTCGTCCAGCACGTGCTCATGGGCTCCTTCGGCCACCAGCTGTGGCGCCGGCACGTCCGCGCCACCCTCGGGGAGGACGCGCTCGACCTGCTCTCCCACAAGGGTGTGCCGCTCGGCGGCAGCAACGCCTGGGCGCTCACCGGGTCACGCACCTCCACCGGCGCCCCGATGATCGCCGCCGACCCCCACCGCGTCCTCGAGGCGCCCGGGATCTACCAGCAGGTGCGGCTGAGCACGCCGTCGACCGAGGTGACCGGGCTCGCCTTCGCCGGGGTCCCCGGCGTCGCCCACTTCGGGCACACGGGGTCGGTCGCCTGGGCGATCACCCATGCCATGGCCGACTACCAGACGATCGGCGCCGGCACGGGGAGGGTGGCCGCTCCGGTCACCCCCGCCGGCGTCGACGGCGACATCGGTCTGGCCGCCATGCGCCGCCTGCTGCTGGCCCGGACCGTCGACGACGTCGACGCGGCGCTCGAGGACTGGGTGGAGCCGGTCAACGCCGTGCTCATCGCGGGCGCCGACGGGCGGGTGCGTGAACGGCTGGCCGGTCGGATGGTGACGGCGAGCGGCACGGTCCCGGTCCCGCCGGCCCGCCGTGACCTCGCCGACGGCGAGGTCGTCGTGCACGCCAACGACCGGCGCGTCTCGGTCGCGGACCTCGGGGAGGAGTTCGCGGCCCCGCACAGGGCCGCCCGCATCGCGGAGCTGCTCAGCGAGCGTCGGGTGTGGGACCCCGCCGGTCTGGCGGGGATCCAGATGGACACCCTGCTCGGCTCGTGGCCGACCTTCCGCGCGGTGCTCGAGGACGTCCGCCCGGCTGCCGAGGACCGCTGGGTCCGTGACCGGCTGCTCTCCTGGGACGGCCGGATGGCCGCCGGGGACGAGACGGCCGCGCTCTTCGCCACCTGGCGCTCCCACCTCGTGCGCCTCGTCGCCGACCATCCTCGTCTCGCCCCGGTGCGTGAGCCGCACGGCCTGCCGGCGCTCTTCACGCCCTGGCTCGACCCGACCGCCCGGGTCGGGGCGGCGATCGAGCGGGTGCTCGCCTGCGGCGGGCGGTGGGGCCTGCCGGTCCTCGAGCTGGCCGGCACGGCGCTGTCGAGGGCCGGGACCACCTGGCACGGCCGCTCCGAGGGGGACCGGACCTGGGGGAGGCGGCACGCCACTCCCTTCGTCCGGGCCGTGGCGGACGGGCGCACGCCCCCGCCGCAGCCGCTCGCCGGTGACGGGGACTGCGTCCTCGCCACGTCGGGGAGCCCCGGTGCCACCGACCGGGCCTGGCGCGGGCCGACGGCCCGGCTCGTCTGGTCGCTCGGCGGCCCGAGCAGCTGGGTGGTGCCGCTCGGCGCCGACGGCGACCCCGACGCCCCCCACGCCCACGACCAGCACCTCGCCTGGCTGCACGGAGAGCAGCTGGGCACCGACCACGGAGGACCCGCATGGTGACCGACCCGCCCCTGACCGTCCGCCCCCTCGACCCCGACGCGGACGCCGAGCTCGTCCACGGCTGGGTGACCCAGCCACGAGGACACTTCTGGGGCATGGCCGATGCGAGCGTGGAGGAGGTGCGCGAGACCT
>CAYSGN010000111.1:0-8069 GCA_964430615.1 uncultured Janibacter sp. | reverse complement strand
CGGTGACGAAGTACGGGCTGATGTAGCCCTTGTCGAACTGCATGCCCTCGGTGAAGTCGAGCGCGGTCTCCGCGGTCGAGGACTCCTCGACCGTGATGACGCCGTCCTTGCCGACCTTGTCGAAGGCGTCGGCGATCGTCGAGCCGATGACCTGGTCCTGGGCGGACAGGCCGGCGACCTGGGCGATCTCCTCCTTGCCCTCGAGCTCGCGGGCGTTCTCGAGCAGGCGGGCGGAGACGGTCTCGACCGCCTTGTCGATGCCGCGCTTGAGGCCAGACGGTGCAGCACCCGCCGCGACGTTGCGCAGGCCCTCGCTGACCATGGCCTGGGCGAGGACGGTCGCGGTCGTGGTGCCGTCACCGGCGATGTCGTTGGTCTTGGTCGCGACCTCCTTGGCGAGCTGGGCGCCGAGGTTCTCGTAGGAGTCCTCGAGCTCGATCTCGCGGGCGATGGTCACGCCGTCGTTGGTGATGGTCGGTGCGCCCCACGCCTTGTTGATGACGACGTTGCGGCCCTTGGGGCCGAGCGTCACCTTGACGGCGTTGGCGAGCTGGTCGACGCCGCGCAAGAGGGCGTCACGAGCGGAGTCGTTGAACTCCAGTTCCTTGGCCATGAGTGTCCTTTGGTCTCTGGTACGAAGGGGGAAGAGCGACGCCCCGAGGGACCCGGGTGGGCCCGCCCGGGGCGTGCGCTGTGGCTGAGGTCAGCTCGTTCAGCCGACGATCGCGAGGACGTCGCGAGCGGAGAGGATGAGGTACTCCTCGCCGCCGTGCTTGACCTCGGTGCCGCCGTACTTGGAGTAGATGACGCGGTCGCCGACGGAGATGTCCATGGGGACGCGCTCGTCGCCGTCGTCGTTGAAGCGGCCCGGGCCGACGGCCACGACCTCGCCCTCCTGCGGCTTCTCCTTGGCGGTGTCCGGGATGACGAGGCCGGAGGCGGTGGTCTGCTCGGCCTCGATGCCCTTGACGACGATCCGGTCCTCGAGCGGCTTGATGGAAACCGACACGCTGACTCCTTCTGCTGAGGGTCGTTGATATGAGTTCTGGGAGTGCCGGGCCGGGCGCCGTCGCGGGGGTCGACCAGCCGTGGCATTTGGCACTCGCCACTGGTGAGTGCCAAGAGACAATCTATGCCGCGCCTGGCACTCGGTCAACCTGAGTGCCAGCCCGCTCCCCACCCCGTCGCCGCCGCCCCCTCGACCCTCCGTCGCCGCCGCGGTCCGACCGGGGCCGGGGGACCGCGAGCCGGGGCCCGGGTGCTGGACAATGGCCGGCATGGACGTCCCGACCGTGCGCTGGCTCGCCTCGCCCGAGGGACGCTCGGTCGTCGGGGAGCTCGAGCCCTACCGCGAGTCCGAGGCGGTCGCCGTCGCGACCCGGCTGCGTGCCGACGGCCTCTCCCCCGAGCAGGCCGCCGCCGCCCTGACCCAGAAACGGCTGCAGGCCCGGGCGGTGGAGAAGTTCGGCGAGTTCGCTCCCGGCATGCTCTTCACCCCTGACGGGCTCGAGCAGGCCACCCGCCTCGAGGTGGCGGCCTCGCACGCCGGCCGGTTCGCGAGCGCGAGCCTCGCGACCGTGCACGACCTGGGCTGCGGCATCGGCTCGGACGCGATGGCGATGAGCGCGCTCGGGGTCACCGTCCACGGCGTCGACGCGGACCCGGTGACGGCGGCGATCGCCGACGCCAACCTGCGCACCTGGCCGGACAGCCGGGCCCGCGCCGGCGTGGCCGAGGACTTCGTCCCGCCGCCCGACCCGGAGCACGGTCGCGTCGGCGTCTGGCTCGACCCGGCGCGGCGCACCCCCGGCCGCAGCGACCGCTCCGGCCGGACCAAGCGCGTCTTCCGCCTCGACGAGATCTCCCCGTCCTGGGAGTTCGTCCTCGGTGTCGCCCGGGACGTGCCGGCGACCGGGGCCAAGCTGAGCCCGAGCCTGCCGCACGACGCCCCGCCGCCGGGGACGGAGGCGCAGTGGACCTCCTGGCAGGGAACCGTCCTCGAGTGCGCGGTGTGGTGGGGGCCGCTCGTCACCCGCCCCGGCCGCAGCGCCCGGGTACTGCGCAAGGACCGGCGGCCCGTCGAGGTGGACGAGAGCACCTGCGAGGTCGGGCCACCTCGCACCCGGCGGTTGGACGACGTCCGACCGTGGCTCTACGAGGCCGACAAGGCGGTGGTGCGCGCCGGCCTCGTCGGCACGGTCACCGGGCCTACCGCAGGTGCCGAGCTCGATCCGGGGCTGGGGTACGTCACGAGCGAACAGGAGCAGGACCTCGGGTACGCACGGCGGTTCCCGGTGCTCGAGGCGATGCCCTACTCCCCCAAGGATCTTCGCCGGTGGCTGCGTGAGCGCGGCATCACCGGCCTGACCATCAAGCAGCGCGGGACGGGCCTCGACGAGGACGACCTGCGGCGCCGCCTGAAGGTCGGACGCGGCGCGGGCAGCGGCGAGCGCGCGACCATCGTGATCACCCGGGTGGCCGGTGAGGCCGCCGTCCTCGTCGTCGGTGCGCCGCAGGACCGGTCACGGGGTCTGCGCGGGTAACCTGCACGCCATGGCGCGCCGACGCATCCTCTCTCGAACCGCAGCGGCAGCTGCCGTCCTGGCCCTCGTCGGGTGCGGAACCTCCGGGTCCGGCGAGAGCACGACCTCCGACTCCTCGTCGACGAGCACCTCCTCGGCGAAGGGCGGACCCTCCTCCTCGTCCGAGGGCACCGCGTGCGTGGCCCGGGTCCGCGAGGCGATGACCCCGACCCAGCAGGCCGGCCAGCTCGTCATGGCGGCGATGCAGCCCGGCCCCGCGAGCGCACTCGACGAGCAGATCACCCGCCAGGGGCTCGGCGGGATGGTCTACCTGGGCGGCTGGGAGGGCCGGGAGACCGTCGCCGCCGCGAGTCGTCACCTCCAGCAGGTCGCCCCCACCGTCGACGGGACGAAGGTGGGCCTGCTCGTCGCCGCCGACCAGGAGGGCGGAGAGGTCCAGCAGCTCACCGGAGCGGGCTTCTCCACCATCCCCTCCGGCCTGGAGCAGTCCCGCCTGCCGGACCTCACCGGCTCCGCGAAGACCTGGGGCAAGGAGCTGGCCGCGGCCGGCGTCAACGTCAACCTCGCCCCCGTCGCGGACACCGTGCCCAGCGAGGTCGGCACCAGCAACGACCCGATCGGCCAGTGGGACCGCCAGTACGGCTCCCACCCGGACACCGTCGGCATCGACGCCGCCGAGTTCGCGACGGGCATGCTCGCCGCCGACGTGCAGCCGACCGTGAAGCACTTCCCCGGCATCGGGCGGATCACCGGCAACACCGACCTGACCGCCGAGGGCATCAGCGACCGGAAGATGACCACCTCGGCCGCCCACCTGCGCCCCTTCGAGAAGGTCATCGACGCGGGCGCGCAGATCGTCATGGTCGGCTCGGCGCGCTACCCGAGGATCGACGGCGACACCCCGGCGATCTTCTCCGAGAAGATCGTCTCCGGCATGCTCCGCGAGGACCTGGGCTTCGACGAGGTCGTCGTGACCGACGACGTCGGCGTCGCGAAGTCGGTCGCCGCCACCCCCGTGGGCGAGCGCGCGACGAAGTTCGTCGCCGCGGGCGGCGACATCGTGCTCACCGCGGAGGCGAGCCAGGTCCCGACGATGGTCGAGGCCCTCACGACGAAGGGGGCCGAGGACCCCGCCTTCGCGAAGCAGCTGACCGCCTCGGTCACCCGCGTGCTCACCCTCAAGGAGGACATGGGCCTACTGCGCTGCGGCTGAGCCGCACCGGCACGGCGACGGACGACGAGCCCCGGGCCGATCGGCCCGGGGCTCGTCGCGATGTGCAGGGGTGGCTACTTCTTCTCGGTCAGCTCCGTGTCGAAGGCCTTCGGGTTCTCCTTGATCCAGGCGTCGATGGCCTCCTTCTCCTTCCCCTCGCCGTACTCGTTGACGACCATGTCCTCGAGCTCGCCGTACTCCTTGTCGTCGAGCTTGATGCCCTCGATGAGCTTCGCCGCGTCGGGGAACTCGTCGGAGAAGCCCTTGTGACCGAGGAAGTGCAGCGCCTCACCCTCGCCGAGGGCGCCCTTCGGGTCCTTGAGGTCACGGACCGGGAACTTGCTGTTGGCCCAGAACGGGCGCCACAGCGTGACGACGATGTCCTTCTTGGCGTCGGTCGCCTTCTTCAGCTCGGCGAGCATCCCCGCGGTCGAGGAGGTCACCAGCTCGAAGTCCTTGCCGAGCCCGTACTCGGGGAAGACGCTCTCCTTGGTCACCTTGGTCAGGCCGGCGCCCGGCTCGATGCCGATGATCTTGCCGTCCAGCTCCTTGGCGTGCTCCGGCAGGTCCTCGATCGACTGGATCTTGCTGTACTTCGGCACGGCGAAGGTCAGCTTGGCGTTGTCGTAGTACGCGCCGACGTCCTCGATGTCCTTGCCGTACTTGTCCATGTAGGACTTGTGCGTCACCTCCGGCCAGGCGGAGGGGTACATGTCCACATCACCCTGGGCGAGGGCGGTGTACAGCGGAGCCGCCTCGGTGAGGGTCTGCATCTCGACCTCGTAGCCCTGCTTGGTCAGCTGGTCCTCGAGCAGGTACGCGGTCGAGAGACCGTCGGTCCACGACGGGATGTAGCCGAGGGTGATCGTCCCCTTGCTCTCACCGTCGGAGCCCCCGTCGTCGCTGCTCCCACAGGCTGCGAGGCCCAGGGCAAGTGCAGCGACACCGGTCGTGGCGATGGCCTTGCGGCTGAGTCGCATGTTCATCTGTTCTCCTCCTCATTGGGTCCGCGCGAGGCGGACGGGTCCGGCGATGCCGGGTGGTGGTCAGGACCGTCTCAGTGCCCCCTGCACGAGGCGGTAGAGCGAGCCGCGGTAGTCACCGGGGTTGCCGAGCGCAGCGGTCAGCCGGTCGAGGAAGACCGCGAGGATCACCACACCCAGACCGGCCTCGACGCCCTTGGGGATGTCCAGGGTCGAGATGGCCGAGACGACCTCCTTGCCGAGACCGTCGGCGCCCACGAAGCCGGCGATGACGACCATCGAGAGGGCGAGCATGATGACCTGGTTGATCCCCGCCATGATCGTCGGGGTGGCCAGCGGGATCTGGATCCCGCGCAGGATCTGGCCGGGTGTGGCCCCGAAGGCCGCCCCGGCCTCGACCGTCTCCGCGTCGACCTGCCGGATGCCCAGCTCGGTCAGTCGCACGCCCGGCGGCAGCGAGAAGATCACCGTGGCGACCACACCGGGCACCGCACCGACGCTGAAGAAGATGATGGCCGGGATGAGGTAGACGAAGGCCGGCATGGTCTGCATGAAGTCCAGCAGCGGCTTGACCACGGCACTGACCGCGTCGCTCCGGGCGGCGAGGATGCCGATGGGGACGGCGATGGCCACCGCGAAGAGCGTGGCGATGATGACCATCGACAGGGTGAGCATCGCGTTCTCCCACTGGTCCATCCCGGCCACGAGGGCGAACCCGATGGCGGTGGCGATGCCGAACTGCCACGAGCGCATCAGCCACGCCAGGAAGGCGAAGACGATGACGAGGATGAGCGGCTCCGGCGTGAGCAGCAGCGAGTCGAGGGACTCCACGAGCCAGCCGACGACGTCCTTGATGCCGTCGAAGAGGGCGCTGAGGTTCGTCGTGAGCCAGTCGATGGCCGACTCGGCCCAGGAGCCGACCTCGATGCGGGGGAAGACCGAGTCCTGCTCCATCAGGACCTCACCCCCACCGGCTCGCCGGCACCGTCGTGGTCGACATCGGGCGTGACCGGCTCGTTGTGGGCGGCGGCGGCCAGCAGGGTCACGTGCGGCACGGTGCCGAGGACCCTGCCCTCGGCGTCGAGCACCGCGACCGGGCTGTCGGCGTCGGAGGCCTCACGGAACATGTCGGCGAGCAGGGTCTCCGGACCGACCGAGGCCACCTGGTCGGCCGGGATGACCGGCAGCACGTCCCGCTTCTCGCGGACGGCCTGGGCGATGTCCGCCTCTCGCACCATGCCGGTGAGACGACGGTCTCGGTCGAGGACGACGAGCCACCGGGCCTGCGTCTCGCGCATGAGCTTCTGCGCCGCGAGCGGGCCCTGACCGGCACCGATGACGGCGGGCGGGGTCTCCATGATGCTCTCGGCGGTGATGACCCGGCTGCGGTCGACGTCCTGGACGAACTTCGCGACGTAGTTGTTGGCCGGGTCGTCGAGGATCTCCTCGGCGCTGCCGATCTGCTCGATCCGCCCGTCGCGCATCATCGCGATCCGGTCCCCGAGGCGCATCGCCTCGTTGAGGTCGTGGGTGATGAAGAGGATCGTCTTGCCGAGCTGGTGCTGGAGCTCGACGAGCTTGTCCTGCATCCCGCGTCGGATGAGCGGGTCGAGGGCGCTGAAGGCCTCGTCCATGAGCATGATGTCGGTCCCGGCGGCCAGGGCGCGGGCCAGGCCGACGCGCTGACGCATCCCGCCGGAGAGCTCGTTCGGCATCGAGCCGCCCCACCCCCCGAGGTCGACCATGCGCAGTGCCTCCTCCGCGCGCCGGTACCGGTCGGAGGAGTTGACCCCCTGGATCTTCAGGGCGTAGGCGGCGTTCTCCCCCACGGTGCGGTGCGGGAGCAGGGCGAAGTGCTGGAAGACCATGCTGACCTTCTCCCGCCGCACGCGGCGCAGCTCCTCCCCCTTCGCCCGCGTCACGCTCAGGCCGTCGATGCTCACGTCTCCGCTGGTCGGCGGCAGCAGCCCGTTGACCATGCGGATGAGGGTGGACTTGCCCGACCCGGAGAGGCCCATGACGACGAAGATCTCGCCCGGCTCGACGGTGAAGGAGGCGTCGATCACCGCCGCCGTCAGCCCCTGCTCCCGCAGCTCGTCGCGGGTGGTCCCCTCCTGCAGGGCACGGACACCGCGGTCCGGCCGGCGCCCGAAGACCTTGTAGAGGCTGGTGGCGGTGATGGAGCTCACGGATCTCCTGACCTAGGACGACAGTTCCTGGCCGGGCCGCGTGGAGGTGCGCCTCGTACGGGCACAGGCCACTGACCACAAGATCATTGATGAACGCACAGAGACGAATTCCTGGGTCTTTCGTGACCCGAATGCAACCCTCCGGTCGCGTGGGGCCCGCAGCGCCGGCGGATCAGTGGTCGTGGTCGACCTCGACGGGCAGACCCGTGCGCACGTCGGTCACCGGCAGCGAGCTGTCCGCGGGGAGCGAGAGGTCGCTGGCCGGCCGTCCCTTGAGCATCATCTGGGCACCGAGCGAGGCGACCATGGCGCCGTTGTCGGTGCACAGCGCCCGCCGCGGGACACGAAGGGCGACCCCGGCCTCCGCGCAGCGCTCCTGCGCCATCGCGCGCAGCCGGCTGTTCGCGGCGACCCCGCCCCCGACCTGGAGCGCGGCGACGTCGTGCTCCCGGCAGGCGAAGACCGCCTTGCGGGTGAGGACGTCGACGACCGCCTCCTGGAAGGACGCCGCGACGTCGGCGACCGGGACCTCCACGCCGGCGGCGCGTTGGCTCTCGACCCACCGGGTGACGGCGGTCTTGAGCCCGGAGAAGGAGAAGTCGAAGCGGTGACGCTCCATGTCCTTGCGGCTGGTCAGCCCGCGGGGGAAGTCGATGGTGATCTGCCCGTCCTCGGCGGCCCGGTCGATGTGCGGGCCGCCCGGGAAGGGCAGGCCGAGGACACGGGCGACCTTGTCGAAGGCCTCGCCCGCGGCGTCGTCGATCGTCGAGCCGAGGCTGCGCACGTCGTGGGTGACGTCGGGGACGAGCAGGAGGGAGGAGTGCCCGCCACTGACCAGCAGGGCCATGGACGGCTCCGGGAGCGGCCCGTGCTCGACGATGTCGACCGCGACGTGGCTCGCGAGGTGGTTGACCCCGTAGACCGGGAGGCCGAGGGAGAGCGCGAGCGCCTTGGCCGAGGCGACCCCGACCATCAGGGCGCCGGCCAGGCCGGGGCCCGCGGTGACCGCGATGCCGTCGAGGTCGGTGAGCGCGACGCCGGCCTGCTGGCAGGCCCGCTCGATCGTCGGGACCATCGCCTCGAGGTGGGCCCGGCTGGCGACCTCGGGCACCACTCCTCCGAAGCGGGCGTGCTCGTCGAC
>CAYSGN010000110.1:0-8284 GCA_964430615.1 uncultured Janibacter sp. | reverse complement strand
CGACGGGGGCGGGGGTCAGGCGAGCTCGGCCATCGCCCGCGCAGCGGTCCACCGCTCGTAGTGGTCGAGCACGTCGTGGCAGACCTGCTCGCCGGTGTAGGGGTAGACGTCATAGCTCGTCCCGGTCGGCAGGGCCACCTCGAGCCGGGTCGTGACGTCCTTGGCCTCACGCATCCGGGTGCCGTAGCTCGCGGCCGGGACCTGGTGGGCCCGGGCGGTCCACTCGAAGGCGTCCTCGCCCTCACCGACGACGAGCGTCGCCGCGTCGCCCGTGGGGCTGGTCGTCGTGACGACCTGGGCCTCCCTCCCTTCGGCCTGCATCGCGCCCGCGACCTCCTCGAGGGCCGGGACGACGACCGAGGAGAGGCGCTCGTTGGCCTGCTTCTGGCTCACCCAGCCCAGGCCGCGACCGATGCGCTGGCGCCAGGAGCCGATCCGGGCGGTCGTCTGGTGCCCGGCGAGGTGAGTGGTCAGCGAGAGGCGCGCCACGGCCACCTCGTGCCGCTCGGTCTCGAGGGCCCGGTAGAGGCCGACCATGACGAGGATCATGACGACCGCGAAGGGCAGCCCCATGACGATCGTCGCGTACTGCAGGGCGACGATCCCGCCGACGATGAGCATCGCGATCGTCAGGACACCCGTGGCGCACGCCCACAGGATGCGCAGCCACGGTCGGGCGTCGGTCTCGCTGTCCGGCAGGTCCGAGCTGAGGTTGGCCATGACGAGGGCGCCGGAGTCGGCCGAGGTGACGTAGAAGAGCAGCCCGACGAAGGTCGCCAGCCCGACGAGGAACATCGCGCCGGGGTACTGCTGGAGGAGGGTGTAGAAGCCCTCCTCGGGCGAGTTCACGGCCAGCTCCCCGAAGCCGGTGTCACCACCGCGGATCTGCTCGACCGCCGAGTTCCCGAAGATGCTCACCCACATGAGGATGTAGCAGAAGGGGATCGTCAGCGTGCCGAACATGAACTGGCCGATGGTGCGACCCTTGGAGATACGCGCGAGGAACATCCCGACGAAGGACGCCCAGGCGATCCACCACGCCCAGAAGAAGAGGGTCCACAGGCTCATCCACTCGGCCGGGTGGTCGTAGGCCATCGTGTCCAGGGTCATGCCGGGGAACATCGAGACGAAGTCGCCGACGTTCATCGTCAGGGACCGCAGGAGGAAGGTCGTGTTGCCCGTGACGAGGACCCACGCGGCGAGGACGATGGCCAGCCACACGTTGAGCTGGCTGAGCAGCCGGATGCCGCGGTCCACTCCGGTCGTGGCCGAGACCGTCGCGACGCCGACCGCGAGGACGACCAGGCCGATCTGGGCCGGGATCCCCTGCGGGACGTCGAACATGATGCCGAGGCCGACGTTGAGCATGACGACGCCGATGCCCAGCGAGGTGGCCACGCCGAAGATCGTGCCGAGGACGGTGGCGATGTCGACGGTGTCACCGATCGGCCCACGGATGCGCTTGCCGAAGAGCGGGTAGAGCGCCGAGCGCACCGCGAGCGGCAGCTTCTTCCGGTGGGCGAAGTACCCCAGGGCCACGCCCATGAGGGCGTACATGCCCCACCCGGTGATGCCGTAGTGGAAGAGGGTCCACACCGTGGCCTCCCGGGCGGCCGCGACGCTCTCCCCGCTTCCCTGCGGGGGGAAGAGGTACTGGCTGGCCGGCTCGGCGACGGCGAAGAACATCACGTCCGTGCCGATGCCGGCGGCGAAGAGCATGGCCGCCCAGGAGAAGGTGGAGAACTCCGGCCGGTCGTCGGGGTCACCGAGACGCACCCGCGGGTAGCGCAGCGCGATGACGATGACGAAGACGAGGACCACGGTGGCCAGGGCGATGTAGAACCAGCCGAACCAGTCCGAGATCGAGGTGACGATCGAGCCCAGGGCGCTCTCCGCGGACGTCGGGGCGGCGAAGGCCCACCCGGCGATGAGGACGATGGCCACGAGCGAGACGGCCAGGACCGAGCGCTTGGTGCGCGGCTGGTCGGGCTTGTCGAGCACCAGGTCGCTGTCGATGGTCGGGGTGCTCACGCCTGGACCCCCTTCGTGGCCGCCGCCGCGCTCGGCAGGTCCGTGCGGGCGTCCCACGCCGAGTTGCGGGGGTCGCCCTCGGGGTAGATCGGCATGCCCTGCTGCGCGCGGTACACCGGGGGGTGCTCTGCGGCGAGCGGGGTGTTGCCGGCGATGAGGTCGGCGGCCTTCTCGGCGACCATCATCACCGGCGCGTAGATGTTGCCGTTGGTGATCGTCGGGAAGACGGAGGCGTCGACGACCCGCAGCCCCTCGGTGCCGTGGACCCGCATGGAGGAGGGGTCGACGACGGACATCTCGTCGGTGCCCATCTTGGCCGAGCAGGACGGGTGCAGCGCCGTCTCGGCGTCCTTGGCCACCCAGTCGATGATCTCCTCGTCGGTCGCCACGTCCGGGCCGGGCGAGAGCTCGCCACCGTCGAAGGGGGCGAAGGCCGGCTGGGAGAGGATGTGCCGCGCGGCCCGCACGACCTCGACCCACTCCCGCCGGTCGTTCTCGGTCGAGAGGTAGTTGAAGAGGATGCTCGGCTTGGCCAGCGGGTCGGCGTTCTTGATGCGCACGTGCCCGCGGACGTCGGAGTTCATCGGGCCGATGTGCACCTGGTAGCCGTGCTTGCCGCCCGCGGCGGTGCCGTCGTAGCGCACCGCGATGGGGAGGAAGTGGAACATGAGGTTCGGGTAGGCGACCTCGTCGTTGGTGCGGATGAAGCCGCCGCCCTCGAAGTGGTTCGAGGCGCCGACGCCCTTGTTGAGGAAGAGCCACTCCGCACCGATGTACGGGGCCTTCCACTTCCGCAGCCACGGCGCGATCGAGACCGGCTGGAGGCTCTCGTGCTGGAGGTAGACCTCGAGGTGGTCCTGGAGGTTCTCACCGACGCCCGGGAGCTCGATGTGCGGGGTGACCCCGGCCTCACGCAGGGTCTGCGGGTCGCCGACACCGGAGAGCTGGAGCAGCTGGGGGGAGTTGAAGGCGCCGCCGCAGAGGATGACCTCGCCGGCCCCGACCGAGTGCCGGCGCCTGCCGGCGCGCACGAAGTCGACGCCGGTGACCCGGTTGCCCTGCCAGCGCAGGCCGGTGACGGTCGCCAGCGTGGTCACGTCGAGGTTCTTGCGGTCCCGGACCGGGCGCAGGTAGGCGCGGGAGGCCGACATCCGGCTCGCCTTGTAGACATTGCGGTCGAAGGGGGCGAAGCCCTCCTGGCGGTAGCCGTTGACGTCGTCGGTGCGGGCGTAGCCGGCCTGGGTGGTCGCCTCGAAGAAGGCCTGGAAGAGCGGGCTGGACGCGGGGCCGCGCTCGAGCTTGAGCGGGCCGGCGCCACCACGCCACGCGTCGGCACCGGCGGTCGTGGTCTCCATCCGCTTGAAGTAGGGCAGGCAGTGGGCGTAGTCCCAGTGGTCCATCCCGTCGAAGGTGGCCCACTTGTCGAAGTCGCCGGCGTTACCACGCTGGAAGATCATGCCGTTGATGCTCGAGCTGCCGCCGAGGACCTTGCCGCGGGCGTGCTTGACCCGTCGGCCCCCCATGTGCGGCTCGGGATCGGTCTCGTAGGCCCAGTCGTAGAGGGGGTTGCCGGCGGGGAACATCAGCGCCGCGGGCATGTGGATCAGCGGGTCGGCCAGGAAGTCGGCGCGGCCGGCCTCGAGGACGAGCACGCTCGTCCCCTCGTCGGCACTCAGGCGGTTGGCCAGGGCGGAGCCGGCGGATCCACCGCCGACGATGATGTAGTCGTAGCGCGCTCTCATGTGCGTCTCCCTCTTCCTCTTCTGCTTCGTCTTCTCGTGCGGGGGTCTCTCGTGGCGGTCGGTGGACGGGTCAGCCGCGGTCGGCGAACCAGTCCGCACGCGCGGGGCGCGTGTTGTGCCAGATGTGCTTGGTCTCCTGGTACTCGTGCAGGCCCGCCACCCCGAGCTCGCGCCCGATGCCGGACTGCTTCATCCCGCCCCACTCGGCGGCCGGGACGTAGGGGTGGAAGTCGTTGATCCAGATCGTGCCGTGGCGCAGGCGCCGGGCGACCCGCTCGGCGCGGCCGGCGTCCTGGGTCCACACGGCGCCGGCGAGCCCGTACACGGTGTCGTTGGCGATGGCCACGGCGGCGTCCTCCGCGGCGTCACGGTCGGCCCCGGTGAAGGTCTCGACCGTCAGCACCGGGCCGAAGGACTCGTCGTGGACCGCGTCCATGTCCTGGTGGCAGTCGTCGAGGATCGTCGGCGGGTAGAAGCTGCCCTTCGTCAGGTCGCCGCCGGGCCGCTCGCCGCCGCAGCGCAGCGTGGCGCCCTGCTCGAGCGCACGGGCGACGTAGGCCTCGACCTTCTCCCGGTGCTGCTCGCTGATGAGGGGGCCGGTCTCGGCCTGCTCGTCGAGCGGGCCGCCCATGCGGATCGTCCGCGCGCGGCGGACGAGCTCGTCGACGACCTCGTCGTGGATCGACTCCTCGACGACGAGGCGCGAGCCGGCCGAGCACACCTGCCCGGAGTCGAGGAAGATCGCGGTCAGGGCGTTGTCGATCGCCGCGTCCAGGTCCGCGTCGGCGAAGATCACGTTGGGGTTCTTGCCGCCGAGCTCGAGGGCGATCTTCTTCACCGTCGGCGCCGCGGAGGCCATGATCGAGCGGCCGGTGACCACACCGCCCGTGAAGGAGACGAGGTCCACCTCGGGGGCCTCGGTGAGCGCGGGGCCCACCTCGCCGCCGGCGCCGAGGACGAGGTTGGCCACGCCCGCGGGCAGGCCGAGGTCCTCGAGCGTGCGCACGAGCCAGATCGAGGTGTGCGGGGTCAGCTCGCTCGGCTTGAGCACGAAGGTGTTGCCGGCGGCCAGGGCGGGGGCGACCTTCCACGCGGTCTGGAGGAGCGGGAAGTTCCACGGCGTGATGAGGGTGCAGACCCCGACCGGCTCGGTCACCACGCGCGAGGAGACGTCGGCGACACCGGGGTCGACGACCCGACCGGCCTCGGCCTGGGCCAGCCCGGCGAAGTGCCGGAAGACCGCGACGATGTCCTCCATGTCGATCTTCGCCTCGACGAGCCGCTTGCCGGTGTCGAGGGCCTCCATCCGGGCGACCTCGTCGATCTCCGCCTCGAGACGGTCGGCGAGGCGGTGCAGCAGGCCGGCCCGCTCCGGGGCCGGGGTGCTCGGCCACGGGCCCCTGTCGAAGGCCGTCCGGGCGGCCTGCACGGCGCGCCGGGCGTCCTCCGCGCCCGCTTCGTCCACCGTCGCGACGATGCTGCCGTCGGCGGGGCAGATGATGTCGCGGGTGCGACCGGACTCGGCGCTGGACCACTGTCCGTCGATGTGCAGCGTGGGCATGGCACTCCTCAAGGTCATGGGTCTCTGGGAACTCCAAGACCGTAACGCACGTTTCAGTTAAAGTGAAACGAGCGTTACGATCGGGTGACGGTAGACACACAAGGGCAGGGGTGGCAGCCATGACACGCACGGTGGATGTGGAGAGTGGCCGGAAACGGCCGGCGCGGGAGCGGCTGCTCGCGGCCGCGGACGAGCTGATGTTCGTCGACGGGGTCGTGCTCACGCCCGTGGACGTCATCCTGCGCCGCGCCGGGGCGTCACCGGCGACCCTGTACTCGAACTTCGGGAACAAGGACGGCCTCATCGCCTCGGCCCTCGAGCGGCGTCTGGCCGACTGGACGGAGGCGTGGGACGAGGCGATCGCCGCGGCGGAGTCGCCGACGGACAGGCTGCTCGCGATCTTCCCCGCCCTGCGCAGCTACCAGCGCTACCGGCTCAACGAGCGCTGGTGCGCCTTCAGCGGCACCGCGGCCGCGACCGGCCGACCCAGCCCCGAGGTCCAGCGGCTGCTCGATGCCGAGGACCTGCTCCTGCACAGCCGGATCGAGGCCTTCGCGGCCGACGTCGTGCCGGGGGAGCGGGCGGTCCGGCTCGCCGACGAGGTGGTCGTCGCCTACCTCGGGGCGATCACCGGGATGCTCCGCGGCGACCAGGAGCGGGCCATCTCCGCGGGGGAGCGCACCGCGCTCCACCTCGTCGAGGTGGCGCTCGCCGAGCAGTAGCTCGGCGCCGCGCACGGGTCGGGGTACCACCGCCCGGGAGGGAGCTCGCCCGCACCTCGACTCACCCTGCGCCTGCGTGCGGGTCGTCCTGCCCGCGCTCGATCCCCAGCGTGGCGAGGAGGTCCTCGTGGAGCTGGATCCACACGATGTTCAGCGACGGCACGTCCGGGGCGTCGACCCAGGCGTCGGAGCCGGCGCGGACCCGCCGCAGCGCGGCGTCGACCCGTCGCTGGTGGATGCCGAAGCGGTCGAGGACACCGGACAGCCGGACGGTCACCTCGGTGAGCTCGTCCCGCAGCCGGCCGAGGCGACGGACGACGGCCTCGTCGTGGGCCGGGTCGGTGTGGTCGTTCCGGGCCATCGGCTCGGTCGCGGTGGGACGCACCTGCCACTGGGTCATGACCCGGCCGATCCTCCGGTTGAGGGGGAGGGAGGCGGCGTGCGCCTCGCCAGCACGCGCAGGGTGTGCGGGACGAGGACGTGGGGGGAGGAGGGATGGGCCACGGACCCGGTATCAGCCGGTCGAGGTGTCATGAGCCGGGCGGACGGGCGCCGGTACCTCGACCCGTCCCCGGCGCCAGACGCTCACGTGGGAGCCGCTCGTGGCGGTGAACGGCGCTCCGCCCCAGTCCTCGCTGCGGCTCTCGAGCTCCATCCCCGCCAGGCGCGCCATGAGGTCCAGCTCGCTCGGCCAGACGTAGCGGAAGTGGTGCGTGCCCCGGCGGTAGCTGCCGTCCGGCTGCCGGGTGAGGTGGTGCGAGACCGCCTGCTGGGTCACGACGTCGTAGGTGTCGAGCCCGACGTGCTCGTCCGAGACGTCGAAGGGGACGGCCGCCTGCCCGGGCGGGAGGCGGCGGAGGGAGGGCACCCCCACCTCGACGACGAAGCGACCACCCGGGAGGAGGTGGCGGGCCGCGTTGCGGAAGCACTCGACCTGCTCCTCCTGGGTGCACAGGTTGCCGATGGTGTTGTAGACGAGGTAGACGAGCGAGAAGTCTCCCTCCACCCGCGTGGTGGCCATGTCGCCGATCGTCACGGGGATCTCCTCGGCGGAGGCCTTGGTGCGCAGCCGGTCCACCATCGGCGGCGACAGCTCGATCCCGGTGACGGGGACGCCCTTCGCCCGGAGCGGGACCGCGACGCGCCCGGTCCCGATGGCCAGCTCCAGTGCCGCACCCCCGTCGGCCAGGGCCGCCAGCCGGGCCACGGTCGGCGCGAGGACCTCGGCGGAGAACATCCCGCCCTCCTCGTCGTAGCGCTGCGCCTGCTCGGCGGTCCACACGTCGCTGCTCGTCATGGCCCCAGCACACCGCGATCCGAGCCGCGGCGCCACCGGATTTCGTCCCGGTGCCGACCGGTTATCGTGCGCGGGTGATCCAGCGACTGACGTGCTTCACCGGCTCGACCCCCGGCAACGACCCGACGTGGCTGGAGGTGGCCCACGACGTCGGGGCCGGCCTGGCCGAACGCGGGATCGGCGTCGTCTACGGCGGAGGAGGCGGCGGCCTCATGGGCGCGCTCGCCGACGGCGCCCTGGAGCGCGGGGGCGAGGTCATCGGGGTCATCCCGACCTTCATGATCGACCGGGAGTGGGGCCGCGAGGACCTCACCGAGCTGCACGTCGTGGACTCGATGCACGAGCGCAAGGCGCTCATGGCCGACCTGACCAGTGCCTTCCTCGCGCTGCCCGGCGGGATGGGCACGCTCGAGGAGGTCTTCGAGGTGTGGACCTGGCGGCAGATCGGCCTGCTGGACAAGCCGGTGGGCTTCCTCGACGCGCACGGGTTCTGGACACCCCTGCTGGGCGCCCTGCGGGGCCTGGGCGAGCAGGGATTCATCTCCGCGGCCAGTCTCGAGGAGATCGTCGTCGCACCCGACCTCGACGGTGCGCTCGCGGGCCTCGCGGAGCGTGATGGCTCCGCCCGGATGCTGCGTCCGGGCAGCTGACCCGACCTTCTGGTTGGATCGAGGCACCCCGACGACCATGGAGAGCTCATGACGACACACCCCGCCGACGGCCACGACCTCATCCGCGTCCAGGGGGCCCGGGAGAACAACCTCAAAGGGGTCGATGTCGAGATCCCCAAGCGGCGCCTGACCGTCTTCACCGGTGTGTCCGGGTCCGGCAAGAGCTCGCTCGTCTTCGGCACGATCGCCGCGGAGTCCCAGCGGATGATCAACGAGACCTACAGCGCCTTCCTCCAGGGCTTCATGCCCAACCTCGCCCG
>CAYSGN010000109.1:0-8306 GCA_964430615.1 uncultured Janibacter sp. | reverse complement strand
CCGCGTGTCCAGCTTGGGAAGCTGGCGCTCTACCATTGAGCTACACCGGCACGCGTCGAAGCGCAGGCGCCATCGTAACCCATGGCGACGACCTCCCTGACCGCGGCTCGCCCCCTCCGCCCGCCCGGCCGTCCGGCGCCCGCTCCGGGCCGCTCCGGACCCTCCTCGAGCAGGCCTCAGGCCCGCGCCTCGCGATGGTCCCCGACGAGGTTGGAGGCGACCGCCACCACGAGGGCCAGCCCGATGAGGAGCACGCTCGTGCCCATGCTCGGGCACGCGGCCGCGATCCCGAGGACGACGGCGACCAGCACCAGCGTCGGCAGGACCGTGCGCACGAGCGGGTCGCCACCGAGCAGGTGGAGCGAGGAGAGGGTGAGGAGGCAGACCGAGACCATGGCGGCGATGACCCACGCCACGGGCTGGGCCGCCGCGTGCGCCTCGTGGGTGCAGACCTCGACACCCGCGGTGATCCCCGCGCCGGCGGCGGCGATGCCCGCGAAGACGAAGTAGTGCAGGTAGCCGAAGGCCCAGACCTTGTTCGACCCCTCGACGAGGTCAGCGTGGCCGCGCCGGAAGTACAGCCACCACAACGAGACGACGACGAGGAAGGCCCCGGCGATGAGGGCCAGGAGGTCGAGGGAGAAGCCGCGCCCTCCCCCTTCGCCCGCGATCGCGCTCTGGATCGCCCCGACCGAGGCCAGGACCACCTCGCCGAGCACGATGATCGTCAGCAGGCCGGCCCGCTCGGCGGTGTGCTCGGGGTGGAAGGGGGTGTGCTGGCGCCGCTCGGCGATGTAGGGCACCGCGAGCTCCCCCGCCGCGAGGACGAGGAAGGTGACGACGAGCGCGGTCCCGCCGTCCACGAGCAGTCGCCCGACCCAGAAGACCTGGAGGGTCGTGATCCCCGCCGCGTAGGTCAGCGCCACGTGCCGCCGGGCACGGTCGTGGCGCGCCGCCCGCAGCCAGAGCGAGGCCATCCCCAGGCGCATGATCGCGTACCCCGCGACGACGACGCCCGACTGCTCGTCCCGGAAGAAGCCGGGGACACCCGCGGCGAGCACGAGCGCGCCGATCATGATGACGAAGGTCAGCAGCCGGTAGATCACGTCGTCGCGCGCGTAGGCCGAGGCGAACCACGTGTAGTTCATCCACGCCCACCAGATGGCGAAGAAGGTGAAGAGGTAGTCCAGGAGGGCCGACCACTCGCCCTCGATGATCCCGCCGTGCAGCTGCGTCCCGGCACTGGCGACCGCCGTGACGAAGATCAGGTCGAAGAGCAGCTCCAGCGGTGTGGAGACCCGCCCGGGCTCCCGCGGGTCCCGCGGTCCCATCACGCCGCGAAGGGGGATGACGTCGATGTGGCTCACCGCTCCAGTGTGCTCCGGAGGCCGCCCGCTGTCCGGATCGGCGAGGTCGCGTGTGGGTCACGTCACCAGCCCTTTGCTTGATATGGCAAGCACCGGGGGCGAGGATGGGCACGATCACCGGTAAGCAACCGCTTACCCGACCGCTCGTGCCGGTCCACCGGCACCACGACGATGTGCAGGAGGCCACGCATGGGCCACTACAAGAGCAATCTTCGCGACCTGGAGTTCAACCTCTTCGAGGTCTTCGGCCGCGAGAAGGTCCTCGGCCAGGGTCCCTACGAGGACGTCGACGCCGACACCGCTCGCGAGATGCTCAAGGAGTACGCGCGCCTCGCCGAGAACGAGCTCGCCGACTCCTTCGCCGACGCCGACCGCAACCCGCCGGTCTTCGACCCGGAGACCTCCACGGTCGCCATGCCCGCGTCCTTCACGAAGTCCTTCCAGGCCTACAAGGACTCCGGCTTCTGGTCCCTCGACGTGCCCGCCGACCTCGGCGGCACCGTCGCTCCCCCGTCGCTGCGCTGGGCGATGAACGAGCTCGTCCTCGGCGCCAACCCGGCCATCGGCATGTTCGGCGCCAGCTACTCCTTCGCCAACCTGCTCTACCTGCTCGGCACCCCCGACCAGAAGAAGCTCGCCCGCTGGATCGTCGAGAACCACTGGCACTGCACCATGGTCCTCACCGAGCCGGACGCCGGCTCCGACGTCGGCGCCGGCCGCACCAAGGCCACCGACAACGGTGACGGCACGTGGAACATCGAGGGCGTCAAGCGCTTCATCACCTCGGCCGAGTCGGACATGAGCGAGAACGTCGTCCACTTCGTCCTCGCCCGCCCCGAGGGCGCCGGCCCGGGCACCAAGGGCCTGAGCCTCTTCATCGTCTCCAAGTACGACGTCGACCTCGAGACCGGTGAGCTCGGCGAGCGCAACGGCGCCTACGTCACCAACGTCGAGCACAAGATGGGCCTGAAGGTCTCCACGACCTGCGAGGTGACCTTCGGCGAGAAGCAGGCCGCGGTCGGCACCCTCTTCGGAGACGTCCACGACGGCATCGCCCAGATGTTCCGCGTCATCGAGAACGCCCGCATGCTCGTCGGCACGAAGGCCATCGCGACCCTCTCCACCGGCTACCTCAACGCCCTCGAGTACGCCAAGGAGCGCGTCCAGGGCGCCGACATGACCACGCCGGCCAAGGACGCCCCGCGGGTGACGATCACCCACCACCCGGACGTGCGCCGCAGCCTCATGCTGCAGAAGGCCTACGCCGAGGGCCTGCGGGCGCTCGTCGTCTACACCGCGAGCCAGCAGGACGTCGTCGACGCCGAGCAGCTGAGCACCGGCTCCGAGGAGATCGCCGAGGACTCCCCCGCAGCGATGGCGAACCGGGTCAACGACCTGCTGCTGCCGATCGTCAAGGGCCTGGGCTCCGAGCGCGCCTGGGTGCTGCTCGGCACCGAGTCCCTCCAGACCCTCGGCGGCTCCGGCTTCCTCCAGGAGTACCCGATCGAGCAGTACGTCCGCGACGCCAAGATCGACACGCTCTACGAGGGCACGACGGCCATCCAGGGCCAGGACTTCTTCTTCCGCAAGATCGTCCGCGACAACGGCCAGGCGCTCGGCCACGTGGCGATGCAGATCCAGGAGTTCGCCCAGGACGGCGAGGCCCAGGGCGGCGCGCTCAAGGCCGAGCGGGCCCTCCTCGCGCAGGCCCTGGAGAACGTCCAGGGCATCCTCGGCGCGATGTTCCAGTCGCTGATGGCCTCCGACCCCAAGCAGGAGGGCACCGACATCACGAACATCTACAAGGTCGGTCAGAACACCACCCGCCTGCTCCTCGGCGCCGGCGACCTCGTCGTCGGCTGGCTGCTGCTGCGCCAGGCCGCCGTGGCCGTCGAGGCGCTCCAGGGCGAGGTCTCGGAGAAGGACAAGGACTTCTACACCGGCAAGATCGCCGCGGCGAGCTTCTTCGCCAAGAACGTCCTCCCCCGCCTGGCCGCCGAGAAGGCGATGGCCGAGGCGACCGACAACACCCTCATGGACGTGCCCGAGTCCGCCTTCTGATCGAGAGGCACGGCGGGCCGGACGGCGGAGGTCGCCGCCCGGCCCGTCCGGAGCGAAGGGGAGGGTCCCGCCAGACGGCGGGGCCCTCCCCTTCGTCGTCCGGACGCTCGCAGCAGGTGAGGTGTGCCTAACCCTGCGTGCTACGGTGACCGCCGTTCGTCTGAAGAGGAGAAGCCCGTGAGCCAGAACCCCTTCCGCTGCTTCGACGCCGAGGTCGTCGCCGTCGAGGACCTCGGCCCCTCCTTCCGCCGCGTCACCTTCTCGGGCCCCGGCATGGAGCGCTTCGGCCTCGACGGGCACCCGCGGGACCTGCGGATCAAGCTGATCATCCCGCCCGGTGACGCGCCCGTCCTCGACCTCCCCCGCTTCCTCGACGAGCAGGAGGCCGCCGGCACTCCCTGGTACTCCGCGTGGCGCGAGATCGACGAGTCCGTGCGCGGCACGATGCGCACCTACACCGTCCGGGAGTGGCGCGACGAGGAGCGCGAGCTCGTCATCGACATGGTGCTGCACACCGACGAGGACGGCAACGGCGGGCCGGCGAGCGTCTGGGCGACCCGGGCGAGGCCCGGGAGCCGCCTCCAGCTCATCGGGCGCGACCGGGACGCCCCGCCCGCCGCGGGTGGGATGGAGTTCGACCCCGGCGAGGCCACCGACCTGCTGCTGGCCGGTGACGAGACGGCCGTCCCGGCGATCGCCTCGATCCTGGACCACCTCGCCGACCAGGACGTGCGCGGGCGCGCGGTGCTCGAGGTGCCCGACCCCGACGACGTGCAGACCCTGCGTGCCCCCGAGGGCATCGAGGTCACCTGGCTGCCCCGCGGTGACCGCCCGGTCGGCTCGCTGCTCGACCCGGCGGTCCGCGAGGCGGTCCCGGCGGCAGCCGGCACCTCCTCCGACTCCGGCGAGCTCGAGGACGTCGACGTCGACGCCGACATCCTCTGGGACACCCCGCACCTGTCGCACGCCGCCAGCCGCAGCGGCAGCGAGGTCGACTCCGACGCACGCCCCTTCTACGCGTGGATCGCCGGCGAGGCCGCGGTCGTCAAGGGGCTGCGGCGCTACCTCGTGCGCGACCTCGGCGTGGACCGCCGGCAGGTGGCCTTCATGGGCTACTGGCGCCTCGGACGCGCCGAGCCCAGCTGAGCGGGCCCCGCCCCGCGGCCGGGTCGGCCTCAGTCCTGCTTGCCGAGCTCGGCCAGGTGCGCGTTGTAGGCCGCCAGCTCGGCGTCCCCGTCCCGGTCGGCGCGCCGGTCCAGGCGGCGCATCTCCCGGTCGTCGTTGGTCGCCCACTGGTAGGCCACGATCATGCCGAGGACGAGCGTCGGCGCCTCTCCGACCCCCCATGCGATCGCGCCACCGGTGCGTTGGTCGGCGATCGGGTCGGTCATCCACGGCAGGTCGAGCCGGCCGAAGAAGTCCGGGGCGAGCAGCTCGGTCGACTGGGTGAGGATCACCCCGAAGAAGGCGTGGAAGCTGATCGTCACGAGGAGGATGACGAGCAGGACGAGCGGGGACCAGCGCTTCGGGCCGGGGTCGATCCCGATGAGGACCCACGTGAAGAGGTACCCGCTCATGACGAAGTGGACCATCATCAGCACGTGCCCGGTGTGGGTGCGCAGCGCCAGCTCGAAGAGCGGGCTGTAGTAGAAGATCGCCAGGCTGAAGAAGAACAGCGCGGAGGCCACGACCGGGTTCGCGAGCACCTGCAGGTACCGCGAGTGGACCGAGGCGAGGATGAGCTCACGCGGCCCGAGCGTCTTGTCCCGGCGGGCGGGCAGCGCCCGCAGCGCGAGGGTGATCGGCGCGCCGGGCACGAGGAGGAGCGGGACGATCATGGCCACGCCCATGTGCTCGATCATGTGCCAGGAGAAGAGGATCTTGCCGTACACCCCCGGCCCGGACGAGGTGAAGTAGACGAAGAACACCCAGCCGATGACCCAGCAGATCGTGCGGAGGAGCGGCCAGCGGTCGCCCCGTCGGTGCAGCCGCAGCACCCACCGGATATAGACGAAGATCGCGATGACCGCGACCGGCAGCCACAGCCAGTCGATCTGCCACGACGTGATCCAGCTCGTCGAGCTCGGCGGCCCCGGGTCGGGGTAGCCGGAGAGGTCGTAGACGATCGAGCCCTCGAGGCGCTCGGAGGACGTGGGCGGCGGCGGGGTGCGCCCGACGGCCACGCCCATACCCATGGCCCCGGCCATGACGACGATCTCGGCGATCGCCAGGCGCACGAAGGGGGCGGCGCCCTGCGCCCCCTGCTCGAGCAGGGCGATGGTCCGGCGACGGTGCCACCACCCGGCGAGGCCGAGGAGGACGGCACAGCCGGCCTTGAGGATGAGCAGCACGCCGTAGCGCGAGGCCAGTCCGGCGACGGCACCGACGTTGATCCAGGTGACGAGCAGCCCGGAGCCGACGAGGAGCGCGAAGCACCAGCCGGCGACGGCCGAGTAGCGCCGTACGGTGACGGCCTCGTGCGTGCCGAGGCTGGGCCGGATGACGAGGAGGGCGACCAGGCCGCCCACCCAGATCGTGGCGGAGACGAGGTGGAAGCCGAGCGCGTTGACGCCGGTCATGTGGTCCAGGCTCGCCGAGGAGTGCCCGGAGAGGGCCAGCGGCAGCAGCGCGACGACGGAGGCCCCGGACAGCCACGCGAGGGCGGTCTTCGTCTGGGCCAGCGGCGCGCACAGGGCGATGACCGCGACGACGAGGCTGGAGATGACGGCGTTGCGGGTGCCGTCGAGCTCCCAGATGAAGGTGGTCAGCTGGCTCAGGTAGCCCGGGTCGGACAGGCGCACCCCGGCGAGCGAGGCGAAGTCGGCGAGCATGTGCCCGATGCCCGAGAGCAGCCACAGGAGGGCGCTCGCGCCGGCGAAGCGGGCGAGGGACTCCCTCCGGTGGGTGCGGGTGGTCTCCGGCACGATGAAGGCGGCGATGCCCAGGGCGCCGATCGTCGCGGCGGCCGCGATGTCGTGCACGATCCGCAGGACCGGCAGGGACCACCGCACGAGCGGACCGGGATCGCCCAGCTCCAGCGGAGCCGCGCCGCCACCGAATGCGGTCGCGGCGACCACCACCACGACGCTGACGGCCAGCAGGAGGCCGATGGGCACGGGTGTACGGCGCCGAACCGCGGTGGGGGTGGACATGCCCTCTAATCTAGGCAACGGACCTGAGCGGCCCATGACCAGTACCGCTCGCACCCGACACACAGGAGGCCACGTGTCCTCGAGCTCCTCGAGCGCGGGACAGCTGAGCGTCAGCGTCATCCGGATGATGCGGATGCTGCACGCCACCCGCCTGAGAGCGCCCCGGGTCGACCCGACGGTGGAGCCGACCCACTACGCGGTGCTCGTCGCCCTTCGCGACGAGCCGGGGCGGGTCGGCGACCTCGCGGAGCGCACGATGTCGGATGCCTCGACGGTCAGCCGGCAGGTTTCCCACCTGACCGCCCTCGGCCTGCTCGAGAAGATCCCCGACCCCGCCGACCGGCGCGCGCAGATGGTGGCCCTCTCGGGCAAGGGACGCGAGCTGCTCATCGAGCTCGTCACCCGGCGGGAGGCGTGGTTCGCCGAGCTGCTGGCCGACTGGCCGGAGGAGGACGTACGGACCTTCACCCGGTACGTGGACCGCTTCTGCGACACGGTCGCCGCCGACCTGCGCCACGAGAGCTGAGGGGCACGCTCTCAGGGGGCGTTTCTCTCTCCCCCCACATCTCCCCTCGGGGAAGCCCCCTCGGGGTGCACATCCCCTGAGGGGACGTCCCGGCCGGGTCACCTCCTGAGGGAGATGCGGACTCGGGGGACCCCCAGCCCGCCCCCCTCCCCCACGACCGCGCGCAGGGGGCCGCCCCCGTCATGGGAGGCGGCCCCCTTCGCGTGCGGTGTGGCCCGGTCGGCCGGGCCCGCGGTGGGTCAGGCCCAGAGGAAGGCGGTGCCCGGGTCGTGCAGCAGGGCACCGACGTCGGCGAGCAGCTTGCTCCCGAGCTCCCCGTCGACGAGGCGGTGGTCGAAGGAGAGCGCCAGCTGGGTGACCCAGCGCGGCTCGATCGACTCGCTCCCGTCGGCGGCGGTGACCACCCACGGGGTGCGCCGGACCGCGCCGAAGGCGAGGATCACCGACTCCCCCGGGTTGAGGATGGGCGTGCCCGAGTCGACACCGAAGACCCCGACGTTGGTGATCGTGGCGGTGCCGCCGCCGAGGTCGGCGGGCTGGGTCTTCCCGTCGCGCGCGGTGGCGACGAGGTCACCGAGGGCACCGGCGAGGTCGTGCAGCGAGAGCCGGTCGGCGGCCTTGATGTTCGGCACGAGCAGCCCGCGCGGGGTCGCGGCGGCGATGCCGAGGTTGACGTCCCGGTGGTAGACGATCTCCCCGGCCTGCTCGTCCCAGCTCGCGTTGGCCTCGGAGTGCCGGCGCAGCGCCAGGGTGAAGGCCTTCGCGACGATGAGCAGCGGCGTGACCTTGACGTCGCTGAAGGAGCGGTCGGACTTGAGCCGCTCCACCAGCTCCATCATCGCGGTGACGTCGACGGTGTAGAACTCCGTGACGTGCGGTGCCGTGAAGGCGGAGGAGACCATCGCCGCGGCGGTGGCCTTGCGCACGCCCTTGATCGGCACCCGCGTCTCCTCCGGGCCGAGCCCGGCGACGGGGGCGGCCGCCGTGCCTGCCGCGGCGGCGGGCCCGGCCGGGGCGCCCGAGGCGGCACCCTCGACGTCGGCGCGGGTCACGACCCCGCCGGCGCCGGTGGGCGTGACCGTCTGGATGTCCACGCCGAGGTCCTTGGCCAGCTTGCGCACCGGCGGCTTCGCGAGGGCGCGCAGCTGCTGGGGCGAGGCCGGCGCAGCCGGAGCGGCGGGCGCGGCCGGAGCGGCCGGA
>CAYSGN010000108.1:0-8395 GCA_964430615.1 uncultured Janibacter sp. | reverse complement strand
GTCGTGGTCGTGGTCGTGGTCGTGGTCGTGGTCGTGGTCGTGGTCGTGGTCGTGGCGGTGCGCCGTCGGGGGAGGTCCGGGCGTAGGTTTGGGCGGGTGAGCTACTCGATCCGCAGGGCGGTCACGTCGGACGTGCGGGCGGTGCGCGACCTGGTGGCGCCGCTGGCCGAGCGGCGGGTCCTCGTGAGCAAGGACATCGTCGCCTACTTCGAGGGTCTGCAGGAGTTCCGGGTCGCCGAGGAGGACGGGCGGATCATCGGGTGCGGCGCGCTGCACGTGCTGTGGGACGACCTCGCCGAGATCCGCACGCTCGCGGTCGCCGACGCGCACCTGAGCAAGGGCGTCGGTGGCGCACTGCTCGAGTCCCTCGTCGACGACGCGGTGGAGCTGGGCGTGAGCCGGCTCTTCTGCCTGACCTTCGAGACCGACTTCTTCACCCGGCACGGCTTCGTCGAGATCGAGGGGCAGGCCGTCGACCCCGAGGTGTACATGGAGCTGCTGCGCTCCTACGACGAGGGCGTGGCGGAGTTCCTGGACCTGGAGCGGGTCAAGCCGAACACCCTCGGGAACACCCGGATGCTCCTGCACATCGACCCCGACCGCCGCGCGGGCGGCACCTCCGGCGCACGCGCCGGGCCGAGCGTCTAGGCCGCCGGCCGACTGGCGCCGGAAGGGACTTCCCCTAGGGGGATGTGCCTTTGGGCACGCATCTCCCTAGGGGATGTACTCCTGGGTGGGACTTTCCTTAGGGGGATGTGCACTTGGGAGGAACTTTCCCTAGGGGGATGTGCGCTTGGGTGCGAATCCCCCTAAGGAGGTGTACTCCTGGGTGAGACTTTCCTTAGGGGGATGTGCGCTTGGGTGGGACTTTCCCTTAGGGGATGTGCACCTGGGAGGAACTTCCTTAGGGGATGTGCAATTGGGTGGGACTTCCCTGAGGGGAGGTGCAGCAGTGGCGGCCGGGCTCAGGTCGGGAGGGCGTAGCCGGCGTCGACGGGCTCGACGAGGCCGTCCTCGACGAGGCCGGCCAGGCAGCGCTCCACCTTGACCGCGTCGTCCGGCCAGACGGTGTCCACGTCCTGGCGCGAGACCGGGCCGGGGCTCTCGCGCAGCAGCTGCACGATCCGTCCGCGCACCTGGCGGTCCGTGCCGTGCCACGCCTGCCCGCGGCGGCGTGGGCCGTCGTGCTCGGGGCGGCCGGCGTGCTGCCACGCGCAGTGCGAGACGATCGGGCACTCCTCGCAGCGCGGGGAGCGGGCGGTGCACACGAGGGCGCCGAGCTCCATGACGGCGGCGTTCCAGGCGTTCGCGGAGTCGGGGCGATCCGGCATCCACCGCCGGGCCAGCTCGGACTCCGCGGCGGTGAGCGCGGGGGCGGCGTGCTGCGCGCCGGTGACGGCGCGGGCGAGCACCCGCCGCACGTTGGTGTCGATCACCGGGTACGGGTCGCCGAAGGCGAAGGACGCGACCGCGGCGGCGGTGTAGGGGCCCACCCCGGGCAGGGCGAGCAGGTCCTCGTGATCGCGGGGCACCTCGCCGCCGTGACGCTCGACCATGGCCTGAGCCGACTCCCACAGCCGCAGGGCACGGCGCGGGTAGCCCAGCCGGTCCCACATGCGCACCGCCTCTCCGGGCGAGTCCGCGGCGAGGTCGGCCGGCGTCGGCCAGCGCTGCATCCACCGCTCCCACACCGGCTGCACGCGGGCCACCGGCGTCTGCTGGGACATCACCTCCGAGAGGTAGACGCCCCAGGCGGAGCACTCCGGGTCGCGCCACGGCAGGTCGCGGGCGGAGCGGTCGAACCACCCGAGCACCGCCGCGTGGACGGCGTCGCGGCCGGGGACGGCGGTCACCGGCCCGCCCTCCGAGACGTCACCGGTGCACCACCGGGGACCAGCGAACCCGGCATGTCAGACGTAGCGCTCCAGGATGGAGGACTCGGCGAGGCGGGAGAGCCCCTCGCGCACCATCCGCGCGCGCAGCTCGCCGACGCCGTCGACGGTCATCAGCTCGTCGATGCCCGCGGCCAGGAGCATCTGCAGCGACCCGAAGCGCTCGGTCAGCCGCTCGGTGATCGCGCCCGGCAGGCGCGGGATCTTCGCGAGCAGCCGCAGCCCGCGCGGGTGGACGCTCGCGTCGAGGGACTCGCCGACGATGCCGAAGCCCATCGTCTTGGCGACCTGGCCCAGGTCGAGCAGCTCCGTGGCGTCCAGCTCGCCGAGGTTGTCCAGGACCTGCTCGGCCGTCGTGACCGCGCCCTCCTCCTGGAGGTAGTCGAGGATGAGGGCGTTGACGTCCTCGTCCAGCCCGACCGTCAGCTCCTCGAGCTGCAGCGTGAGCAGCCGCCCGTCGACACCGAGCTCGAGGATGTACCCGGCGACCTCGGTGCGGATCCGACGGACCATCTCCAGGCGCTGGAGGACGATCGCGACGTCGCGCACGGTGACGAGGTCCTCGATCTCCAGCGCGGAGAGCGTGCCCGTCACCTCGTCGAGCCGGGACTTGTAGCGCTCCAGGGTCTGCATCGCCTGGTTCGCCTGCGAGACGAGCTCGGTCGTCGTGCGCAGCACGTGCCGGCGCCCGTCGACGTAGAGGGCGATGATGTGCATCGACTGGCTCACCGAGACGACCGGGTAGCCGGTCTGCTTGGCCACCCGCTCGGCGGTGCGGTGGCGCGTGCCCGACTCCTTGGTCTCGATCGTCGGGTCCGGTACGAGCTGGACGGCCGCCTTGCGGATCCGGCTGACGGAGGAGTCGACGATGACCGCACCGTCCATCTTGGCCAGCTCGCGCAGCCGGGTCGCCGAGAAGCCCACGTCCAGGTCGAAGCCCCCGGTGCACAGCGAGGCGACGAGCCGGTCGTAGCCGAGGACGATGAGGGCGCCGGTGTTGCCGCGCAGGATCCGCTCCAGGCCGTCGCGCAGCACGCTGCCGGGCGCGACGGCGGCAAGGGTCGAGCGGACGAGCTCGGAGTGTGAGGGGTCTGGCACGGGCCTGAGTCTAGGTGCTCACCGAGTGCAGGCCCTGATGGACGACGGGGGTGCTGCTCACGTGGTGGATGGCCCCCTGCACGTCGACCACCTCGATGACCTCCATGCCCTCTGGCACAGGGGAGTCCGCGAGCGCGCCGCGGGGGACGAGGGCCCGGCGGAAGCCGAGCCGGGCGGCCTCCGTGAGCCGTCGGGCGACCCCGACGGCCGGGCGCACCTCACCGCTCAGGCCGACCTCCCCGAGGGCCAGCAGGTCGTGCGGGACCGGCTTGTCGAGGATCGCGCTGGCGATCGCGACGGCGACGGCCAGGTCGCTCGCCGGCTCGGTGATGCGCACCCCGCCCACGGTGGAGAGGTACGCGTCGGAGCTGCCGATCGGTGCACCGGCCCGCTTGTCGAGCACGGCGATGATCATCGAGACCCGCCCCGAGTCGAGACCGACGTTCGCCCGGCGCGGGGTGGGGATGGACGAGGGGGTGACCAGCGCCTGCACCTCGACGACGAGCGGGCGACGGCCCTCGAGCGTGACGGTCGCGCACGTGCCGGGCACCGTGACGTGCCGGCTGGAGAGGAAGAGCCCGCTCGGGTCGCTCAGCCCGATGATCCCGCCGTCGGAGAGGTCGAAGCAGCCGACCTCGTCGGTCGGGCCGAAGCGGTTCTTCACCGCGCGCACGAGCCGCAGCCGGGAGTGCCGGTCGCCGTCGAACTGCACGACGACGTCGACGAGGTGCTCGAGCACCCGGGGCCCGGCGATCGAGCCCTCCTTCGTCACGTGCCCGACGAGCAGCATCGCGAAGCCCCCCGCCTTGGCCCGCTGGATGAGCGCGCGGGCCACCTCGCGCACCTGCGCGACATTGCCCGCGGCCCCCTCGATCTCGTCCGAGGCGACCGTCTGGACGGAGTCGACGACGACCAGGTCCGGCCGGACCTGGTCGATCTGACCGAGCACGGTGCCGAGGTCGGTCTCCGAGGCGAGGAAGAGCCCGTCGGCGACCGCGTCGATCCGCTCGGCCCGGCCGCGCACCGGCGCGGCCGACTCCTCCCCGCTGATGTAGAGCACCCGCCGCCCGTCACCGACGCGGGCGGCCACGTCGAGCAGCAGGGTGGACTTGCCGATCCCCGGCTCGCCGGCGACGAGCACGACCGACCCGGGCACGAGCCCCCCGCCGAGGACCCGGTCGAACTCGGGGACGCCGGTGCTGCGGGCGTGCGCCTCCTCGACGTCGACCTCGCGGATCGGGACGGCCGGCCGCTCCACGCGCGCCGCCGCCACCGGGCGGGCGGCCTCGGCCCCGGTCTCCTCGACCGTGCCCCAGGCCTGGCACTCCCCGCAGCGGCCGACCCACTTCGCGGTGGTCCAGCCGCACTCGCTGCACCGGTAGGTGCTCCTCGTCCGACTCATGCCGAGCAACCTACGCGGTCGCCCCGACAGCCCGTCACAGGTCGGCGAAGACCTTCCCCGGGTTGAGGATGCCGAGCGGGTCCAGGGCCGCCTTGATCGCGCGGTGGGTGCGGCGGCTCCCTTCGTCCAGCTCCCGGGCCAGCCAGCCGCGCTTGAGGTGACCGACCCCGTGCTCGCCGGTGATCGTGCCGCCCAGCTCGAGGCCGAGGGCCATGATCTCCGAGAAGGCCCGGTCGGCCAGCTCCACCTGCGCCGGGTCGGCGGCGTCGAAGAAGACCGACGGGTGGACGTTGCCGTCGCCGGCGTGCGCGACGACGGCGATGGTCAGCCCGGTCTCCTCGCGGATCGCGTCGAGGCGCTCGTAGAAGGTCGGCAGCAGGGAGCGCGGCACGCAGACGTCGTCGAGCATCTGACCACCGCCGTGGCGCTGGGCGTACCGCTCGTAGGCCGGCTGCGCCAGGCGCCGCGTCGCGACGAGCGCGTCGTTGTCCGCGGCGTCCTCGGAGAAGGCGGCATCGAGTGCGCCGTGCGCCTCCGCGGTGGCGGTGAAGGCGGCGACCTCCGCCCGGGCGGTCTCCGCGTGACCGCTCCCGTCGGACTGCATGAGGAGCATCGCGCCGGCCTGCTCGTCCAGGCCGAAGTCGCCGAGCTCGTTGAGGATCGCCAGGCTCGTGCGGTCCATCGACTCCAGCATCGACGGGCGTGCCCCCTGCCCCATGAAGTCCGCGACCGTCGCCGCGGCGGACCGGGCGTCGGGGAAGGTCGCCACCGCGGTCAGCGGCGGGGGCAGCGCCGGGACGAGCCGCACGGTGACCTCGACGACGACCCCGAGGGTGCCCTCGGAGCCGGTGAAGAGCCCGCGCAGGTCGAGCCCGGCCACCCCCTTCGCCGTCGCGGTGCCCAGGGTCGTCAGGGTCCCGTCCGCGAGGACGACCCGCAGCCGGCGCACGTAGTCGCGGGTGACGCCGTACTTGACGCAGCACAGGCCACCGGCGTTGGTCGCGACGTTGCCGCCGATCGTCGAGATCGCCACCGAGCCGGGGTCGGGCGGGTAGGCCAGACCGTGCTCGACGAGGGCGTCCTTGAGGTGCTGGTTGATCACCCCCGGCTGGACCGTCGCGGTGCCCTCGGCGGTGTCGATCTCCAGGATCCGGTCCATGCCGGCCACGGAGAGCAGGAGGCAGCCGGGCACCGCGTTGGCGCCGCCCGAGATGCCGGTGCGCGCACCCTGCGGCACGACCGGCACCCGGTGGCGGGTCGCGAAGCGCAGCGTCGCCTGCACGTCCTCGATCGTGCGCGCCCGCACGAGGCCGACGGCCCCGTCGGAGGGGCAGAAGAGGGCCTCGTCGACGGAGTGCCCGACGAGCACGTCCGGGTCGGTGGTCAGGGCGCCGTCGGAGAGCTCCGGAGCCAGCTCCTGCGCCAGCAGCCCGCGCAGCTCGTCGTCGGTCGGTGTGCTCACGGGCGCCTTATCCTCCCTGGCCGGTGGACTCCTGGGCGGCCAGCGTGGCCGGGTGGACGAGCAGCGGCAGCAGCCTGCGGCCGGCGGGCGAAGGGCGGCGCCCGCCCCCCGTGGCCCCGGTGGCGGCGGCCACGAGCTCCAGGTGCGCCTCGCAGTGGCGGGCCAGCTCCTCGTAGCCGGCCTCGCCCATGAGCTCGACGAGCCCCGCGCGCTCCGTGACGTAGACCGGCTCGGTCGCGACGTGCGCGTCCGGGCTGCCCGAGCAGTACCAGTCCAGGTCGTGCCCGCCCGGGCCCCACCCGCGTCGGTCGTACTCGCCGATGCTCACCTCGAGGTACTCGGTGCCGTCCGGCAGCTCCACGTCGCGGTAGGTCCGCCGGATGGGCAGCTGCCAGCACACGTCCGGCTTGAGGGTGTGCGGCTCGACGCCGGTGAGCAGCGCGTGCTGGTGCAGCGCACAGCCCTCCCCGGCGGGGAAGCCCTCGCGGTTGAAGAAGATGCAGGCGCCGTCGACGACCTTCGTCTTGCGGGACCCGTCCTCCTTCTCGGTCCACGCGGAGCGCTTCGTCGAGCCCGGGTGCAGCTGCCACTCGTCCTCGCCGAGCTCCTCGGCGACCCGCTGGACCCGCCGCACGTCGTCGGCGTCGGTGAAGTGCGCGCCCATGACGCAGCAGCCGTAGTCGGGGTGCTCGGCGTCGATGCCGTGGCAGCCCTGCCCGAAGATGCACGTCCACGAGGAGGTCAGCCAGGTCAGGTCGCAGCGGAAGCGCTGCCCCTCCTCGGCCGGGTCGACGAACTCGACCCACGTACGCGGAGCCGACAGGTCGGTCTCGTCCGGGTGCTCTGCTGGGTCCACCACGGCGTCACCCTACGTCGCGCGGCTGCGCCCGTCGACGGGCTCGCGGCGGTTACGGTGGCCCGGTGCGCCTCGGAGTCATCGACATCGGATCGAACACGATCCACCTGCTCATCGTCGACGCCCACCACGGCGCGGCCCCGCTCCCCGCGACCTCCCACAAGGTGCTCATGCGCCTGGCCGAGCACGTGGACGACGAAGGGAGGATCCGCGAGTCCGGGGCGGCGAACCTGTCCACCTTCGTCCGGGAGTGCCTGGACGTCGCCGAGGACCAGGGGGCGGAGGAGATCCTCGCCTTCGCGACGAGCGCCATCCGGGAGGCGTCCAACGGCGAGGAGGTCATCGTGCGGGTGCGCGAGGAGTCCGGTGTGGACCTGCAGGTGCTCAGCGGCGAGGACGAGGCGCGGCTGACCTTCCTCGCCGCCCGCCGCTGGGAGGGCTGGTCCGCCGGCCGGCTGCTCGTCATCGACATCGGCGGCGGCTCGCTGGAGCTGACCCTCGGCGACGACGAGGAGCCGGACGTGGTGCGCTCGCTGCTGCTCGGTGCCGGCCGGGTGACCCGTGAGCTGCTGCCGCAGGACCCGCCGAGCGCGGCGGAGATCCGGGCGGCACGCAAGCACGCCCGGGCGGTCGTCGCCCGCGAGATCCGCCCCTACGCCCGCTTCGGCGACCCGGACACGGTCGTCGGGACGAGCAAGACGATGCGCTCGCTGGCCCGGATCGCCGGCGCCGCGCCGAGCGCCGACGGCCCCTACGTCACCCGGATGCTGCGCCTGGCGGACGTGACGACGACGATCTCGCGGATCTCGACGATGACCGCCGAGGAGCGCACCCGGCTGCCCGGGGTGAGCACGGCCCGGGCCCACCAGATCCTCGCCGGGGCGATCGTCGCCGAGGCGGCGATGGACCTGCTCGGCGTCCCCGAGCTGGAGATCTGCCCCTGGGCGCTGCGCGAGGGGGTCCTCCTGCGGTACCTGGAGCAGATGGCCTGACCGCGACCACCCTCGGCGGGGTTAGTCTCGAAACATGGCTGCCTCAGCGTCCCGCGTCCCCGTCGGCCTCTCGACGGCCTCGGTCTACCCGGAGGGGGCGGCGGCGGCCTTCGAGACGGCGGCCCGCCTCGGCTACGACGGCGTGGAGGTCATGGTCTGGGCCGACCCGATCTCGCAGAACGCGCGCGCCCTGCGGGCGCTCTCCGAGCACCACGGCCTCCCGGTCCTCTCGATCCACGCGCCCACCCTGCTGCTCACCCAGCGGGTGATGAGCTCCGACCCCTGGGGCAAGATCGACTCCTCCATCGAGCTGGCCCACGAGGTCGGGGCGCCCACCGTCGTCCTCCACCCGCCCTTCCGATGGCAGCGGGACTACGCCCTCGGCTTCGTCGAGGGGGTGGCCGAGCGCGAGGCGGCGGACGGCGAGATCGTGCTCGCGGTCGAGAACATGTTCCCCTGGGCCGCCCGCGGCCGGCAGGTGCAGGCCTACCTGCCCCACTGGGACCCGGTGCCCCAGTCCTACGACCACGTGACGATCGACCTCTCGCACACGGCGACCGCACGCAGCGACGCCATGCAGATGGTCACCGACCTGGGTCCGCGCCTGGCGCACATCCACCTCGCCGACGGGCACCCGACGACCCTCAAGGACGACCACCTCGTCCCCGGTCGCGGCAGCCAGCCGTGCGGGCG
>CAYSGN010000107.1:0-8489 GCA_964430615.1 uncultured Janibacter sp. | reverse complement strand
GGTCATCAAGATCGTCAACGAGGAGCTCGTCGAGATCCTCGGCGGCAACACCCGCAACATCCAGCTGGCCAAGCGCCCGCCGACGGTCATCATGCTCGCCGGCCTCCAGGGCTCGGGCAAGACGACCTTCGCCGGCAAGCTCGGCGCCTGGCTCAAGCAGCAGGGGCACACGCCCGTCCTCGTCGCCGCGGACCTCCAGCGACCGAACGCCGTCACCCAGCTGGAGGTGACCGGTGAGCGGGCCGAGGTCCCGGTCTACGCGCCGGAGCGGGGCAACCAGGGCGGGCACGACGCCACCCTGGACTCGGGGGAGGGGACGCGCTCCTTCGGGGACCCGGTGGCGGTCAGCCGCGCCGGCCTGGCCTTCGCCGAGCAGCAGCACCACGACGTCGTCATCATCGACACCGCGGGTCGCCTGGCCGTCGACGCGGACCTCATGCAGCAGGCCGCGGACATCCGCGCCGCCGTGCAGCCGGACGAGGTCCTCTTCGTCATCGACGCGATGATCGGTCAGGCGGCGGTCGAGACGGCCAGCGCCTTCCTCGACGGTGTCGACTTCACCGGTGTCGTCCTCTCCAAGCTCGACGGTGACGCCCGCGGTGGTGCCGCCCTGTCGGTCGCCGGCACGACCGGACGCCCGATCATGTTCGCCTCCACGGGCGAGAACGTGCGCGACATCGAGGTCTTCCACCCCGACCGGATGGCCAGCCGGATCCTCGACATGGGTGACGTGCTCACCCTCATCGAGCAGGCCGAGCAGGCCTTCGAGCGGGGCCAGGCCGAGGAGATGCAGCGGAAGTTCCTCGCCGAGGAGGACTTCACCTTCGACGACTTCCTCCAGCAGATGGCCGCCGTCAAGCGGATGGGCTCGCTGAAGTCGATGCTCAAGATGATGCCCGGCATGGCCCAGAACGCGGCCGCCCTCGATGCCCTCGACGAGCGCGAGTTCGACCGGGTGGAGGCGATCGTGCGCTCGATGACCCCCTTCGAGCGCACCCACCCCAAGCAGATCAACGGCTCGCGCCGGGCCCGCATCGCCAAGGGATCGGGGGTTCAGGTCAGCGAGGTCAACCAGCTGCTCGAACGCTTCGGCCAGGTGCAGAAGATGATGAAGCAGATGGCCCGCGGCGGGGGCATGCCGGGGATGCCGGGGATGCCCGGCGGCGGTGGTGGCGGCAGCCGGAAGAAGGGCAAGCAGCAGCAGCGCAAGAAGGGCAAGTCCGGCAACCCCGCGAAGCGGGCCCAGCAGGAGCGGGAGGCCGCCGAGCGGGCCAAGCAGCGCTCCGCCGGGGGCGCCGGCTCCGCCTTCGGCGCGGGGTCCCAGCAGCCGGGGGGCCTCGACCCCTCCTCGATGGACCCGAGCCAGCTGCCGAAGGGGTTCGACAAGTTCCTCGGGAAGTGAGCCACGTGGAGCTGCACCACACGAGCACCGGCGAGGCCGGTCCACGGATCGCCTTCTGCCACGGGCTCTTCGGCCAGGGACGCAACTGGAGCCAGATCGCCAAGGGGCTGGCCGACATCAGTCGGCCGACCACCTTCGACCTGCCCAACCACGGCCGGTCGCCGTGGACGGAGCGCTTCGACTACGTCGAGATGGCCGAGATCCTCGCCGAGAACCTCGCCGCGATCGGCGGTGACGAGCCCTGGGTCGTCGTCGGGCACTCCATGGGCGGCAAGGTCGTCATGCTGCTGGCCCTGCTGCACCCCGAGCTCGTCGACCGGCTCGCGGTCGTCGACATGGCCCCCGACGGCACGGGGGGGTCCAGCGAGTTCCGCGGGTACATCGACGGCATGGCGGCGCTCGACCTGCCCACCATCGACAGCCGCGCGGACGCCGACCACGCCATGTCCGCCGTCACCGACGATCCGGGGGTGCGTGCCTTCCTGCTGCAGAACCTGCGCCGTGAGGGCGGGGGCTGGCGCTGGCAGGCCAACCTCGAGGTGCTCGGCCGCGACCTGGACCGGATCACCGGGTGGCCCGCGGAGCGGGTCGAGCAGCTGCCCCCCTTCGCCGGTCCGGTGCTCTGGCTCGTGGGCGAGGACTCCCCGTACGTCGGCGAGGAGCACGAGGAGCCGATGCGTCGGCTCTTCCCCCGGGCCCGGCTCGTCGTCGTCAACGGCGCCGGGCACTGGGTGCACTCGGAGAAGCCGGAGGTGGCGACCGCCGCCCTGCGCGCGCTGCTCCGCAAGGACTGACGGGTTCTCCGCACCGCGCCGATGTGGTGGAGTGGGAAGAGATCCGCACTCCACCGAAAGGGGGCCCCCATGGCCCGCATCGCCGTCATCGGTGCACACGGCAAGATCGCGCTCCACCTGCTGCCCCTGCTCGCCGCGGAGGACCACCAGGTCTCCGCCGTCGTCCGCAACCCCGACCACGTCGCCGAGGTCCAGGCCTCCGGGGCGAAGGGTGTCGTCGCGGACGTCGAGACGATGGACACCGCCGCGCTGACCGACCTGCTCGAGGGGCACGAGGCCGTCGTCTGGACCGCCGGTGCCGGTGGGGGTGACCCCGCTCGGACGAAGGCCGTCGACGAGGAGGCCGCCATCCGCTCGATGGACGCCGCCTCGGCAGCCGGGGTGCGTCGGTACGTGATGATCTCCTACAACGGCGCCCGCCCGGACCACGGCGTGGACCCCGAGAACCCCTTCTGGCACTACGCGGAGGCCAAGGCCGCCGCCGACGAGCACCTGCGCTCGAGCGACCTGGACTGGACCGTCCTCGGCCCGAGCCGGCTCACCGAGGGGCCACCCACCGGGTCGATCGCCGTGGCACCGCGGGAGGAGGGGAGCGGTGAGGTCTCCCGCGCGAACGTCGCCCGGGTCGTCGTCGAGGCGCTCGAGTCGAACGCGACCGTGGGCCGCACCATCGAGTTCCACGACGGGAGCACCCCGATCGACGACGCGCTGCGCTGACCTGCGCGCGCGGCCGACGGCGGGCGCGGGTTAGCCTCGGGCCATGGCTGATGTGCTCCATGTCACGGGTGAGATCATGCTGTCCGCCGAGGAGAGCGTGGGCGAGCTGTGGGTGGTCGACGGCAGGATTTCCTTCACGCCGCCGACCACGGGGGAGGTCGAGAGGGTCCACGGCTTCGTCGTCCCCGGATTCGTCGACGCCCACTGCCACGTGGGCCTCGATGCCCACGGCGCCGTCGACGCCGAGACGAGCGAGGCGCAGGCGAGCACCGATCGGGACGCCGGCACGCTGCTCATCCGCGACGCCGGGTCCCCGGCCGACACGCGCTGGATCGACGAGCGCGACGACCTGCCGAAGATCATCCGCGCCGGCCGGCACATCGCGCGCACACGGCGCTACATCCGCAACTTCGCCCACGAGATCGAGCCCGAGCAGCTCGTCTCACGGGTGCGGGCCGAGGCGCGCGCCGGCGACGGCTGGGTCAAGCTCGTCGGCGACTGGATCGACCGCGAGGTCGGCGACCTCACGACCTGCTGGCCGGTCGACGTGCTCACCGAGGCCATCGCCGCGGCGCACGAGGAAGGCGCCCGGGTGACCGCCCACTGCTTCGGCGAGCAGTCCCTGGAGGACTTCGCCGCCGCGGGCACCGACTGCATCGAGCACGCGACCGGGCTGGTCCCCGAGACCGTCGACGCCTTCGCGCGGCAGGGGATCGCGATCGTGCCGACCCTCGTCAACATCGAGACCTTCCCGCAGATCGCCGCACCGGCGCAGGAGAAGTTCCCCGAGTACCACCGGCACATGCTCGACCTGCACGAGCGCCGCTTCGCCACCATCGGCGCCGCCCGCGAGGCGGGGATCCCGGTCTACGTCGGCACCGACGCCGGTGGCTCGCTGCCGCACGGGCTCGTCGCCCGCGAGATGGAGCAGCTGACGCACGCCGGCTTCTCCTCCCAGGAGGCCCTCTCCGCCGGGACCTGGGGGGCCAGGGAGTGGCTCGGCCGCCCCGGGATCGGCGAAGGGGAGGACGCCGACCTCGTCGTCCTCTCGGCCGACCCCCGCGAGGACGTGCGTACCTGCCTCACCCCGGAGCACGTCATCCTCCGTGGCGTGCGGGTCGCCGGGCGCTGACCCGGAGCGCACCCGGCCGAAGGGGGCGCCGCCCCCCTCGACGTGTCAGGCGGTCTCCTCCACGAGCTCGCGGTCGGCGCCGGGTCGGCGGGCCACCTCGGCGCGGTGGGCGCGCAGGCTCCAGCCGACCGCGAGGACCCACGTGGTCCAGACGAGTGCGTACACGGCCCACCGGGCGGGAGCCGGCAGGGCCAGCCCGTCGTCACCGATGATCGTCCTCGCGTTGGTGAGGACGATGACGCCACCGACGAGCGAGCCGAGGATGCGCGGCGGGATCGTGCGCACGAGCCACGCGGCGATCGGTGCGGCGACGACCCCGCCGAGCAGGAGCATCGCGGCCCAGGAGAGGGTGATGCCCTGCGACCCGAGCGCGGCGAGGAAGCCGATGCTCGCCGCCACCGAGACGAGGAACTCGCTCGTGTCGATCGAGCCGATGACCTTGCGCGGCTCCAGCCGGCCGCTGGCGAGGATGGCCGGGGTGCCGACCGGCCCCCACCCGCCGCCGCCCGTGGCGTCGACGAAGCCTCCGAGCAGCCCCAGCGGGGTGAGGAAGCGCTTGCGCAGCGGACGGTCGAGACGGTCCGTGCGCAGGCCGGTGAAGGTGAAGCGCAGCAGGACGTAGAGGCCGAGGGCGAGCAGCAGCCCGGACATGACCGGCGTGGCCGTCGAGGTGTCCAGGCCGGCGAGGAAGGTGGCTCCGGCGAAGGCGCCGACGGCTCCCGGGAGGCCGATCTTGAGCACGACCGACCAGTCGACGTTGCCGAAGCGCCAGTGCGCGGCCCCGGAGACGAGGGTGGTCCCGATCTCGGCCAGGTGCACCGTGGCCGAGGCGGCCACCGGGTTCGTCCCGATCGCGAGGAGCAAGGTGGTCGTCGTGACGCCGTAGGCCATGCCGAGCGAGCCGTCGACGAGCTGGGCGAGGAGGCCGACGAGGGCCAGGAGGAGGAGCTTGCGCATACGGAGGACTCTTTCCGTGAGGAGTGTGCGACGCGGTGGCCATCGGCCCCGGGCCGGTGTCCCACTCGAGCGGTAGGAGTCTTGTATTACTTCGCGTTATGGGTCAAGTAAGTAGATGTTATGTCTCAGGAGGTGGGCGACGACAGGTGGTTTTGGCCGGGAGGAGCCCGCCGTGGAAGAATCCCCCTTCGTACCCGTGCGCCGCGACCCCTCTCGCTGCGGCGGACGCCTACAACCGAGCGGTCGGTTCCCCGCGTGTCCCCACCCGGTCTCGCCGTCGCTCACGACACATGAACAGGAGACCACACACGTGGCCGTCAAGATTCGTCTGAAGCGGATGGGCAAGATCCGCGCACCGTTCTACCGCGTCGTCGTCATGGATTCCCGCACCAAGCGGAACGGCCGTGCGATCGAGGAGATCGGCTTGTACCATCCGACCGAGGAGCCGTCGGTCGTCAAGATCGACAGCGAGCGCGCGCAGTACTGGCTCTCCCAGGGCGCCCAGCCCACCGAGGCCGTCGCCGCCCTGCTCAAGCTCACCGGTGACTGGCAGAAGCACAAGGGCGAGCCGGTGCCGACCGAGACCGTGAAGGTCAAGGAGGCCGGGCCGTCCAAGAAGGAGCTCTACGAGGCCGCTCTCGCCGGCTCCGAGAGCGAGGCCGGCGAGCACGAGGCCATCACGGCCAAGAAGAAGGCCGACAAGGAGGCTGCCGAGAAGAAGGCGGCCGAGGAGAAGGCCGCTGAGGAGAAGGCGGCCGAGGCTCCTGCCGAGGAGAGCCCCGCCGAGACCCCCGAGGCCTGACGTGCTCGACGAGGCGCTCGAGCACCTGGTCATGGGGATCGTCGACCACAAGGACGACGTCGTCGTGCGGAGCAAGAACCTGCGTCGCGGCCAGGTCCTCGAGGTGCGCGTGCACCCCGACGACCTCGGCCGGGTCATCGGTCGCTCCGGCCGCACCGCCTCGGCGCTGCGCACCGTCCTCGGTGCGCTCTCCGGTGGCGACAAGGTGCGCATCGACATCGTCGACACCGACCGGGAGGGCTGAGCCTCCCCGGCCCATCGCGAAGGGGGCCGTGTCCGCCGAGGCGGGCACGGCCCCCTTCGCCGTCCCCGGTGGTTGTCCGCGGGGGTGCCCACCCACGTAGGTTGTGGCCATGACATCTTCCGAGGGCCCCGTCGTCGCCCGCATCGGCAAGCCGCACGCGCTGCGCGGCGAGGTGACCGTGCAGCTGCACACCGACGACCCGGAGGGCCGCCTCGTCCCCGGGACGGTCTTCGCGACCGTCGCCGAGCCCGGCTCCGGCGTGCCCCGTGAGCTGACCCTCGCCACGGTCCGGGTGCACCGGGGGATCTGGCTGCTCGGCTTCGAGGGCATCCCCGACCGCACCGGCGCGGAGTCGCTGCGGGGCACCCGGCTCGTGCTGGCCGAGGCGGAGGACGACGATGACGACGAGGGCTGGTACGAGCAGGACCTCGCCGGCCTCCAGGCGGTCGCGCCCGACGGCAGCGTCCTCGGCGAGGTCGTCGGGATCGACCTGGGCGCCGCCCAGGACCGGCTGCGCCTGCTGCGTCCCGACGGCACCGAGGCCCTCGTGCCCTTCGTCGAGCAGATCGTGCCCGAGATCGACCTCGACGGCGGCCAGATCGTCGTCGACGCGCCTCCCGGCCTGCTCGACCTGGACTCGGTGGAGGACTGACCCGGTGCGGATCGACGCCGTCACGATCTTCCCCGAGTACCTCACGCCGCTCGACCTCTCGCTCATCGGCCGGGCGCGCCGCGAGGGCATCATCGACCTGCGGGTGCACGACCTGCGCGACTTCACCCACGACCGGCACCGCACCGTCGACGACACCCCCTACGGCGGTGGCGCCGGGATGGTCATGAAGGCGCAGCCGTGGAGCGAGGCCCTAACTCACGTGCTCTCGGGCGCCGACGAGTCGAGCGGGGAGGCGCCGATCCTGCTCGTCCCCGGCCCGGGCGGGGAGCCCTTCACCCAGGCGATGGCGCGCGAGCTGGCCCAGGCCCCGTGGCTGGCCTTCGCCTGCGGCCGCTACGAGGGCATCGACGAGCGCGTGTACGAGTGGGCGTCCGAGCGCATGCCGGTGCGGGTGGTCTCGCTCGGCGACTACGTGCTCAACGGGGGGGAGGTGGCCGTCCTGGCCATGGTCGAGGCGATCGGCCGGCTCCTGCCGGGCGTGGTCGGCAACGCCGAGTCCCTCGTCGAGGAGTCGCACGAAGGGGGCCTGCTCGAGTACCCGATCTACACCAAGCCCGCCGCCTGGGACGGCGGCGACGGGGTGGTGCGGACGGTCCCGGACGTGCTCCTCGGCGGCAACCACGCCGCCATCGCGAAGTGGCGCCACGAGCAGCGGCTGGCCCGCACCGCTGCCCGTCGCCCCGACCTGCTGCACGGGTCGGCGACCACCGGTGGCCTTGCCGACCTGGACCATGCCCTGGCCACGACGGCCGACGCCCCGGAGCTGGCCGTGCTGCAGAAGGCCTGCTGGGTCGAGATGGTGGCCGAGCCCAAGAACTGGTGGGGGGCCCCGGCCGAGGACGCAGGGACCGTCGCAGCCGACCTCACCGGCTGGGCCACCCACACCTTCCGCTCCGGCCGTCGACTCATCGGATCGGTGCGGGTCCGGCGGGACCCTGCCGAGCCGACGACCTGGCAGATCGGGCGGCTGATGGTCGTCCCGGACCTGCAGGGGCGCGGTCTGGGCCGGGAGCTGCTGGCCTTCGCCGAGTCGCTCGCGCCGCCGGACGTGCGCACGCTCTGGCTCAACACCGGCGCGGACCAGCCCCGCCTGCTGCGGATGTACCGCAAGGCCGGCTACCGCGTCGTCGGCGAAGGGGAGGGGCCCGGCACCGTGGACCTCACGCGCCGAGCGTGATGATCGCCCTCGTTCGCAGCGGCGGCCGGTCCCACGGGCGCACGCCGGGCCCTGACTGACCGGGAAGTTCTCGCGTGGCCGGGAAAACGTGGATTGGCCGCGTCATCACCCGGCCCGGACGGGCCAAGCCGGCCACTCCGAGGTTTCCCGGCCACGATTTCCGGTGGGTGGCCCCTTTCTGGCAGAATCGATCATCGCGCTCCTGCAACCGCCCCTGCCACAGGGGGAGTGCCGGCGCCTCGCCCGAGGCCTCCGGCGCGCGGCGGTGGGCGCACTCCTCACTCAAGCACACGAGGGCAGGCGACCTGTGGCGCCTGTGGGAAGCGAGCAGCGCCATGCAGCGTTTCGACGAGCTCGACAAGGCGTCCCTGCGGGACGACATCCCCGACTTCCAGGCCGGCGACACCGTCAAGGTGCACGTCAAGGTCATCGAGGGCAACCGCTCTCGAGTCCAGGTCTTCCAGGGCGTGGTCATCCGCCGTCACGGCGGCGGCATCGGTGAGACCTTCACCGTCCGCAAGGTCTCCTTCGGCGTGGGCGTGGAGCGCACCTTCCCGGTGCACACCCCCTCCGTCGAGAAGATCGAGGTGG